>NZ_JADCLR010000022.1:0-151330 GCF_015233815.1 Dysgonomonas sp. GY617
TCTGATATGCACCATTCTGCTATGTCATTTTTGGGTAGACGGGTTACAAAATCGGTGGGTATGCCGTAATTGGATAGGGATACGGCTACGTTGGCTTCACCGCCTCCGAAGGTGGCATTTAGGTTATTGGATTGTATAAAGCGTTGATAGCCGGGAGATGATAGTCTTAGCATGATTTCTCCGAAAGTCACTACTTTTTTCATATGATTTAATGGATTAAGGTCATGGACCTTTGATGGGTTATTATTGGATTATTAAAAATCGTTAGTTTGCAAACAAAGTTTTAGCAATACCAAGTTCAAGTCCTCTTAATTCGGCTAGCCCTCTAAGGCGCCCTATACACGAATATCCTGGATTTGTTTTCTTATTCAAGTCATCAATCATTTGATGTCCATGATCGGGACGGAATGGTATTGAAATATTTCTTTTTTGTTGTATCTCTAATAATCCTCTCATAACGCCATACATATCCACATCTCCTTCAAGATGATTTGCTTCGTAGAAATTACCTTCTGCATCACGTTGAGTTGCTCTCAGATGCACGAAGTTTACTCTGTCTCCCAAGTTTCGAATCATTTTTACCAAGTCATTATCAGCTCTTACACCAAACGAACCTGTACAAAAACATAGTCCATTAGAAGTATTAGGTACGGCTTCAACCAATTTAAGAAAATCATTCTCGGTACTTAACACACGAGGCAAACCTAATATTGCATAAGGAGGATCATCTGGGTGAATTGCGAGCTTCACTCCCACTTCATCGGCTACAGGAGCTATTTCTTTTAAGAAATCAATCAAATTGGAACGAAGTCTATCTTCATTTATACCATCATATCTATCCAATTGAGCTTGGAATTCTTCGAGCGTAAAACTTTCTTCTGCACCGGGTAATCCAGCAATCATATTTCGTACTAATAGATCTTTTTCAGCCTGAGACATACTCTCAAATTTGGCTTTTGCTTTTGCTATATCTTCAGCGCTATATTCTTTTTCAGCTCCAGGACGTTTTAATATACACAAGTCAAAAGCCAAAAATGCTGCTCTTTCGAAGCGCAGGGCTTTCGAGCCATCAGCAACCGTAAATGCTAAATCGGTACGTGTCCAATCTAAAACGGGCATAAAATTGTAAGTTACAATCATAACTCCGCATTTAGCGAGATTACGAATACTTTCCTTATAATTCTCTATATATTCTTTATAGTTACCTTCCTGCGTTTTGATAAATTCGTGTACTGGTATACTTTCTACTACTGACCATGTAAGACCAGCTTCTGCTATAATTTGCTTACGCTTTTCGATTTCTTCCACAGTCCAGACTTCACCGTTTTTAATATGATGAAGAGCTGTAACAATACCTGTTGCTCCTGCTTGTTTGATATCGGCTAATGATACTGGATCATTAGGACCGTACCAACGCCATGTTTGTTCACTTAATACCATTATATATTAAATTTAAAAGTTTGTTTATTCTTAACTATAATACGACTTAAGATTTTAGAGTTTAAATAGAAAATGCATCAAAACCACCATCAATTACAAGTATAGTTCCTGATACAAAATTCGAAGCATCACTAATCAAATAGTGCAACGAACCTAACAACTCGTCAGCCTCTCCAAAACGGTTGAATGGAGTATGTGCTAATATTGTTTTTGCACGATCTGTATAAGTACCATCTGGATTAGTTAGCAATGTTCTGTTTTGTTCAGTAATGAAGAATCCCGGAGCTAATGCGTTTACTCTGAATTTTTCTCCAAATTTAAGAGCCAATTCTCCAGCCATATATTTTGTGAAATTTGCCACAGCAGCTTTAGCAGCTCCATACCCCACTACTCGAGTTAAAGGTCTCAATGCCGATTCAGAAGCAATATTTATAATATTTCCTGCTCCATTGTCGACCATAGCTTTAGCAAAAACCATAGTCGGGATAGCTGTTCCGAATAGATTCAAATCAACCACCTTTTTAAAATCATCTATTGCCAAATCAAAAACCGTCTTATCAGGTCCTATTGTAGCACCCGGCATATTACCTCCTGCTGCATTTATAAGTACATCAATTTTACCATATACTTTGATAATTTCATCTCGATTTTGTTCTAAAACTTCTTTGTTCAAAACATCGGTTGAAAGAAACAATGCTTCGTTTCCTTCACCTTTAATTTTGCTTACAAGTTCTTCTCCCTTGTCTTTAACACGATCTAGAATCACAATTTTAGCACCTTGAGCGGCTAAATATTGAGCCATATCTGAACCTAAAACACCACATCCACCAGTGATTACAATCACTTTATTTTCAATACAGAACAAATTGTTTTTCATAGTATTATAATTTGTAATTTTTGTAATATTCTATATTTTCTTTCATCAAAATATCGATAGGCATAAAGTTTATCTTATTGATAATCTTGCTAAATAATAAATGATTACTCAACGATTTTATAGCATCATAACCCTGCTGAGTGGAGCGCTGAGAAATAAGGAATAGCACCTGATCATTTTTAAGTGCCTCCACATTTTTCTCTATTGAGTCGTACCCTATAAGATTGATCTTTTTATCTCCACAAGCAATACTTTCAAAAAGCTCTACTAGTTCATATATTCGAGAATTAAATACAATAGCTCCAAGCTTGTTATTGGTATTATTCAATATTGATTTAAGCTCATTTACTACATCTTTCGATTGTTCCGAGTCTATTTCTAAATAATAAATTTCCCCTTTGAAACCATTATTATTGAGATATTCTTTAAAACCCTGTTCACGTGTCTCCATCTGAACCGAATTGCTCGTTCCTTTGTATTTTATTTTCCCAATGAGAATATCTCCTGTTTCACCTATTTCGCGCATCATCAATTTAGCAGCTATAATGCCACTCATATGCGAATCGGCTCCAAAATAAGCCAGATTATGCTGATTGGGTATATCAGAATCTATATATATGTATGGTATTTCTTTTTCTTCAAGCTTTTGAGATAAGCCGATTACGCTTTCGCCAAAAATAGTAGCTATAACAACTCCTGCAAATTCTCTTTGATTTAATGCTTTAACAGTGTTATTAAAAGAAAATTCATCTTGCTGATCAAAGAAAAAATATTCAATTCCAATATTGAAATTCTTCAATTCCGCGACAGCCTTATCTATTCCGGTAGTCACCAATTCCCAATACTCACCTTCAATAAAGGAGGGAATCAATACGGCAAATGTGTAGTCTTTTTTCGATGCTAAAAAACGGGCAACCATGTTTGGTTCATAGTTGATTTCTTTAAGTACTTTTTCTATTTTGATTCTTTTCTCTTCCGATACACGTCCGCGATTATGTAAAACTCGATCAACAGTACCCACAGATACTCCTGCCAATTTTGCAATATCAACAATACGTATAATTGATTTGTCTTCCATAGTATTAGATTATACGATACTTCTTATGTGTTCGAACACAAGACTATATTTTTTATTATTAAAGGTTCTTAGCAAATATACAATAGAATTCTTAGAAAACAACAAGTGTGTGCGAGCACATTAACGGATAAAAACCAACAACTATCTAATTATAAGAAACATAATACATACAGAAAATCAAAAAACATGTTTTATAATATGTTTTTGCTATCTAAAAATGTCATTGAAACTTAAATTTCACTACGTTGGTAAGGTAAATTATACTTTTCTTGCCAAAATAGCCAGAGGAGGAACATGACTCCATCGTAATATATCCACTTAAAAAAACCATCGTGAAAGAAATAATACCAATCTTCGTAAAACTTCCAATAAGACTGAGGGGTATTATTCCAAGTCACATTATTAAGACTTTCATTAATAGGAATAAACCAATCTGGAAATCCGTCCTTTATCATAAAAGCCGAAACAATGAGTCGTAGTATATTGACAAAAAAGAGAAGGAGTACCGATAAAGGAATAAAGACAAGCTTCTTTTTTGCTGGTCCTTTATAACATATTAAGATAAAAATGAATAGCAACATTTGTTTAACACCTGTGCATCCCCATATAATTTTCATCTTTAAAGAATTATCAAAATAGATTAACAAGCCATCTATATTGAAACTGCTAAAGCCAAATAAATTATGAATAATGTAGTATGTAAATTGAGCCGTCCACAAACAAATAGGATAAATATAACTTGTAATATCTTTTCCCCATACAATCAACAACTCTCCATTATCAGCCTCATGCACCGATAATTTCCAAAGTAGCTCAAAAAAAAGAAATAAAAATAGAAAGTACGCTATATCTTTTACCGGTTCGATAAAATCAAAAAAACGACGAAGATAAATTTGTATCACATCTTTCCCTTTCCCAATCATATGCAATGTTGTAACATTTCGGCAACAAAGATACTAAAATACAATGAGATTCATTTATCTGCAGAAACAGCATTACTATAGTTTTATTGAATATATAAATTTGTATAACTATTTTAATAAGCCTAGTCCAAGCTAATACTTTAAAGTTAAGATATGCAAATTTTACAACAAAATGAGGGTAGAGGTAGAAAAGAGGTAAAAATCTCAACTAAAAAATAATACATTTGCAGAACTAAAAATGAAAGTACAAAAGTTTATTTTTGAATATTTACATAATGCAGGGATATAAAAAATTATTGCTTACGGCAGGTCTTGTCGCTTTCCTTATTCCCGTACAGGGACAAAATACCGACTCTCCATATAGTAGATATGGTTACGGAGTGCTTAATAATCAAGCCGTAGGCGTATCAAGAGCGATGGGAGGTATAACTTACGGGGTACGAAGCTTAGACGCCAACCCAGGTAACCCTGCTTCTTATACAAGTGTAGACTCTTTGACTTTTATATTTGATATGGGGATTTCGTATGTCAAATCTCGTTTTTCTGAAGGAAATAACGTTCAAAATGATAACAATGGAGGTTTGGACTACATTTCTATGCAATTTCGTGTTGCTAAAAAAATGGGAATGAGTTTTGGTATATTACCCTTTTCATCGGTAGGATACCAATTTGGTACACAAGAAACCCGAAATGGTATATCTACAACGAAAACTTTCACCGGATCTGGTAATTTCAGTCAAGTATATTTAGGTTTAGCTTACGAGCCAATCGAGAATTTATCTATCGGAGGTAATGTATCTTTCTTGTTTGGAAATACAAAATATACTCGTAGCATGTCAGTTACAAGTGAACCTTCTGCTAACTCCGAATTTCAGTTTCACAAACTAACAATGAACTCCTTGAAGTTTGATTTAGGAGTACAATATACTTTACCTTTAAATAAGAAAGATTTACTAACAATAGGAGCAGTATTATCTCCCAAGGTAACAACTTCTGGTCAAATTGACAGGATTAAGAGTGACTATGCCGCAGGAAATTCAAATACTCCTATAACAAGTGATACTGCACGTTTTACGGGTAGTGATGCCTATTCTGACCTACCAAGTACATATGGACTAGGTTTTACCTGGAATCGCGACAGACGATTAACTGTAGGTGCTGATGTTACATTCCAAAACTGGTCTAGAGTACGTTATTCTGAAAATATGGGAGACGGGCTTACTCAAGCTACCCGATTTAATAATGTATGGCGTTTCAATACCGGTCTCGAATATGTAATAGACCCCAGAGATAGAAATTTTGTCAAAAGGATGAAATTCAGAGGAGGGGTTAACTATAGTAACTCTTATATTAATGTACAAAACAATCTAGGGGAAATATCAGGTTATAAAGAATATGGAGCTACATTTGGCTTTGGTCTTCCTATTCGTGATGTTGTATATTCGGGAAGAACATCATATATCAATATCAATTTGGAGTACCGTAGTTTGAATCCTGAAAAAGCCAATCTAGTTAGAGAACAATACTTTGGAATTTCGGTAGGAGTTTGCATCAATGAATTGTGGTTTATGAAAAACAAACTAAGATAACTTAGGATATTTTTTCAATATCTCTTTCACCAATGCTTAAAAAGAATCTATTTTCATCAAATAAATACAAACAAGGTATTAGGATATTGCCATTATTGGCTATCCTAATACTTTCTTTTTTTATGTCATGTAACAATGATAAAAAAGAATATATAAATGCACCTCTGGATAGAGAAACAATGCCTAGCATGCAAGACGATAGTGTTACAATGCTAATTTCCGATTCAGGGCTAATTAAATATAAACTTATTACAAAAGATTGGGAATCTTTCGAAAATGCAAAAGACCCACATTGGTATTTTCCAGAAGGAATATATGTAGAGCAATTTGACACTCTTTTTCAAAAAGAAGTAACCTTAAAAGCAGATACTGCTTGGAACTTTACTCTCAAAAAGCTCTGGAAACTGAAAGGGAATGTATTTATTGAAAATATAAATAATGAAACATTCAGCACCGACGAGCTTTTCTGGGATCAAAAAGAACAAAGGTTTTATTCAGATAAATATATAGAAATAAATAGACCTGAGAAGCTTATGCTTAAAGGAATAGGCTTTGAGTCGAATATGAATATGACCCAATATCGCATATTCAAACCACGCGATACATATATTTATGTCGAGGAAAAAGAAAATCAGAATCAAGATCCACAAAATTAGGCTCTTGATGTTTCGCTAGTAAATATATAAACCAAGACTCTAATACCTGTATATTTACAAACCCGTTAGCAAATAATAAGCTATACTAAAATCTAATATTAGCAGATAAATGACAAATATCAATCGAAGCCTTATAAAGACTCACATTTTTTGCTATTTAAACTGATTTTCAAGCTAAAATTACTATCTTCGCTCGCTAAAATTATTTAAAAGAATAAATCACAATAATAATAAAAATTTAATAGTTCGTTTAAATGGCTGCATTACAGAAAATTAGAAATAAAGCCGGATTGCTTATCGGTGTAATTGCCGTTGCGCTGTTGGCTTTTATTTTTCCATGGAATGAATTAACATCATTCATCAACAAACAGAGAGATAAAGCTTTCACTGTAGATGGAGAGGTTGTTTCAACCGGAGATTATCATAAAAGAGTGACTGACTTCGAGAACTTCCAAAAAATAATTAGTGGACAAACATCTTTGGATGAGAACACTAATTCGCAAATCAGAGAATTTGTTTACGAGCAGATGGTAAAAGAACTTATGCTTAATGAACAAACTAAAAGCTTAGGCTTAACTGTTTCGGAAGGAGAGTTACACGATTTAATATTTGGAGCAAATATTTCTCCAGTATTACGTCAAATACCAGTCTTCACTGATCCTCAAACAGGACAATTCAGCCAAGCAGCACTTACTCAATTTGTAACATTGGTAAGTACAGATGCTAAAACTGTGCCTCTAGATCAGCAAGCTCAATTGGAAAACCTAAAATCTGTTTGGGAAACTATTCAGAACATGGTTAAATACCAACGCTTAGAAGAAAAGTATAATGTTCTGCTTGCAGGTACAATTATGGTAAATGACACAGAGGCTAAAGCTAATAGCGACGCTTCTAAATCAACATCAGACATAGCATACGTTATCAACAGATACTCATCTATACCTGATTCTACTGTAACAGTTACTGACAAAGAAATTGAGAAATTATACAACGATCGTAAAAACAATTTCAAGACTTTCGAAGAGTTAAGAAAAGTATCTTATTTCACTAAACAAATCGTTCCTAGCGAAAGTGATTTTGCTGAAGTAGAAAAAGAAGCTAACATTGCTCGTGAGAAATTGGCTGAAGCTACTAATCCTGCATTAGTTGTTGCAGATTATTCTGAAGTACCATTTCAAGATGTATTTTTCTCTGAAAAGAACCTATCAGCAGAAGAGGCTACGTTTGTAAAAGCTGCTTCAATTGGTGATATTTATGGACCAATACGCGATAACGAAGCTTTCAGAATATATAAGCTTATCGATCGTACAGCGGCACCAGACTCTGTGAAACTAAGTATGATAATAATTCCTGAAGGAGCTGATAAATTAGTAGCTAATAACAGAGCAGACAGTATTATCAATGTTATCAAACAAGGTAAAGCTTTTGATGTAGTAGCAAACGAAATATTCCCTCAATCAAACGGAGGAGAAGTAGGATGGGTTACTGAAGCTCAATTGTCATCAGCAGGAAAAGAGTTTGTAGATGCTTCTTTCAAAACTCCTGTTGGCGAAATAACTAAATTGAACTTGCAAGGACAAATCCAAATCATCAAAGTTGAACAAAAGACTCAACCTGTAACAAAATATAAATTAGCTCTAGTTCAAATGCCAGTATCGGTAAGCGATCAAACTCTTATCACTTTGGATAATGAGCTAGGACAATTCGTAACAGAAAGCGGAAACCCTAAAGACTTTGTAAAAGCTGCAAAAGAAAAAGGATATGACGTTGTTGCAAATTCTCTAATTTCAGGATCATTCCCTAATATCAACCAAATCAATGGGTCACGCCAAGTTATAACTTGGGCATTCAACGAGAAAGTTGGTTCAGTTAAGAAATTTGATCTTGCAGATTATAAAATTGTAGCTCTTATTGATTCAAGAATTGCTCAAGGATTCCTTCCTGTATCAGAGGTTGAAGAAGGCTTGAAAGCTGAATTGATTAAAGATAAGAAAGCTGAGAAAATGATTGCTGATCTTAAAGCCAAAAACATATCGTCTCTTGATGGATATGCTGAAGCAATAGGAACTAAAGTTGACACAGTTAAGTTTGTAACTTTCAATACACCAAACATTCAAGGTATCGGTAGAGAATCAGCTCTAAATGTATATTCGGAGTTAGGTACTGTAAATAAACTTGAAGCTCCTGTAAAAGGCGACAATGGTGTTCTAGCTATCACTGTAGTGAACAAGGCAGATCAAAGTAAAGACTTTAATTTGGAATCATTCAAACAAACTACAAACAGTCAAAATATGTACAGAGTAATGTCTCAAGCAATGCCTGCACTGAAAAACAAAATGAATGTAGTAGATAATAGAGTAAAATTCTTCTAATTAAAGAATAACCCTATTTTAATATAAAGAGAGGCTGTCTAAATTGGACAGCCTCTCTTCTTTTTTATTAATGTCTTACGAATATTTACTATTTTTGTAATACGATCATAAAAGAAGGTTCAAACAGAACCCACTAATTTGTGACACTGACAATACAACTTTAAAGAGATGATAACTAAAAAGGAACGATACGAAAATATTATAGCTTGGTTTCAAAAAAACATGCCTGTTGCCGAAACCGAATTACATTACGATAACCACTACCAACTATTAATAGCTGTTATACTTTCAGCCCAATGTACCGATAAGAGAATAAACATTATAACGCCTCCTTTATTCGAAGCCTTCCCTACCCCTGAAGTTATGGCAGAAAGCTCTAAGGAAGAAATATACGAATATATAAAGAGTGTATCATATCCGAATAATAAGGCGAAGAACCTTCTCGGTATGGCTAAAAAGTTAACTTCCGAATTTGGAGGAAAAATACCTAGTACTCTATCCGAGTTAGAGTCAATACCGGGAGTAGGACGCAAAACAGCCAATGTTATATTGTCTGTAGCTTTCGACAAACCTGCTATGGCAGTAGATACGCATGTATTTAGAGTTTCCAATAGAATTGGTTTAACCAATAACTCTAAAACACCGTTAGAAACAGAGCGAGAATTGGTAAAACATATACCTAATAAGCTTTTATCGATAGCTCATCATTGGCTTATACTGCATGGTAGATATGTATGCACAGCAAGAAGCCCGAAATGTGACGCTTGCGGCATCAATCAATGGTGTAAATTTTATTTGAAAAAGAACGGGGTAAAATCAATAACAAAAGTTTAAAGAGTTTCTTAGACTCTCAATATATGATCAACTTCATTAAGCCATTTCTGATAATCGAAACGTTTCATGCACTCATCGGTTTTTGATACAAAGTAAGGAAGTAAAGCAGGATCATCCAACACTTTCTTCATGCCCATATAAACACCCTCCGAACTATTCTCGGTGAGTATTCCGTATTTGCCTCTTTCTATTACATCTTCAGGACCTCCACAATCCGTAGTAATAACAGGAGTACCTAAAGCCGTAGATTCAAGCAGAGTCAATGCAAAACTTTCACGAGATGAAGGACAAAGAAACCAATCGCTTCTTTTCATGTAGGGAAAAGGATTTGCTACGCGTCCCAACATTTTAATCCGATCATTTAATTTATATTCAGAAATCATGGACTGTAATTTATCAAATTCGTCTCCATCCCCTACAATCAGAAAATTAAAATCATAACCTTCATTTTTTAATCGATCTGAAGCTAAGATAATACGATCTACTGTTTTCTCATAAGACAAACGAATAACTACTATAAAACTGACCCCTGTAAACGCAGGTAAATCAACAGGCTCTTGTGCTCTATCAACAATACTCGATAAATCTAATGCATTATACAAGACTCTTATCTCTCTTTTGGCCTTTCCTCCGTGATAAAGATTTATATAGCTTCTCCTTGATGAATCGGATACACATATAACCTCATCAAATCGATCAAATGAACGGTTCATACGATTAATCTGAAATCTATTTAGAGTATACGAAAGCCATTCTTTTAAATTATGACTACTATAATCCCTTTCAAAAGGGTGATTCTGTATCCAAAGATATTTAGGCAATTTTAGTTTACTGAATAGTATAGAATAGAAGCCGTCTTTGAAGCAAACAACTTCATCATAATCATCTTCTTTAAAACCTACCAACTTGGCATATAACCGTGGATAGAATATGAGTATATTCTTATAAAGAAGTTTCTTTAAACCTATAAGTTCGTTTGGGAAAATATATTTGACAGGAACTTTAGAAGAGACTCTACTCAATAATGTATTCTTTTCGGAAGGGTTGGGCAATAATAAAGTTACAGCACACTCCTTCTCTACTAAATGATTCAATAAATTAACAAGGAGAATCTCTGTTCCCCCCATATAAAAGCAATCATTGAATATGAGTATTCTCTTTTTCTGCATTGAAATATAATTGATTCTCTATATCAAAGTTAATAAAAATATGATAGATGAGATAAATCAGTTCAAAACAGATTTTAAGCTATGGTTTATTCGAAGCCAAAGATCAAATAAAACAAAATGCAATTAATCTAATTTTCATTAAGACATAATAAAAGGAATATGGATATTTATATATACATTTGGCGACTTATTAACTAAAATTACACTAATTTAAAAATTTCATTTATGAAAACTAGTAGAATTAAATTCTGCCTAATGGCACTTATCTGCGTGCTTATGACTTCATGCTACACATCAAGAGTAGCTAATGGTAATATGACAATAACAGAGCCAACTCTAAAAGTGAATTCTCAAAAGAATCATTTTTTGTTGTGGGGATTACTTCCTTTAGGAGAAACACAAGTTGCTAAAGAATATGTTGGAGACAGAAAAGACTATACGACAGAAACCAGTTGGACTTTTGTTGACGGATTGCTTAATTGCATTACACTTGGTATCTATACCCCAACAACTACAACATACTACCTCCCAATAGATGATGTAAAGAAATAATATTTTTCTTTAAAAAAGAGAAGGCAGCCGTTAAGCTGCCTTCTCTTTTAGTAAATTTTCGATACATTTGTTTTTCTCAAATACCTATCTTCTAATTAGTCAAAGTCTATAGAGTTCAAAATATAGCGATATTTATCTTACTTTACCTTCAATTAGCTACTATCATTTGAACCTTATTTTATATTAACCAATATTATTAGAGATGAAAAACAAATTATTATTCTTAATCTTATTCTTCGTCGCATTTCAAATAAATGCAGCCAACAAAGCAAAACATGTAGTATTAATCGGTTGTGATGGCTTTGGTGGTTATGCTTTCGAGAAAGCAAATATCCCAAACATCAAGAAACTTGCTCAGAATGGATCTATAACTCTTGAAATGAGAACGGTATTACCATCTTCGAGTGCCGTAAACTGGGCTTCAATATTAATGGGTGCAGGTCCTACATTCCACGGATATACGGAATGGGGAAGTAAAACTCCCGAAATACCATCGGTTACGGTTAGCAAATACGGAAAATTCCCTTCTATATTTACAATATTAAGAGAGCAGAAACCCAATAGTAAAATGGCAGTAGTATATAGTTGGGAAGGTATCGAATATCTGGTCGAAAAAGATATTATTGATATTGTAGCTCCTACCCAATCGAATGAGAACCTTTCTGCAGACACAGCTGCCGCAATTATAATGAAAGAAAAGCCAGACTTTATTTTTATTCATTTCGATGAACCAGATCATGTTGGTCATTCAATAGGACACGATACCCCCGAATATTATTCAACATTAGAGATAGTAGATCAACGGGTAGGCAAAATTATAAATGCTGTACATGAAGCAGGCATAGCCAACGAAACAGTAATAATACTTCTTGCAGATCATGGTGGTATAGAGAAAGGACATGGAGGTAAGACTCTACAAGAGGTACAAGTACCTTTCATTATTAGTGGCGCAGGTATCAAGAAAAATCATAAAATTACAGACTCTACAATTGTATATGATGCTGCCTCAACCATTGCCAAGATATTAGGATTAAAACAACCTCAGGCATGGAGAGGAGTACCCGTTCAAGATGCTTTTTTGAAGTAAATCAATTTGGTGTCAAACAATTTTAGAATAACACAACATATTAAAAGAAAAAGCCGAAATAATAATATTTCGGCTTTTTCTTATTCAATAATAAATCTATTATTTATATCGTTAGAAAATAAATAGATCTTTAATATCTTTCCTTACTTTGGGCGTATCAGCCAAATGGTCTTCGTTACTATCTCTAAAACCAAGAGGAAATAGAAGCGTAGATCTTAAATTTTTCTCTGGTAAGCCAAGTATCTCATCAACTATTGAAGCATTAAAGCCCTCTACGGGAGTTGAATCAACTCTCAACGAAGCTGCTGCAATAGACGCATATGCCATAACTATATAGGTTTGACGAGCCGACCATTCGAATATTTCCTGCTCAGACATACCTAGCAAGAAGCTCCATTTTGTTCTGTATTCCTCTAATCTTGCACCTGTTATATTTCTTACTTCACCCAAATGATCAATATATTCGTTCACATCTTCTTGAGTAAGCTTAGTATAAGCCGAAAATACCAAAAGATGAGAGCAACCTTTTATCATCATTTGTCTTGGAGCAGCCTCTTCTAAAATCTGATTTTTTATTTTAGGATCTGTAATTACCGATACCTTAAATATTTGCATCCCCATAGAAGTAGGAGCTAAACGTATAGCATCAAGTATAGTATCTATCTTATCTTGTTCAACAGTCTTGCCATTCATTCTTTTGCAAGCATACCGCCAGTTCAAATCTTCAATTAAACTCATTTCTTATTTTTAAATTAAGGTCACAGACCTTGGTTGTTTTTATCTTTAAAGAATAGTAAATATTTACAAAGCCTTATACTTATGTCTAAATAAAAAAGGACTACAATGTAGTCCTTTTATACTTCTTCTTCAGCAAATTATGCTGGACTGATTGCGCTTGTTGGACATACATCAGCACAAGTGCCACAATCTGTACATGTATCAGGATCGATTACATAGATCTCTCCTTCTGAAATTGCAGTTACAGGACACTCATCAATACATGTACCGCATGCAATACAATCTTCGTTAATTACATAAGCCATGACTTCAATACTTTTATAGTTAATACTTACTTTTCTATATGACCTAACAAAGATATAGCCTTTTTTTTTCTATTCAAACACCAATCTGCGAGATTATACAAATACTTTACACCTTTTATTGATATAAACAATCCCCAATCCACCTTAAAATACTTATTAACAACAATATAAATAATTGATCCTAAAAAAAGTGATTATTTATATTTTCTGCTTAATTTTACCGATCCAAAGTCAAAACACTCAAGATGCAGTCATCATCTTGATATGACATTTACCTAAAAGTATATTATTTTGAGAAATTGCAATAAATATATAATCCTTATCTGTCTGTTAATCACTTATGGAAATAACCTTTTTGCTCAGAAGCAAAAGGTAAAAAACCAACCATATGCCGACCAAAAACTATTTCACTTAGGTTTTACTCTTGGATTAAGTACACAGGACTTGATTTTATCTCATACAGGATTCGTCAACCCCGATAATAGTGTCTGGTTTTCCGAAATTCCCTCCTACTCTCCCGGGCTTAGTGTGGGTATTATTGCCGATCGATACATCAATCAATATATGAATCTAAGAGTTATACCAACTTTGAATTTTGGAGAAAAACGATTTATATTTAGTGAGCAGAACGGTAAGCATGAAAACTTTGAGACGAGTATAAAGAACAACTACCTCTCGCTGCCTATACATATGCGATTCAGTTCTGAGCGTTTAAATAATATCCGTCCCTACGTGCTAGCAGGAGGCTTTATCAATACACAGATCGGAGGACAGAAAGAACCCGTTATAAAACTTAATAACGTAGATTATGGTATAGAAATAGGGCTAGGCTGTAATCTATATTTTCCTTTATTCAAACTTAGCCCTGAGCTAAGATTCTCATTTGGTTTAAAGGATATACTGGAAAAAGACCGCTCAGACCTTACTGATGAGAAGCTTTTGATTTACACAAGAGCTCTTAATTCGGCTAAATCGAGAATGATAACATTAACATTCAATTTTGAATAATTCAAATAACAATCATAACATATTTATAATATAAAATCCGACCTATGCAGAACGATGAGAATTGGGATGATCCCTCAATAAAAGATTATACAGACATGCAGAAGTATGCATTTGTCACTCAAAGAGCACTCGATAATGATTATATCGGATATTGCTACCGCGAAAATTCAGAAATAAAGATTGATAGCGGATGGCGTTTCTTATATGGTGATGAAGACGAAGATTATCTGGATAATCCTGTTAATACTATAACTCAAGATTTATCTGTTGTAGTAGAATGGAAACCTCAGGTGAAAGACATACTTACTTTTCGGAGAGGACTCGATTTTGAATGGAATCCAGAGAAAGAAATATTTGAACAGATATCAGACGAATAAACCGGCTTATAGCCTTATAACATTCTTTTAGGAAAGAATACCTACCTAAAATAGGTATAGAAATATTACAATAAAACTCTACACTATTTTAATCATAAAAAGAGCTTGTCATCCAGATAAGCTCTTTTTATTTCTTCCCTTTTTCGCACACAACTTCAAAAGCTATTTAAATATATCAATATTGTGAATAGTTATCCATTTTTTAAGAATTGACACCTCCCCTAAATACGGTAAATTTGTATTCTATAATATTATAAGAATAGATACAAGCCCACTATTGAAAACAATCAAAACTTACAAAAATAGCAAAACAACAGTACTATTTCATGTATATATTTTTATATATAGTATGTAAAACAATAACTAAAGACAAACTTTAAACAATTATGAGAACTATACTAGTTATTCTTTTTATCATATTTTACACACACAATGTATCATGTCAAAACAGTTTGAAACTTAATGAGAATAACGAGAACAATAATTACTTTAAATATACCGTAGAAGGGAAATCTTTTCTCTTAAAAGAGAATATAGATATAGAAATCACCGTATCATTAACATCTCCATCAATAATATATAATTTCTGCGGTCAAGAGAAAAACAGACAAATACAACTTAAGTGGGAAAAGATGGATAAGACCAATGATGTTGGAACTTTCAGTATTCTGAATGGACATTTTACGGATTCGGAAAAAAACATCAAAAACAAAGAAGTAACAGGTAAAGTAGTCATAAAAAAAGCCAATTACAAATCGCATATCAATAGAATTATTGCCCTCGAAGGGTTATATGAAATAAGCGTTAATATGCCCGATAAAACAAAACAAATAATTAACGGTAACTTCTTTTACGAGGGAGAATATACCATTTCGCTCTGACGTTCTTCATTTTTCATATACCACGAAGCCAAGAAAGGAAACTACTATCAATCAAACTCCTTTCTTGGCTTTTCTTCTACATCCGTTAGCAAAAATTCACATTTTTAACTATATTGCAGTTTTAAGGGAACAATAACATTCCTTGCTTTGTTTGTATAGTTAAACAGCTAAAATAAGATAGCGATTTACAAAAAAACAAATATATTGACAGTATAATGAAAAAAGCCACATTACTATTAATCATCGGTCTCGTGACTTTAAACTCTTGCAATCAAAAGACTCAACAAGAAGCGCCTCTTAATACTCAGGCAGAGGATTCTGTCGTAGCAGAGAAACCTGAACCTATCAGTTTTGATCCGGAAAAAATAGAAATAGAAAAAGCATTTCTTTATGATGATCACACATTAGAAGACACATATCCATATAAAGATACTGTAAGAGTATTTCAATGGAATAAAATACGTAAACGATTGGCTCTGCTCGATTCGATAGAAGCAGTACCCGCTTCGTGGGCTATTTTACAAAACTATAAAAACAAGAATGGTGAAGCTCCACTCGTTAAGGTATATAAAAGAGATTCATACAAACGTATTTCGGATACATTGGGAGTTGAAAGATATCAATCGGTGCCTTTATTCTTACCTACCGACTCTACTGTTGCTGAAATATATGGAAGAGACGGATCGTTGGTAAAGCTAATCAATAATGATTCTTCAAGATTAGTGAAGATAACAACTGTTGATATGAAAGGAGAATGGCTTGTACCTCAAAAATATATCAAAGCCATAAACGATACAATAATATTCAGAAAAGCAATCTTTATAGATTTGACAAATCAGAACATAGCTACACTGGAAAAAGTTGATTCTAAATGGCTTGTCAGAAGTATGAATCCTGCTACCACTGGTTTACACAAACCTCCTCATATGCAGGAAACACCAAAAGGAATATTTGTGATTCAAGAAAAAAAGTCTAAAATGGTTTATCTTGTAGATGGGTCGCAAGAAACAGGAGGCTTTGCTCCTTACGCCAGCCGCTTCTCCAATGGAGGCTACATACATGGTATTCCTGTGAATGCTCCTAGTACAAAAGTTATAGAGTTTAGCCCATCACTAGGAACTACCCCCCGTTCGCATATGTGTGTACGTAATGCTACATCTCATGCTAAATTCATTTATGACTGGGCTCCGACAGAACAAACTCTAGTTTTTATTTTTGATTGAAAAAACTTAACTTTTATTCTCATTTAAAAGATGTAACTTTGTGGGCGCTAAGGTCAAAGACTAATATTAAACCCTGCAATTAAATAAAGCAGTAATATTTTACTATACTTATTATCTTATTTATGCAAAAAGTTATAATTTACATTTTAATGTTCTTTCTACCAGTGGGCTATTCAGTCACTAATCATAAAGATCCCGTATTACTTGCTTCTGCAACTTCTGAATGTGAAAAACTTTATACTGATATGCATTTAGAAAACATCGTTAATTATGCTGCCTTTGAGCAAGCATTTGTCGGTTACAACAAAGTTCAGGAGAAAAACAGAGATATTATCACTCTAATCGATTTTACAAAACCCTCAACAGAGGAACGTTTGTATGTTTTGGATATGAAACAGAAAAAATTGCTTTATTCTTCTCTTGTGTCACATGGCAGAAATAGTGGCGAAAACTATGCCACTTCGTTTTCTAACGAGAACGGCTCTTATAAAAGCTCTTTAGGCTTCTATTTGACAGAAAGTACATACGAAGGTAAAAACGGCTATTCTCTCGTTTTAAATGGTCTCGAAAGAGGTATCAATGATCGGGCTAAAGAGCGTGCTATTGTTATTCATGGCGCCCCCTACTCTAACCCATCGGTTATAGCTTCGGGACGACTTGGCCGCAGCCAAGGATGCCCTGCACTACCTCAGGCACTAAGTAAACCAATTATCAATACAATAAAAGGAGGAACTCTGCTTTACATTTATGCCGATGACCACAAATATCTGGCTCAAAGTAATATTTTATCATCATATACAGCATCCCTATAAACGAACATTAGTACCACATAAAAAGAAGAGAGATTATTCGCAGTGAATAACCTCTCTTCTTTTTATGTAGATTCAAAATCTAGTTATTTAAATGTATCTAATATAACAAGATCTGCAACCTTAAGCAATAGTTATACTCTTATCTAGATAAACATCCTGAATGCTATTTAATAGTTCGATGCCTTCTTTCATTGGTTTCTGGAATGCTTTACGACCGCAAATCAACCCCATACCTCCAGCACGTTTATTTACTACAGCTGTATAGATAGCTTCTTTTAAATCTGAAGCCCCATGAGACTCTCCACCCGAATTTATTAAACCTACACGACCCATGTATCCATTGGCAACCTGATAACGGCACAAATCGATCGGATGATCGGTAGTCAACTCCGAATACATCTTAGGATCGGTCTTACTAAATTTAATAGTTGTAAAGCCACCATTATTAGTAGGTAGTTTTTGTTTTATAATATCTGCCTTTATAGTTACTCCTAAATGATTTGCCTGACCAGTCATATCGGCTGCAGCAGAATAATCAACACCATCTTTAGCGAAAGCAGGATTACGCAAATAACACCAAAGAATAGTAACCATACCCAACTCGTGAGCATATTCAAAAGCTTTGGCAATATCTACTAACTGTCTACGACTTTCTTCGGAGCCAAAATATATAGTAGCACCTACTGCTACAGCTCCCATATTCCAAGCCTCTTTAACTGTTCCGAACAAAACCTGATCGTATGTTGTAGGATATGACAATAACTCATTATGATTTATTTTTACAACAAAAGGAATCTTATGTGCATATTTACGTGCAACCGATCCCAATACTCCAAATGTAGAAGCAACAGCATTACAACCTCCTTCGATTGCCAGCTTCACTATATTCTCCGAATCGAAGTACATCGGATTAGGAGCAAATGAAGCACCTGCTGTATGTTCAATACCTTGGTCTATCGGTAAAATAGATAAATAACCTGTGTTAGCTAAACGACCATGCCCCAATAACGTTTGAAAACTATTCAATGTTTGAATATTCCGATCAGAATCTATCCAAAGATTATCGATAAGCGACGGAGTCGGCACATGAATAAGCGATTTGTCGATTGTTTTACTAGTGTGGTTCAAAAGATAAGATGCAGAATCACCTAAAATTTGTTCAATTTTTGAGCTCATAATTTTATTCTTTTTTGTATGAAGAAATTAATACTATATAAACAGCCAATGAGCCCTAATAGTTTACATCAATCGCCCATAAAAAATAATAAAAGAAAGTATTTTTAACAAAAACCAGAACAGATAAATACTCTATTTACGACAATTAGTCTGAATTATTTTTTAACTTTGCTTGCTACACTAGACAAAAAGATATCAAATTACAAATATTAATAATCAAAGAGTAAGAGAAGATATGCTACATGAATTCACCCTATCGCGTGATAAAGCGATGATAAATTTCACTCTAAAATATTGCGACACTAAACAAAAGTTACTTAGTAGCTATGGTTTTAAACGCGTAGTGGAAGCATTTATTCAAAAAATAAAAAAGGATGATCCTATCATATACGATCACTATATCAAAAGTTTCAAACTTGATGAAGATCTAGTTGAATCTCTAATCGAATCTTTTAAATTATTGACTGTTTTCAAAATAGAAGAAGTAATAGAAGTAGACAATAAGTACAGCGCTTTCTTTGCAGATAAAGATTTATTTATCGAACTTATTGATCTATTGATTCAATTCTGGAAAAATCTTGAAAGATACTCAATTGTACGTAATTCAAGTTTAGGTGACGGTCTTCAAAATGTAAGATTTATTCAAGCCAATGATTTATTCAACGACCTTGTACTTACAACTGCACGCAGAATCACCGAAACTGTGAACGGATTCGAACAAAGAGTATATCGTCAAAAAACAGTAGGAGCAACAGCTTCATTAACTCTTAACGATGTTAATTGGAACTGTCCTATCGAATACAAAGGACTATCAGCTATACCATTTATCAGTACAGTTGTAATACGCCCTCCATTTATTACATATACAAAACGTAATACTCGTGATGGCATTTTTCAAGAACACCACCAAAATCCTCTTGAAAACATTGTTCTCAACGAAGACGATTGGTTTGTATTCCCTGCAAAAGTAGGTATCATGCTAACGTTCGTATATTTCCACAAAGATTTCATGGCACATGGTATTGGTCTTTCAAATCTATTCGAACTTGCAAAAGAAAGCGAATATATTGGTAAGAAACCAGATATTATCTATGTATTCGGATATCCTGACGGACACGAAGAAAAAAGAACATTCTATTACAAAGATAAGAAGAACGATATCTTGATCGGATATGCAAACTATTGCGACGATATCGATTATTTCGGATACTTGAAGAAGATGTTATTAACACTTCACAATGTAAAACAAATAGAATTCAACAGATTACCTATTCATGGTGCAATGGTAAACATTGTATTGAAAAACGGAAACGAATCTAATATCATCATTATGGGTGATAGCGGTGCAGGTAAATCTGAAAGCTTGGAAGCCTTCCGTAGTCTTAACGAAAATTACATTCGCCACATGCGTGTAATATTCGATGACATGGGATTCCTTAACAAAGAAGCTGATGGTTCAATCAAAGGATATGGTACTGAGATCGGAGCTTTTGTTCGTATCGATGACCTTGACCCTGCTTATGCTTATGAACAGTTAGATAGAGGTATTTATACCAATCCTGACAAAATCAATGCTCGTGTAACTATTCCTATTTCAACTTACGAAATAATATCTAAAGGATATAAAGTAGATATTATGCTATATGCTAATAACTACGAAGATGTTGAACAAAAAATCGTATTCCACGATGATTTGGCTAAAGCAATTGGTATCTTCGAAGATGGTGCTCGTAAAGCTAAAGGAACAACTACTGAAAAAGGTCTAGTAAAGTCATACTTTGCAAATCCATTCGGACCAGTACAAGAACGTGCTGAAACTGAAGTACTAGTACGTCAATACTTCAAAGACATGAAAGATAACGGTGTGCAAATCGGAGAGATACATACATCATTAGCTATTGACGGACGTAGCAAAGACGGTCCTCGCGAAGCTGCTGAAGAACTATTCTCATTGATAAATAGCTAATAACTATATTACCAGATATAAAAAAGGACTCAATATTGAGTCCTTTTTTTGTTATATACATTACACTAATTATTTGTGCTCATCGAATATACTACCATAACGATGGTATTCAAAGGCAATACTTTGCTCTTTCATATAGTGAAGTAATTCTAATCGACCTTCAATTAAAGGTTTGTCCGTAGCAATATGCTTTCCTAATTTAGCCGCTTTAGCAAATATAGCATCCGACAGATTAGCCGAACAAGTTCTTACACGCTCATACTTATCCATATCAGCTATAAATTGCTCTTCGTTCTGGATAACTATATCTATACCTTTAATTATTGAAACAGCTTTCTCTAATGCCTTCAATTTATTGTTATCAGCATCAATACTTACAAACAAGTGAGTCTTTGCAGTAGAAGCAGCTAATAAACTTAACAGCACATCACACAAATTATCATTTGGCTGAATACGAAGAACTACTTTTCGTAAAGGTAAATAACGAAATATATTAGACTCGCCATAAATATGGTTTACATCGCGTTCTTCAAAGAACTCTTCACGCCATACTTTTCTATAATTAACAGTAGCAAAATCTAATCGGGCTTTCGACTTCTTATCTTCAACAAGCTCACTTAAAGAAGAATTAGACGATTCAGCAGTTACAGTTTCTTTTTCGGTAAACTCAACGAAACAAGATACATAATTTACACCTCCCGCTTTAATGCCTCCACCAAAAGCAGAACATTTCATTCCGCCAAAAGGTTGACGATTAACGATAGCACCCGTAATGCCCCTATTTATATATAAATTACCGGCCTCAAGCGTATTCTTCCAAAGTTCTTGTTCGTTCTCATCCAAACTTTGAAGACCGGAAGTCAGTCCGTATTCCGAAGAGTTTACATAATCAATTCCCTGTTTCAAATCATCTATACACACAACAGCTAATAAGGGAGCAAACAATTCGGTCTTAAACGTATAACTGGATGGCTTTACTCCCCACTTAACAGTAGGTTTTAGAATGTATTTCTTCTTGTCCACAAATTCGGGAGCCACTAACCACGACTCTCCCGCTTCCAGATTATCAATTGCATGCAACAATTTATCATTATCATTAGTAATCATGGGACCTACTATATTACCTGGATTCCAAACGCTTCCTGTATGAAGACTCTTTACAGCATCTTTTAGCTTAGATTTAAAATTCTCATCATTATAAATATCTTTATCAACTAACAATAGCGAACATGCCGAACATTTTTGACCTGCATTGCTAAATGCAGACGAAACAACATTCAAAATAGCATGATCCTGATCACCATTACCTGTAAGTATAATTGCATTCTTTCCTCCTGTTTCAGCAGAAAGCGGTGTACGTGGACTATTCTCTAATAAACGGAATGCAGTATCAGTACCTCCCGTAAGAATAACATGCTTTATAGATGGATGAGCAGTCAGATAATTCAAAGGCTCTCTTCCATCGGTGCATACTACCTGTAACGCATCTTTATGTACACCTGCATCCCAGAAGCATTGGGCAAATTCCCAAGCAATAGGTAAAGCTACTGTTGCAGGCTTTAAAATTACCGTATTACCTCCTGCCAATGCTGCAGCAACACCTCCAACGGGAATGGCTAACGGAAAATTCCATGGTGGAATAACTAATACAATACCTTTCGGTGTATATGATAGAGTATCCAATTTTTCAAAAGATTCCATCGTTATCGGATAGAATCGACAAAAATCAATAGCTTCCGAAACTTCTACGTCACCTTCCATAAACGTTTTGCCCGTAATTGCCGACATACATCCAATCAAATCACCTCTCTTCGCCGATATATTATCGGCTACTGTATGTAAGATTTCGTTACGCTTCTCTAATTTAGTCTTTCTCCAACCCGATTGATCTAATTCTGCAATTGTAATAATCTCTTTTACTTGTTCTAATGATGATAAACTAGCCTCACAGAAACAAACTTCATCATTGCGACTTCTATCGTAATACTTCTTCTGGCTTTCGGTCGTTACTTCCTTATCTCCTATCTGAACAGGTATTTTGTAATTATCGGCATTTATCTCACTGCCCCACTTCTTCAATTTATTTAATGCCCATTCTCTATTAACGGGTAAATCTAAATCAGTATCGGCTTCATTATGAAACTTATTTATATCTTTTACAGGAATAGGCTTCTCTTTTCTATTTTGCTTTCTAAAAGCTTCTGCTTTTATGCTGTCCTTTCTCTCGTATGCTTCAAGAAATTGATTGGCTAAAAAATCCCAATGAGGACTATCTAATTTTAAATTAAACGAATAACTCAAGAAATTGTCCTTACCTGTATTCTCATCCAAGCGTCTAACCAAATAAGATACAGCATTAAGGAAGTGCTCTTTCTTTACAACCGGTGTATATAATATGATTTGCTTTCCTAAACCTCTCATTACACGAGGCAGATGGTTTGCCATACCTTCGAGCATTTCGAATGTAATATAATCTTTCACATTATTCTTTTCACTCAACAGATATGCATATCCAATTGTAAAAAAATTATGCGATGCCACACCAACATGCAATACCTTAGCATTTTCGGGTAATAGAGCTATATCCAAAATATGCAAATAGTTTGCATCAACATCAACTTTGGTTGGCAAAACGGGATTAGCCCATCCCTTCATCGAAGATATAATGCTTTCCATTTGAAGATTAGCACCTTTTACCAATCTCATTTTAAGAGGTGCTCCACCTTCTGCAACTCGCTGCTTTGCCATCTTCAATAATCGTTGATGATAGAGTGGCGCATCAGGCAAATAGGCTTGCACAACTATTCCTCCTGTATAATTCTGAAACTGGGGCATATTCAAAACCGTCTCAAACACATCTAGTGTTAGCTCTGCATCCTTATACTCCTCCATATCCAGATTTACAAACTTAGCTTTCTTAGTGCCCTCTTGCGTAGTATATGGATAATCTATTGCTTGCTGGTATATATTAGCAACAAGCTCACAAAGTTCTTTCTTATTTTGCTCATAGTTCAATGGTTTGATTTGAGCATAGATACCTGATAATTTTATAGATATATAATTAATATCCGGTTCCTTCAATGCATCCAGATAATGCTCATAGCGATGCTTAGCTTCACTGTCTCCCAAAACAACCTCTCCCAATAAGTTTACATTCTGTCCTATATGGCTTTGCCATCTATGTCCTAAATGCTTGGTTAGTTCGGGACGCTCTTCTCCTATAATTATTTTATTTGTCTCTTGACGAAGACGGTCCTTAAAGATGGGTATAGATATACCATTAAATAAATAGCCTACACTTGTAAATAACTTCAGCATTGCCTGATCAAGAGGACCAAAAAAATCGGGAACTCCATATTCCTCAATAAGCAACTTCATGCGCTTTGCCAGTTTTTTGTTATTACGAATCTGCGACGACTCGTCCAACATTTTCGACAGTAAAATTTTATTGGCAGGAGTTTGTACCAGCGAAGCAAACTTTTGTTGTTCCTTTACTTCTTCGGGTGTTAATTCACTTTCAGCCTTAGCCAAGAATTGTTTAGCCCAATCCAACACATCAGAAGTCTTTATGTTTTCCATTTATTCCTAAAGATTAAAGTATAATATGATCGTAATTTTAATGTTGTATTAATTTAGTTGTAACCGTAAATATTTTGAGGAATAAGTACCCCTCTCCATAATTTTAGAAGCTCGTAAATGAATGTGTAATTTTAGTAATAATTCTCTTTGCAAGATACAAAATAATCCATTTTTTCAAAATAATTATTTTGATATAAAATCAGACAAAACAACATCAATATAAAACGAATATCACAAATATTAAATCCATTAGAAAGAAAAGAAAGAAATACAAGATACAATTACTCAATGTTAATAAAACGAATATATCAAGGTAAATATGTATCTTTAGATTCTTAATTATAGACCCAAATCTATTCACTATGCGTAATCTTGTTTTTCTTTCATGCTTCTTGCTTTCTATAATTTGTCGAAGTCAAAATTTCGATACTTATTTTGTTGACAAAACTTTACGAATCGATTATATATTTTCTGGAAATTCAGAGAATCAAACTATATCAGTAGATCAAGTAAACGAACTTCCACAATGGGCTGGACGTAAACATAATTTATCCAACACCCTATTAGATGGAAACGGACAAATTACAATGTATAATCTACAATCAGGAGAATGTATATATAAAAATACATTTTCTACCTTGTTTCAAGAGTGGGTTACCACAGACGAATCCAAGACGATAACCAAAAGTTTCGAAAATGTATTTCTATTACCCTTTCCTAAAGAAAAAATAAAGGTGGAAATTGCTTTAAGGAGTAAAGACGGAGAATACAAAACCCAAATAAGCCACCTTGTAGATCCTTCCGATATTCTAATTCGTAAGAAAGGATACAAAGACATTACACCCTACTCTATTATTCATAAAGGCAAAGACAATGTAAAATCTATCAATGTGGCAATAGTAGCCGAAGGGTATAAAGCTGATGAAATGGACAGTTTCAAAAAATATGCAGAAGAAACCGTACAGCAAATACTATCTTATACACCTTTTGATAAATATAAAGACAATTTCAATTTCTATATTGTAGAAAGTGCATCTAAAGAAAGTGGGTTAAGTGTTCCTCGTAATGGTATATGGAAAAATACAGCTTTCAATTCGCACTTTGACACTTTTTACTCCGAACGATACCTTACTACCAGCCATATAAAAGATTTGCACGATGCTTTAGCAGGCATACCCTACGAACATATTATAATACTTGCAAACACTGATGTATATGGTGGCGGAGGAATTTTCAACTCATATACATTAACGACTACTGGACACAAAGATTTTAAACCAGTAGTAGTACACGAGTTTGGACACAGTTTTGCAGGTCTGGCAGATGAATATTTTTACGAAAGTGATGTATTGGATAATACCTATGAACATAATATAGAGCCTTGGGAACAAAATATTACAACATTGGTAAACTTCGACTCGAAATGGAAAGATATGCTGGCTCTTCAAACACCCATTCCGACCACTCTGAGCGATAGTACCAAATATAAAATCGGAGTATTTGAAGGTGCAGGCTATTCGGCAAAAGGCATCTACAGACCAACTATTGATTGTAGAATGAAGACAAATACCTATAACAAGTTTTGTCCTGTTTGCCAACGGGCACTAGAACAATTAATACTATTTTATACCAAGTAATCGGCCCTTTTAGAAATTAGTATTAATTATCACAAAAATAGAGCGAAATACGACTTGCTTTTTATAATTTTGTGTATCCAAAGAAAGATACTCTATAAAACGATTTAAATATATATTTCTCAGCATATTAGGAATAATTTTAGGATTAATATTGCTTTTGTACGGCCTATTGAATATGTCGTACGTGCAAAACTATATCAAAGATCGAATTGTTCTCGAACTCCGCAACAAACTACAGACCGACTTAAACATCGGTTCTCTATATATCAAACCATTCAATGTAATACAACTGAATGATGTATATCTGAACGATCGGAAAGACAGCAGTATTTTGATTGCCAAGAAGGTATATGCAGACTTAGAAATACTACCCCTTCTCAATAATCAATTGGTAATTACAGTATCTAAATTGTCAGACTTTCAGGTCAATCTGGCGAAAGACAGTGCAAGTGCCCCTTTAAATATTCAGTTTATTATTGATGCCTTCAAGCCTAAAGACGACAAAAAAGGAGCCAAATTTCAAGTAAAGATACATTCCTTAAATATCAGCGATGGTCGCTTTCGGTTCGACATTAACGATCGTCCTGCGCTAAAAGATAAATTCGATCCTAATCACATCAATGTTTCAGACCTCAATGCAATTCTTTCATTACGTTCATTGGAAACTGATTCATTGAATATCCAAATCAAAAAACTAACCTTACAAGAGAAAAGCGGATTCAAGATCAACAATCTTATAGTAAGATTGATAACCCAAGAGAATCATCTTTTTGTAAGAGGTTTTAAACTTGAATTGCCCAAATCGCTACTTCAATTCGAGAAATGTGAGATAGATTACTCTTCAACAGATTCTACAAAGAAATTGATCGATAAGGCTATTTTTACAATCAAGACTTCTTCGTCCTACATTGCACTGAAAGATATTGCAGCTTTTGTACCCGCATTTAAACACTTTGAAGAACGAATATTGTTTAGAACCGAAATAGATGGAAGTCTCGATAGTATACGAGTTTCTAACTTAGCACTAGATTACGGTGATAAAATGCATATCATAGCCAAGGGAAACGTCAATAATGTAAGAGATAAAGAGAAGCTATACCTAGAAGGTAGTGTAAGCAATCTTACTGTGACTAAAGATGGAGTTAAGGGAATTCTTAATAATCTGTCGGGAACCAAAAAAGAATTACCTCCAATATTTAATAATATAAATACGGTTTCGTTTCATGGTAATATATCGGGACTTCTCAAACAGCTAAAAGCTGATGGATATCTGGGAACCGAGCTAGGCACAATAACAGCAAAACTCGATTTTGGTTTTAACCCCAACCCTAGTATTAAATCATTTTTCAAAGGAAATATCCGCACTCAGGAATTCCAATTAGGTAACTTACTGAATAATAAAGATCTTGAGAATATTTCTTTAAATCTGGATATTAATATCAATCAACCCACCTATGGCAAACTAAGAGGTTCAGTAGATGGACTGGTTGATAAATTTACATTCAAGAAGTACACTTATAATGATATTAAACTAGGTGGTACTTACGACGGATTGCGCCTCAATGGAGGGTTATCTCTTAATGATGAGAATGCTATTTTAGACCTCCACGGTTTATTCGACCTATCGGATAAAGAACCTAAACTCAACTTTGATGCGCGCCTTAAAAATGTTCGTCTCGACAAACTGAACTTAAGCAACAAATACAAGGAATCGTACTTAAGTGTGGATGTGGATGCCAACTTCTCAGGAAAAAACATTGACGATATTCAAGGCTACATAAAAACAGACTCGGTTAGCTTTAGACAACCTGACAAAAGCTTTACTCTTGATAATTTTATTATCGAAGCATCAGGGTTAGCCGACACCCGAAAATTGAGTATAAAATCGGATATTATCAATGGAGAAGTGACGGGAGCATACTCTTTCACAACCATTGCTGAAAGTGTAAAAAGATCTTTGAATGCTTATCTTCCTGCATTGATTGATTTTAATGAAAAGAAAAAATCAAATATAAAATCGAATGATCTTTCTTTCGACTTTACAATTAACAATACAGAAAAGGCTAGCGATATATTTCAACTACCTGTAACCATATACAGCCCCACTAAGATAATCGGGTTCTATAACAATCAGACTGAACGATTTAAAATCGAAACATATCTGCCATCCATAAAAGCTGCAGGAACAAAAATACAATCGGGTTATTTATTGCTAGAGAACAACAATGAAGAAATAAAATCAACTATATCAGGAACATTTGTTACCAAAAACGGAACATTGAATAATCTATCAACAGATATTCGTGTGAAGAATGATGTAGTTAATATACATACCTTATTCTTAAACAAAGAAGAAGGCAGGCTTAAAGGTGAATTTGCTAACTCTATTGCATTTTCGAAACCCGATAAGAAAACTTTACAAACGGATATCCGATTCCAAGCAGGAGAGCTTATACTAAATAACACTCTTTGGAAAATTAAAAATTCCAACATTCGTATTATTCCTAATAAGATTAGCGTCGACAATTTTGTAGTGACCAGCGAAAATAAAGACCAACAACTAAGTATAGACGGTACTTTTTCAGCTAAAGATCCAGACGAAAAGCTTCATGTTCAGCTAAGAAACATTGATCTCGATTATATATTCAACACTCTCTCAATTAGCGCTCTGCAATTTGGAGGATCTGCAAGTGGCGATTTGGCTCTCTCTACCATAGATGGTCAACCTTATGCTAATATTAATTTAAAGGTTCACGATTTTGCATTCAACAGTACAAAACTTGGAGATTTAGATTTATTCAGCGATCTGGATGCTGAAACTAAGAAAGTAAATCTTAAAGGAACAATAACAAATCCCGAAGACAAACTAACCAACATTGACGGATTTATTAATCCTCTTACACAAGAGCTGTCTATAAATTTCGATGCCAAAGAAATAGATGTTGCTTTCCTTAATAAATACGTTGCAAGCTTATTTAACGGAATCAAGGGTAAAGGTAGTGGTAATGTCCACTTGTTTGGAGATTTCTCTAATGTAACGGTCGAAGGTGAAGCCTTTATCGAGAATGGTAGTTTAGGGATAAACTTCCTAAATACCAATTACTCCTTTACAGATACTATCTATATGAAAAAGGATCTCATTTACTTCAATGATATCGCATTTCATGATGAAAAAGGAAATACTGCTATGATTAGCGGAAAAGTAGTACACGATTATTTTACGAACTTCTTATATTATGTAGACCTTGTTGGAGACAATTTTATGCTTTACAATGCCACACAAAAACTGAATCCGATGTTTTACGGAACAGTTTTCGGATCGGGTTCGGGAGTCATAAAAGGCGACGAAAGAGCTGTGGATATCAATGTGAATATGCAGACAAACAGTAACACTAATATTTACATGAATTTCATGGAGGATAAAGCCTCCGAATATTCTTTTATCAGATATAAAACGAAGGAAGAAGTAACCGATTCAATAAAGAATCCAAATGAGAAACCTAAGTTCAGCAGACTTCAAACCGACTCTGGAATTGAGATTAATATGAATTTTTATATTGATGCAACTCCTGACGCTACTGTCGAATTATTGATGGATCCCGTAGGCGGTGACAGATTAAGAGGTTCGGGAACGGGAGCTTTGCAATTCACTTGGGGAACCAATAAAGAGCCCATGTTGTATGGTACTTATATGATTAATAAAGGTTCGTACAATTTTACTTTCCAAAAGATATTTGAACGTAAATTTACAATACAAGACGGCAGCTTTGTTCAGTTCAGGGGAGATCCATTTGAAGCAAACATAGATCTTACAGCTATATATAGAGTAATAGCCAATTTGAACGATCTCGATCAAAATATAGCTAAGAACACAGGACAAGCCAGTGTACCTGTAAACTGTATATTGAATATTACGGGAGCATTGCGTCAACCTAAAGTAAATCTGGATATTGCTTTACCATCTGCTGACCCCGAAGTGCAGCGACAAATAAAGAGTCTGATTAGTACAGAGGATATGATAAACAGACAAATTGTTTATTTATTATTGCTGTCTAAATTCTATACGCCCAACTATGCCATGACAGATCAGAAAACATCCGATCTGGCGGCTGTTGCATCTGCAACTCTATCTACTCAATTGAGTAACATACTTAGCCAATTGGACGATCGCTGGCAGGTAGGCACAAATATTCGTACCAGCGATGCAGGATTTTCGAGTACCGAAGTAGAACTTATACTTTCAAGCAGATTGCTTAACGACAGAGTACTATTTAATGGTAACTTTGGGTATCGAGATAATCCCATGACGCAAGATGCTTTCATCGGTGATGTAGATATTGAAGTATTATTAAACCGTATCGGTACATGGCGTCTTAAAGCATACAACCACTACAACGAAAAATATTATTACGTTGGAGCCGGAGGTAGCGGCAATGGAGTGCAAACACAAGGTGTAGGTATCTTATACAAAAGAGATTTCGATTACCTAAGAGAATTATTTACAAGACCTAAAAAGAAAGGGCAGCCCTTACAGCCCGATTCTACAAAGCGCCAAGATACAGTTAAGCATATCAACCAAATTGTCAAAATGAAATAATGAGTCTTATCGATCAGCAAACAAAGCAATTTATAGCGCTACATGAATCTGACGATATACGACAACTTGCTTTAAAAACGAAGTCGTATCCTGAGATTGATATGCCTATGGCTATTCAGCAAATTGCAGGAAGACAAATTGCTAAATATAAAATCCCTTATTGGTATCAACACGAAGACATCATTTATCCTCGACATTTATCGATGGAACAATGCTCGTCAGAAATCACAGCTCTTTACAAAGCCTCTCTATGCAAAGGTGATACTCTTGTAGATCTTACAGGTGGATTGGGGGTCGATTTTTCGTTCATGGCAAAAAATTGTAAACAAGCCTATTATGTAGAAACTCAAAATGAATTGACCGAATTAGCCAAATGTAATTTTAACACACTAATGCTAAATTGTGCCGAAGTTATAGAAGATGATGCCATTTCTTTTCTCAATTCTTTTAATAAAATAGCAGATACTATATTCATTGATCCTGCAAGAAGAAGCAATACCGGAAAAAAAACAGTTCTGATAGAAGATTGTACTCCAAATCTGATTGAAATAGACGATCTTCTTAATAATAAAAGCAAACGGGTTATTATAAAACTATCCCCCATGCTTGATATTACCCATGCCCTCACGTCGCTTAGCAATGTTACCGAGGTGCACATAATAAGTGTAAATAACGAGTGTAAAGAGCTGCTATTCGTAAAAGAAAAATCAGAGAAAGAAACACAGCTTATTTGTGTTAATCTTTTAACTCATAGAGAAAACGAATCCTTTACTTTCACCAAGACCGAAGAAGCTTCATCCTTTGTTTCTCATACTGATAGCCCCGAGAAGTATTTGTATGAGCCGAACAGCTCTATATTAAAAGCCGGTGCATACAAAAGCGTGGCTTTAAGGTACAATCTAAGAAAACTACATCCTAACAGCCATCTATATACTTCTGATAGTTTGATCACTGATTTTCCGGGTCGGAAATTTGAAATTAAAGAAGTTATTTCGCCCAATAAAAAAGAAATTAAAGTACATTTCAAAGACACTAAACAAGCTAATATTGCCACAAGAAACTATCCTTTTTCGGTAGCAGACATTAGGAAACAAACCAAACTTAAAGAGGGTGGCACCAATTATATATTTGCTACAACTCTGGCTAATGAAAAAAAAGTATTAATTTTGTGTCAGAAGGTTCTTGATTAAAATCATAAACCAAACTTACCGTACATAATTCAATGCTGTCCATGCAAACCATTTCCAAAGTAAAAAAATACATCCAAGACAATATGCTACTTACCGATAAGGCTAAAGTTATTATCGGCGTTAGTGGTGGTGCCGATTCCATGGCATTGTTGGATATACTTCATCATTTGGGATATGATTGTATTATTGCTCATTGCAATTTTCACCTTAGAGGACAAGAATCGTACAGAGACGAGTATTTTGTAGAGAAAGTAGCTTCAAAATATAATTTGAAATATGTATCGGCAAATTTTGATACGAAGAAATACATCGAAGAAGAGTCCATATCCTTAGAAATGGCTGCAAGAGAGCTACGTTATGCATGGTTCGAAAAAATCAGAAAAGAATACAAGGCTGATAAAATTGCAGTAGCTCATCATCAGGACGATTCTGTTGAAACGGTATTAATAAACCTGATAAGAGGTACAGGTATACGAGGTTTGAGCGGTATTCCACCCATCAATGGAAAGGTAATCCGTCCCCTACTCTCCATATTCAGAGAAGATATTCTCGAATATCTAAAAACTAAACATATTGGTTTTGTAGAGGATAGTACCAATAAAGAAGATATTTACACTCGTAACAAAATACGTTTAAATGTAATTCCTCTGCTTAAATCAATAAATCCGTCTGTAGTACAAGCCATACAAAGAACATCGGAAAATTTATATCATACCGAAAGTATATATAATGCTTATATTGAAAAGGCAACTCGCAAAGTGTTTTTGGATAATAAGATTGATATTAATGCTTTATTGAAACAAAAAGAGCCTAAGACTATTCTTTTTGAGATTCTATTTCCATATGGTTTCAATACATCTACAGTTGATAATATATTCGATTCAATAAATAGCCAATCAGGCAAAGTATTTTATGCGACTGATTACCAACTGATCAAAGATAGGGAGGCATTTATCTTAGAACCTATTAACAATCAGCCCGATAGTATTTATACGCTTTTTGAACATGAAACAGAGATTAGCGAACCTGTGAAAATGACATTTGAATCGTTTCGTAAAACTTCATCGTTTAAAATAGAACAAGACCCCAATATTATCTATTTAGACAAAGGGAGACTGGTTTTTCCTCTCATAATCCGCAAATGGAAACATGGTGATAAGTTTATTCCTTTTGGGATGAAAGGGCACAAAAAAATAAGTGATTATTTTACAGATCGTAAATTTAGTTTAGTCGATAAAAACAATACGTGGCTGTTATGTTCTGCCGATGATATTGCATGGATTGTTGGTGAGCGTATTGACGACCGATTCAAAATAACCAACAAGACAATAGAAGTCTTAAAAATCACTCTCAATCAGTAGTAACTTTAGCTACTTCTTTCTCTAAACGTCCAATTTGCGAATTAAGAGTTTTAATGCTTGATTCTACGTTTGTCATTTCTAATTTATGCGTCTCATCTTTATCCTCTCTTCTTTTCAACTCCTCCAGATAATCTCTTAAAGATGCCTGATATTTAAGATAATAGTTCAAAGCTTTATCAGCTTGTCGCAGATCATAATCATATATAGTTGCTAAAGTGAAATTAAGATACATGTTCTGATTTCTCGTTCCATATCTTGTTGCCTCTTCATAATTATCAACTGCTTCTTTATATTCTTCAAGCCCCTCATATCCTTTAGCTAACCCTCTGAAATAAAGATAAAGGTACATATCAGCAGGAATCGTGCGATCAAGAAGAGTTCCGAAGTAAGTAACTGAATTAGTATAGTCTCTAATCTCATTCGAGATTACCCCCAAGCAATATAATACTCTAAGGTTTGTAGAGTCTTGTGCATAGGCTTTTAACAAAAATGGCAAAGCCTCTTCATTCTGTCCCAAGGAGTAATAAGAAATACCTAAACTTCGGTTAACAACCAAAGAACTGTCTCCATTCAAATAGCATCTTCCGAACCTAGAAACAGCATCTTCATAAAAATCAGCGCCATAATAACTTAACCCATTCAGCAAATTAATCTGCCTATTGGTACTGTCCTTTTCAACAAAACTATCCGAAAGCCTCATTGCCGCCCCAAAGTTTTTTTGTTTGATATTTATATTTATCAAACTTGCTATCGAAAAAACATCCATTGTATCTGCCTCTATCGCTTTACTGTAATAAACCATTGCACTATCGAGTTCATTCATATTTTCAAAGCATTGTGCAGAACGCTTAATCATATTGCTCAACTTATAGTCATCAGTCAACGCTTTATAGTCAACTAACGCATCCTTATAATGCTCAAGACGATACAACATATCTGCTCTCTTGATTTTATAATATATATTGACCGAATCAAGTTCTATCAAAGCATTATAACAATTTAAACCAGCACTCCAATTTGAAAGAGCCTGATAACATAAAGCCATTTCTGATTTTATTTGTAAATCTTCGGGATATGCCTGTGACAGAGAGGATAAAACCTCAATCGCTTTCGAATAATTATCTAAGCCTTTATAAGAAATGGCTCTCTTTTCTTGGAGTTCCTTTGTTTGATTTTCATTCTCGATAGCTATTAAAGCTTTATCAAATTGATAACTAGCAATGTACTCATCAATAATTGGATAATTATTTTGAGCTTTTAGTAAGGGATAATATCCAATAAAAAATATAGTTAGATAGATAAGTGTTCTCATAATTAGATTACTATTTATTCGTAAATCTACAAATAAATAATAACAACCGAAAATAAACAGAGAAAAAAATATTTAGTCCAACAAAAGATTGTTTTTCCAAAAAATATATATAATTTTGTATGACGATAAGAAAAAACTACAGATTTCTTATTTTAAATCATAGTAAAAACTCGATTGTATCCTTTTTATTTTGCATCAAATTGAATCAGCAATAATCTCTCATGCTGTCTAATCAGAATATTAAATAACAAAACAACATAGATATACATGCGTATATACAACATTCTTGAGCTAAACGAAAAGCTCACAACTGAATTAAGAACCTTAGCTAAAGAACTAGGGATAAAACGTCCTGACGCATACAAAAAGGACGAATTAATCTACAAGATTTTAGACGAACAAGCTATTATTGAGGCAAAAAACAAAAACTCGGAGAGCTACAAAGCTGAAAACAAACAATCGGAAAAGAAAAACACGGAAGCTCCAGCTAAAACAAAACCAAATAAAGCTGCTCCCGCTCCTAAACCTGTTGTTGAAACTAAAGTAGAGGAAGTAAAAAAAGAAGAAGTAGAAGAGATTCTTGAAACTCCTACTGCCAACCAACAACCTCCGATAAATACTCCTACAGAGGACGCTGCAATAGCTAAACCCAAAGAAAGAGTAGTCCACCGCAAAAATGTAGAGACTACCAGTAACAATGCTAATGAATCGACAAATACTAAAACTCTCCCACAAAGACCGACACAATTAGTATTTAAGTCTAGCAAACCACGTACCGAACCTAAAGAAGAAGTTCCGGCAATGGCTCCTCTATCGCCACTAGAAGTAGATACCGATGTGGCTCCTATTGTTGCAGAATCTCCTAAAATGGCTCCAGTGACTGCTACCCCTCCTGCAACGGCTCCAACTCAAGTTGCAAGCAACAGCGGAAACAACAATAACAGTCAAAATCAGAAACAAAATAATAATCAGGCGCAAGAAAAATCATTCGAATTTGAAGGAATTCTATCTGCAACAGGTGTATTAGAAATAATGCAAGAAGGTTACGGATTTTTACGTTCTTCAGACTACAATTATATGTCTTCTCCTGATGATATCTATATATCTCAATCTCAGATACGTTTATTTGGTCTTAAAACCGGAGATATCGTAGAAGGCCCTATCCGCCCTCCAAAGGAAGGTGAGAAATTTTTCCCTCTTGTAAAAGTGGATAAAATAAATGGACGCAGCCCTGACGAAGTTAGAGATCGTGTACCATTCGATCACTTAAAACCTCTTTTCCCTAACGAAAAATTCAAATTAACATCCGGCAGAAATGACAATTTCTCATGTCGTGTTGTAGATTTATTTTCGCCAATAGGAAAAGGACAACGTGGTCTTATTGTTGCTCAGCCTAAAACAGGTAAAACATCATTACTTAAAGATATAGCAAACGCCATAGCGACCAATCATCCTGAAGTATACATGATTGTATTATTGATAGATGAACGTCCTGAGGAGGTTACAGACATGGAAAGGAGTGTAAATGCAGAAGTTATTGCATCTACTTTCGATGAGCCTGCAGACCGCCACGTAAAAATTGCAGAAATTGTACTGAACAAAGCGAAACGTATGGTTGAATGTGGTCACGATGTAGTAATCCTATTAGACTCTATCACTCGTTTGGCACGTGCTTATAATACAGTTCAACCAGCATCAGGTAAAGTACTTACCGGAGGGGTTGATGCAAATGCATTACACAAACCAAAACGTTTCTTCGGAGCAGCTCGTAACATCGAAAATGGTGGTTCATTAACCATTATTGCTACAGCTCTTACTGAAACAGGTTCTAAAATGGATGATGTTATCTTCGAGGAATTTAAAGGCACGGGTAACATGGAGCTTCAATTGGATCGTAAATTATCTAACAAACGCGTATTCCCTGCTGTTGACATTATCTCATCAAGTACACGTCGTGATGATCTGTTGCTTGATCCTGATACACTTAACCGTATGTGGGTACTTCGCAACTTCTTATCAGATATGAATTCGGTAGAAGCAATGCAGTTCCTTGATAAGAGATTGAAGAAAACAATCAATAACGAGGAATTCCTAATCTCAATGAACGACTAAAAACTAAATAGTTAAGATAGAGACATTAGTCTTTAACCTTAAACTCAAAAAATTAAAGCAAGGATTGTTTGATATCAAAACAATCCTTGCTTTCTTTGTATATCATTCAATTATAAGTCTTAGTATAAGGTGATAACTCAGTTTTATCTATGCTAGGCTGAATAATGATGGCAGTAAATATTTACTTTACTAAATCTATATCAAATATGTCACATAATCATGCTCATGGTGGACATTCTCATTCGCATAGTCACACCACAAACAAAAGAGCCCTCACCTTTAGTTTCCTGCTCATTGCAGGATTTATGTTTGTCGAATTCATCGGCGGTATTCTCACCAATAGCTTAGCTTTATTATCAGATGCAGGTCATATGCTTAGCGACTCCGTTGCTTTGGGGCTTAGCTTAGCAGCAATTATATTCGGACAAAAAGCTGCAACCATCGAAAAAACATATGGTTATAAACGCTTCGAAATATTAGCCGCCTTGCTCAATGGAATTGCGTTAGTCGCGTTGTCCGCTTACATATTATACGAAGCCATAGTACGCCTCTCTTCCCCACCCCAAGTTATAGGAAAGGGAATGATGATTATAGCGATTATCGGTTTACTTATCAATATCATTGTAGCATGGATATTATCAAGAGGTGAAACCAAAGACAACTTAAATGTTAGAAGTGCATTTATGCATGTTTTGGGAGACTTACTCGGTTCAGTAGGCGCTATTATCGCAGCATTATTGATCCTGCTTTTCGGATGGAATATAGCCGATCCTATTGCCAGTATGATTGTATCGGTCATCGTTCTTTATAGTGGATGGCATATTTTAAAAGATTCTGTTAATATTTTGATGGAAAGCAAACCTTCTAATATCCATACGCATGAAGTAGTAGATATCCTACGTGCAATACCCGATGTAGAAGATGTACACGATTTACACATCTGGATGATTACTCAGGAGTTCCCATCACTAACCGTACACCTTAGAGTGAAAAACGATTCAGACAGAGATCTTATACTAGAGCAAGCACTCGAAGCTTTAGCCGATCATACTGGTATTAAACATATCACCATACAAATAGAAGGACGAAAGCTTAAAGTAGAAGAACACTGCTGTACCCTTTATTAAGTCTTAGAATCATAAAAATATCAACACTTAAATAATTACTATGAAAAAAAACATCTTACTTGTATTCATCATGGCTCTATCTTTTATAAAGGTACAGAGTCAAACTCCTAATAACCCAAACCATGCATGGCTTGATGAAGCTCGATTTGGTATGTTTATTCATTTTGGTCCATATAGTGTATTAGGAGATGGCGAATGGGTGATGCAAAACCGACCTATAAAAGTGCAGGAATATAAAAAACTTCAAAAATTCTTTAATCCACAAGATTTTGATGCCAAAACTTGGGTAAAAATAGCTAAAGATGCAGGAATGAAATATATTACATTTACCTCACGACATCACGACGGATTCAGTAATTGGAATACTAAACAATCGGATTGGAATATAATGAATACCCCTCATTTTGGCAGAGATATAGTAAAAGAATTAGCAGATGAATGCCATAAGGAAGGAGTCAAGCTCGTGTTATACTATTCACTTATCGACTGGTCGAGAAACGATTACCAATATTGGACAGGATATACAGGTCAAGGCTGCGGTCGTACAGAAAGAGGAGATTGGAATTCATATATTAATTTCATGAAAGCTCAATTAACAGAACTACTAACAAATTATGGAGACATAGCAGGCATATGGTTCGATGGAGATTGGGATCAACATCCTAGTGATAGTCATACACATGCAACATCTAAGGTAGATTGGCATTACCCTGAAATATATAATCTTATACATACATTGCAACCTAATTGCATGATTTCAAATAACCACCACAAAGAGCCTTTGAAAGGAGAAGATTACCAAGCTTTTGAAAAAGACTTACCTGGAGAGAACAAAACAGGATTTAGTGAAGGCCAAACAGTATCACAACATATTCCTATGGAAACATGCGAAACAATGAATCAAACATGGGGATATAGTATTACTGATACCAAATTTAAATCGACCACAGAAATCATACATTATCTTGTTAAAGCTGCCGGATATGGAGCTAACTTATTATTAAATGTAGGTCCTATGCCAAACGGAGAAATACAACCCGAATCTGTACAACGCTTACAGGAGGTAGGTAATTGGACTAAACAATTTGGGCACACTATCTATGGTACAAAGGGAGGATTAATAAAACCTCAATCGTGGGGTGCTGCTACCAAAAAAGGAAATACTCATTATATACATCTGTTTGAACAAGACGGAAATCAGTTAACAATAAATATTCCTAAAAAAATTAAATCAGCACGATGGCTTAATATAGATTCTAAATTAGATTGGACAGTGGATAAAAAAACAGGAAATGTAACTTTTGATTTATTAAACGTCACATTCGATGATATTGATTCAATTATAGAAGTTGTTGTACAATAAAATACAAAGTAATATATTCTTTAAAAGTAAGAGTTGCGCATGCCTCAGCCCTTACTTTTGAAATTATAGTAAGCAGCATATCTATTCCAACGAAATCATAGCCATTCGTAATTATTGCACCTAAATTACTTAAGGTCAACATTTCTTGAAAAATAATTGCCTATAATTTGATTTATTACTTGAAAAACAATACCTTTGCACCGTTTTTTAAACAACATAATGTCTAATTTATTAATAAAATGATCCTAGAGGATCGAACAGTAACAAATGTCTGATAACTTAAAAAATGTAAGTCCAATTGAAGATTTCGATTGGAATGCTTATGAGATCGGTGAAACTTTCTCTGAAAGAAGCAAAGAAGATTTAGAAAAAACTTATGACCAATCGTTGAGCAGAATCAATGATAAAGAAGTGGTTATGGGTAAAGTAAGCTCTATGAACAAACGCGAAGTGGTTGTGAATATTGGTTACAAATCTGACGGTATTGTTTCGATGAACGAATTTCGTTACAACCCAGATTTAAAAGTTGGTGACGAAGTAGAAGTATACATCGAAAGCCAAGAAGACAAAAAAGGACAGCTTATCCTTTCTCACAAAAAAGCACGCGCTTCTCGCTCTTGGGAACGTGTTAACGAAGCTCTTGAAAAAGACGAAATTATCAAAGGATACATCAAATGCCGTACTAAGGGCGGTATGATTGTAGACGTATTTGGTATCGAGGCGTTCCTTCCAGGATCTCAAATCGATGTTAAACCAATCCGTGACTATGATGTATTCGTAGATAAAACTATGGAATTCAAAGTGGTTAAAATTAATCACGAATTCAAAAACGTTGTTGTATCTCACAAAGCTCTTATCGAAGCTGAACTTGAACAACAAAAGAAAGACATCATTTCGAAATTAGAAAAAGGACAAGTGCTAGAAGGTACTGTTAAAAACATCACTTCTTATGGTGTATTTATCGACCTTGGTGGCGTAGATGGTCTTATCCACATTACTGACCTTTCTTGGGGACGTGTACAACATCCAGAAGAAGTGGTTAAATTGGATGAAAAAATCAACGTGGTTATCCTTGACTTCGATGATGACAAAAAACGTATCGCTCTTGGTCTAAAACAACTTACTCCTCATCCATGGGATGCTCTTAGCGCTGACTTGAAAGTTGGTGACAAAGTGAAAGGAAGAGTTGTTGTTATGGCTGACTATGGTGCATTCATCGAAATCACTACAGGAGTAGAAGGTCTTATCCACGTATCAGAAATGAGCTGGACACAACACCTACGTAGCGCTCAAGACTTTATGAAAGTTGGAGACGAAGTAGAAGCTGTAGTTCTAACTCTTGATCGTGACGAACGCAAAATGTCTCTAGGTATCAAACAATTGAAACCAGATCCATGGGAAAATATCGAAGAAAAATATCCAGTTGGAAGCCAACATACTGCTAAAGTACGTAACTTCACTAACTTCGGAGTATTTGCTGAAATAGAAGAAGGCGTTGATGGTCTTATCCACATTTCAGATCTTTCTTGGACTAAGAAAATCAAACACCCAAGCGAAATAACTCAAATCGGTGCTGATATTCAAGTTCAAGTACTTGAAATAGACAAAGACAACCGTCGTTTGAGCCTAGGTCACAAACAACTAGAAGAAAATCCTTGGGATGTATTCGAAACTATCTTTACAGTAGGATCAGTACACGAAGGTACAGTTGTTGAACTTGTTGACAAAGGTGCAGTTATCTCTCTTCCTTACGGTGTTGAAGGTTTTGCAACTCCAAAACACTTAGTGAAAGAAGACGGAACTCAAGCTCAAGTTGAAGACAAACTTGAATTCAAAGTTATCGAATTTAATAAAGATTCTAAGAGAATCATCGTTTCTCATAGCAAAGTTTATGAAGACGAAAAAGGTGGTGGCGAAACTAGAGAAGCTTCTGAAAAAAGAGCACCTAGAAAATCAGCTAAAAAAGACGATGCTCCTCAAATGACATCTACTGCTGCTGAAAAAACTACTTTAGGTGATATCGAAGGACTTGCTGCATTGAGAGACAAACTTTCAGGTGAAGGAAAATAAGAATTAATACAATTCTATATATAGAAAAGGTGTAACGAAAGTTGCACCTTTTTTGTTTTTAAGACTGAGCAAGCAAATAAGCGAACAAAGAGAAATATCAGTATATTTGCTATATTTGTAAATAATAAGGTCACAGACCTAACTCTATTCTCACACTAAAATAAATCTTAATGAAGATGAATCGTTTTCTTATTTTAGGATGTTTCCTATGGATCACAATTTCGGGGTTTGCTCAAAACAATGAACTAAGAAAAAACATACAATCAATTATAGAAAATAAAAATGCAACAGTTGGAGTAGCTATTATTTTCAATGGTAAAGATACCTTGACTGTAAACAATCAGTATCGTTATCCAACAATGAGTGTATATAAATTCCATCAAGCACTTGCAGTGCTGGATAATCTAAATAGAAGAAATCTACCTTTAGATCAACAAATATATGTAAGTAAAGCGGCATTACAACCTGATACACATAGCCCACTAAGAGATGCCAGACCCGAAGGTAACTTTTACATGCCAATTAAAGAACTATTACAATATAGCGTATCTCAAAGTGACAATAATGTTTGCGATATATTATTTGACTTTTTAGGGGGACCAAACTATGTCGAAAAATATATAAAGAGCCTAGGTATTATGCAAATTGCAATTACAGCAACGGAAAAAGAAATGCATGATGACCATAATAAGCAATATGCCAATTGGACCACTCCCTATGCTGCGGCTGAACTTTTGGAAAAATTTAAGCAACAAAACAATTGGTTTCCTTCCCAATCTAAAAATCTCTTATGGAATACTCTTATTGAAACATCTACGGGTAAAGACAAGATAAAAGGACTACTTCCGACAGGAACTGTGGTTGGACATAAAACAGGAAATTCGTTTCGTAATGAACAAGGATTAAAAGCCGCAGATAATGATTTAGGTTTTATAGAGCTATCTAACGGCAAACAACTTTCAATAGCAGTCTTTATAGTAAACTCAATGGAAGATGATAAAACTAATGCAGCGATAATTGCCCAAATATCAAAGGCTACCTATGACTATTATAAAACCAAGTAAAAATAATTCAAGATTATTCAAGTTGTAACCAATAATTATTAGATGTATCTAAAGTCTCGAATAAAGGCTTCAAATTAAATATAAATGCAGACTGATTTAACTTTATTAAGTAAATATAGAAGCCAACTTATGGGTTTCGCTATATTATGGATTACTTTCTATCATACATCCCTTGTTTTTTACATACCTATTATTTCTGAAGTAAAGTGGTTAGGTTATGCAGGAGTCGAAATATTTCTTCTTGTTTCAGGAATTGGTCTTTTTTTTTCTTGGCAACAAACCCCATCAATAATCTTTTTTTATAAAAAAAGATTATTACGAATATTTCCCACTCATATATTAATAGCTAGCATCTTCACTTTAATTGCTATATACTTATATAAATACCAAATATTATATTTATTTTATAGCATAACAACTCTAGGTTTTTGGGTTAAGAAAGGAGATGTACTCACATCACCTTGGTTTATATCAGCAATCCTATTTTTATATATCATAACTCCGATATTCTTAAAATATTTTCAAAAGAAAATAATAACTTCTTCAGTCATAATAAGTCTGATCTCTATTATTATTACTGCATTAATAACGAATACAGCTTTCAGCTATTTACAACAATTTACAGCTAGAATACCATCTTTTTTTATAGGTCTCTGTGTCGGATATTTAATTATTTATAAAAAAAAGATCTCATCTTCGACAATTTATTACCTTTATATATCTTTAGTCTTGGGAATGGTATTCTGTGTTTGCCAATTACACAATATAGGAGATTATTTTAAGTTTACTAAATATGGATTTGTTTGGTATCCACTAATATTAACAACACTCCCTTTCTGTTTATTATTAACTAAGATTTTCGATAAATTAAAAATAGACGTATTCTCTTCTATATTTACATTTTGGGGAACATACAGTCTCACCATTTATTTGTACCATGAAAAAATTTTATTTTTGCTAACATACCACACAGCACTAAGAGGGTTGACTATAAATATCTTAGCCATAATCATTACCCTAATAGCAGCGTATATAACATCTAATATAATTACATATACAACTAATAAAAGCCATAGATTTAAAATTAATAAAATACTATTTTCTAGATTTAAAGAATTATAATATAACAAATTAATTTACTACCTTCATCAGATTATTTTAAGACAGTATGCCTAAAATTTCGGAACGTGGAATAGAAATGCCCAGCTCCCCTATCAGGAAGTTGGCACCTTTATCAGACTCAGCAAAAGCTAGAGGTCTGAAAGTTTATCATCTTAATATCGGTCAACCCGATTTACCTACACCTCAAGCGGGTTTAGATGCACTAAAAAATATTGACAGAACTATTCTCGAATATAGTCCTAGTGATGGTTACCGCTCTTATCGTGAAAAATTAGTGGGCTACTATGCCAAATATAATATAAATGTATCGGCTGACGAGATTATTATAACTACCGGTGGATCAGAAGCCGTTCTTTTCGCTTTTTTAGCCTGTTTAAACCCCGGTGATGAGATTATTGTGCCAGAACCCGCCTATGCCAATTATATGGCTTTTGCGGTCTCTGCAGGTGCTATCATTAGGCCAGTATCTTCAACAATTGAAGAAGGTTTTGCTTTACCTCCAATTGAAAAGTTTGAGGACCTAATCAACGAGCGTACTAAGGGAATAATGATATGCAACCCGAATAATCCAACTGGTTACCTATATTCTAGAGCCGAGATGAATCAGATAAAAAAGCTTATCCAGAAACATGATCTATATTTATTTTCGGACGAGGTTTATCGCGAATTCATATATACAGGTTCTCCTTATGTTTCAGCTTGCCACTTAGTTGGTATTGAAGAAAATGTAGTACTTATTGACTCCGTATCCAAACGATATAGTGAGTGTGGAATACGTATAGGCGCTCTTATAACAAAGAACAAAGAACTGCTGAAGGCAGTAATGAAATTCTGCCAAGCACGCTTAAGTCCACCACTTATCGGACAAATAGTTGCTGAAGCCTCACTAGATGCAGATCCTGATTACTTACGAGATACTTATGAAGAGTATGTTGAACGCCGAAAATTTTTGATCGATAGATTAAATATGATACCCGGAGTTTATTCTCCAATACCTATGGGGGCATTCTATACTGTAGTAAAACTTCCCGTAGATGATGCTGATAAGTTCTGCGAATGGTGCTTGTCTGATTTTGAATATGAAGGGCAAACTATTTTCATGGCTCCAGCTTCGGGTTTTTATACAACACCCGGATTAGGTAAAAACGAAGTTAGAATGGCTTATGTTTTAAACAAAGAAGATCTAGGCAATGCTTTAACTGTTCTTGAAAAAGCACTGGAAGCATATAATGCTTTAAATTAAAATAACAGAAGGGATTACAATATAAATGTAATCCCTTCTCTCTTATATAGCAATTCGCACACAAATTTACTCCTTTGATTGATCTCCTCCGATTATAACACCCTTATTTATTAGATTAAATAACTCCGTCCTTTTGTAGCCATCAATCAGATCTTTCGATTCTACTTCATTTGCAAAGCTCTTTTTCAAATCCTTCAAATCTTTCTTCTTACTCACTATACTCTCACTAAATTGTAGATAAATAGAGTCTTCAGATATAGATGCCACTTTGCATACCGAATACTGGTTATCTTTTATTTTCATTTCCAATACATCTCCAACCTTAGGATTAGTCAGAATAGTGACAGCATCATTCTTAGAAGAACTCTCACCTTTCCTCATTGTTGTAGAATAAAATACAAAAGCAGCTAAAGCCAGTATTATAAAAAGTCCGATAAATGAAAACAAGGAAGTCTTAGCTTGCTTTTTCACTTCTGGAGTAATTCCTCCGATATAATGATCAGGAGCCTCATGACCGCAAGCTTTGCAAACTACAAAGAATTCTTTTCCTGTAGGAATAATAGGAATCCAATATACATGAAAGCTTTTTTGAAAAGGTAATACAGCCAACGCATTTTCTTTTCCGCAAAATGGGCATTGACAATTGGTGTCTATAAATTTTCCTTTACTAGACTTCGTTCCATAAATAATCATAATGAATAAAATGTTAGTTAGTTGTGCAAAGATAAAAAATAAAAATAAAAGACTAAAGAGTATAATTCCGAGAAACAAAAAACCGATCTAATATAATTATTAGATCGGTTTACAATATCTGTGTTCTATTTATTATCAGGTAAAAGACATAGTCTTATTTCTCTCTAATAATAATATTGATTTGTGTACCTGACAAATTCCAATGCTCACGGATACGGTTTTCCAAGAAACGTTTGTATGGGTCTTTAATCCACTGAGGTAAATTACAGAAGAATACAAATGTTGGAACTTGCGTATTAGGCAATTGAGTAATGTATTTAATCTTAACATATTTCCCTTTATTAGAGGGTGGTGGTGTACGCTCTATAATAGGCAACATCACTTCATTCAGCTTATGTGTTGGAATTCTAACCTTTTTGCGGGTATAAACCTCTTTGGCTGTTTCCAAAACTTTTAGAATACGCTGTTTTGTTAGTGCAGATGCAAATACAATAGGAAAATCAGTAAATGGAGCCAATCGTTCGCGGATTGTATTCTCGAATGTCTTAACAACAATCTGCTCTTTATTCTCTACTAAATCCCATTTATTTACACATACAACTAATCCCTTTCTATTCTTTTGAATGATCGAGAATATATTTAAATCCTGACTTTCGATACCTTGTGTAGCATCAAGCATCAATACACAAACATCCGAATTCTCAATTGCTTTAATAGAACGAATTACTGAATAATACTCTAAGTCTTCCGTAACTTTTCCTTTCTTACGGATACCAGCGGTATCTACCAGATAAAAGTCCATATTGAACTTATCGAAACGAGTATATACCGAATCACGTGTTGTTCCGGCAATATCTGTTACAATATTACGCTCTTCATCAATCAAAGCATTTACAAATGACGATTTTCCTGCATTAGGACGACCTACTACTGCAATACGAGGTATAGTATCCTCATAGGTGTCAAATACCTGATCATCTTTTTTTGTAAACTTACTAATAACCAGATCAAGTAAATCACCAGTTCCAGCACCGTTTATTGCAGAAATATTTATTGGATCTCCCAATCCTAATGAGTAGAACTCAGCAGAAAGTGGATGAACATTAAAATTGTCAGCCTTATTTGTTACTAAAATAACAGGTTTACCTTTTGCTCTACGCAAGATATGAGCCACGCCCAAATCTAAATCGGTAACACCATTCATCACGTCTACAACAAACAAAATTACATCTGCTTCTTGTATCGCAATTTTCACTTGTTTATTAATCTCTTCCTCAAAAATATCATCCGAGTTTACAACCCATCCACCGGTATCAACCACAGAGAACTCTAGTCCTCCCCACTCTGTTTTACCGTATTGTCTGTCGCGAGTTGTCCCCGAAGTCTCATCAACTATAGCCTGACGAGTTTGTATCAGACGATTGAAAAGTGTTGATTTTCCTACATTTGGACGTCCAACAATCGCTACTAAATTTCCCATAAATTATTAAGATCTATCTTATTTGGTGCAAAGATACTTATTTTTTGTCGTTTTCTAACGTCCTATAATATAGATAGAAAAAAAATAATCAAATACCAAATAAAAACAGAGAGCATATGTCCTCTGTTTTCTAAAAATTGAAAAGGTTTATTCTGATTTTTAATAAGCAGCATCGGGGGTTGTAATACGAATCAATTTCGCATTTACAAATTCGTAAATACCGGCTGGTGATTGCTCGCGACCATAACCCGAATTTTTAGTTCCTCCAAATGGAAGTTCGGGAGCTATGCCTGTCACATGATTTATATAAACCATACCTGTATCAATCTGACGGGCAACTTTTACTGCCTTATCAGTATCTTTACCAAATACAGTACCACCAAGTCCAAATTTTGTATCGTTCGCCAATTTTATGGCTTCGTCCTCATTCTTTACAGGATAGATACAGAGCACCGGTCCGAAAATTTCATCCGAATATGCCAACATACCTTTTTTTATACCTGTAAGAATAGTTGGCTCCATGAATGCTCCTGAGCGATTCAATCGTTTACCACCATATACTAATTTAGCTCCTGCTTTTACAGTAGCTTCAACTTGAGCAATAACATCTTCCGCAGCCTTTTCGCTACTTAAAGGAGCTAATTGAGTTGACGGATCAAGAGGATCACCAATTACTACTTTCTCATAAATAGCTTTCGCTTTCTTTATAAATTCTTCGGCAACCGACTCCATTACTATCACTCTCTTTGGAGACACACATACTTGCCCAGCATTCCACAAACGACCAAATGCTGCTGTGTGTACTGCTTTATCAAGATCGGCATCCTCTAAAACAATAAAGGCATCGCTACCACCTAATTCAAGAGTAGATTTCTTTACATATTTTCCAGCCATAGCTGCAAAACTCGATCCTGCCGGTTCGCTACCTGTCAATGCAGCACCTTTAACACGAGGATCGGCAACTAAGTTCGAAATCTTAGAACCGGGTACAAAAAGGTTAGTATATACACCTTTGGGAGCTCCAGCTTCTGTGAATATCTTTTCCATAGCAGCAGCACATTGAGGTACATTTGAAGCATGCTTCAACAAAAATGTATTGCCTGCCATAATATTAGGAGCCGCCGAGCGTGTAATTTGATAGAAGGGGAAATTCCAAGGTTGTACACTCAATAGCACACCTATTGGTTCATAACTAAGAAAAGCCTTCCCATGAGGAGTTTCAAGAGGAGAATCCGCTAAAAACTTAGCTCCATTTTTAGCATAATAATCAAAAATATCAGCACATAAAGCTACCTCTCCTATTGCTTCAGTTTTAAGCTTTCCCATTTCTATTGTACACAGTTCGCCCAAATCTTCTTTACGCTCACGTAAAATAGATGCCACTTTGTGCAATAGCTTAGCTCTTTCTTCAAACGAGGTTTTTCTCCAGGATTGGAATGCTTTATCAGCCGCACTTATAATCTCTTCAATTTGATGTTCGGTCATCACATCAAATACCTTCTCAACCTCATTAGTCGTTGGATTGACCGTTTTAATAGACGACGTTTTGTTTGCTTTATTATCCATTTCTTTTACTTAATTTATTAGTACAGCAATACTCAATTACTATACCTCTATTCATAATTAAACTAGGATTAGTACACCTATCAAAATAACAAATAGGTTTATAACCGCTTAGAGGTCGCAAACCTATTTGTTTCTTTGATAAGTAGAAGACAAGAAAATAATATATCAGTCAATTCTCACCGTTAATATAAGAATCTTCATTTACAATATATGACAATCAACTCATCTAAAATTAAAACAACACTAAACAGCAAAAAGATTATTATTGCTTTCTTTTTTCTTATTATTTAACAAAAGGAGCAACCCTATACAGAGTTGCTCCTTACTATATTATATCTATAACTACTTTTTTAAGCAGGTTTATTTATTTCTTCTACAATTTCCATTCCTTTCAAAATAGCTTGCTCATTCATTGGCAACATACCATGATGTCTTTCGGGTAAAGATTTTTTCAATCCCATCATCACATGTTCTAGTGTAACTATCGGACAAACTTTAAGTAATCCACCCAATACAAACATATTAAATGCTTTTTGGTTTTTAAGTTCCGAAGCCGTAGCCATAGCCTCTATTTTATAAACCAATATATCAGTTCTTTTGGGTGCACGTGGAATACCTTCGGGATCGTAAAGTAAAATACCTCCGGGTTTAACCTGAGATTCGAATTTGTCAAGTGATGGTTGGTTCAATATTATTGCAATATCATATTCACTAACAATAGGCGAACTGATAGTATTGTCACTCAATATGACAGTTACATTTGCTGTTCCACCACGTTGTTCGGGACCATATGACGGAAACCACGAAACTTCTTTTCCTTCCATTAAACCTGAGTAAGCCAAAATCTTACCCATCGATAATACACCTTGTCCACCGAATCCGGCTATAATAATTTCGTTTACCATTATTAAATTTTCTTGTTGTTTAAGGTCTCAGATCAGATATTCTTTATATCACCCATAGGATATACAGGAAACATATTTTCAACCATCCAGTCGTTTGCTCCCGCAGGACTCATTTTCCAACCGGCACTACAAGTAGAAACTATTTCTACAATAGAAGTACCTTTGCCATCTAACGAGTTTTGGAAAGCTTTAGCAATCATCCTTTTCGCCTTTTTAACGGCTCCTGCTGTATGTACACTGTGTCGTGTAGCCAAACAAACACCCGGTAATTGAGCCAATAAATCGGTAATTTTCAATGGATACCCGTTTTCATGAGTATCACGACCATTAGGCGTAGTCGAAGTTTTCATATTCATAAGAGTAGTCGGAGCCATCTGGCCTCCCGTCATACCATATATACCATTATTGATAAAGATAATAGCAATATTTTCGCCTCTGTTTGCAGCATGAATAGTCTCAGCAGTACCAATAGCAGCTAAGTCTCCATCACCTTGATACGTGAATACCATCTTATCAGGGTTCAAACGTTTTACTGCCGTTGCCAAAGCCGGAGCTCTACCATGCGCAGCTTCCTGCCAATCTATATCTAAATAATCGTATGCAAACACAGCACAGCCCACAGGAGCTATACCTATAGTTATTTCTTTCAAGCCCATTTCATCGATTACTTCTGCAACCAATTTATGGACAACACCATGCGAACAACCCGGGCAATAATGCATCTGGGTTTCGTTCATCAATACGGGTTTGGCATATACCAAATTCTTAGGATCTATTATACTGGTGCTCATTCTATTTATCCTTAAATTTACATTTAGGTCTCAGACCTTTTTATTACTTTAACAAGTATAAATGCAACCAACTATTATATTTAAATAAGTAATGTTACATCGACTACTTGCTGTGATTAAGAAAGAATTGCGATTTTAAATCAACAACCCATTTTTTCTTTTAAAGCAGCAACTACTTCATTTGGAGTAGGAATAATTCCTCCCAAACGTCCAAAGTGTTCAACCGGTACTTGTCCGTTTACTGATAAACGTACATCTTCAACCATTTGTCCGGCATTCATTTCCACAGTAAGTATTCCTTTTACCTTGGATGCGTATTCTTTAATTATCTTGGTAGGGAAAGGCCACAATGTTATTGGTCTTAATACTCCTACCTTTATACCTTCTGCTCTAGCCAGTTCAATCGCTTTTTGACTGATACGTGCAGCCGACCCAAAGGCTACTATTAGATAATCTATATCTTCACAATCTATTTCCTGATACATCACTTCATTGGCTTCAATTTCTTTGTATTTAGCCTGTAAATGAAGATTGTTACTCTCCATCGTGTGAGAATCCAACTCAAGAGTTGTTATTATATTAGGTTTACGATCGGCAGGTTTACCCAAGGTTGCCCAAGGACATTGCTCACGTATTTCTTTCTCGGTACGTCTTCTTCTAAATTCTGGAAGTTTTACTTTTTCCATCATTTGTCCGATTACACCATCTGCTAATATTGTAGCAGGTGTCGAATATTTAAATGCAAGTTCAAAACCAAGATCTACAAAATCAGCCATTTCTTGAACCGATGCCGGAGCAAGAGTAATCATTTTATAATCACCATGTCCCCCACCCTTTACTGTCTGAAAATAATCAGATTGAGATGGTTGGATAGTTCCCAAACCGGGACCTCCACGCATTACATTAATAAGTAAGCAAGGTAAGTTACCTCCTGCAAGGAAAGAAACCCCTTCCTGCATAAGACTCATACCCGTACTTGATGATGATGTCATCACCATTTTACCACAGCCCGCACCTCCATATACCATATTTATGGATGCTGTTTCGCTTTCAGCCTGCATTACAACCATACCAGTTGTAGTCCAGGGAGCTTCGGCCATCAATGTTTCTATAATTTCCGATTGGGGAGTAATAGGATAGCCAAAGTAGCCATCAACTCCTATGCGAATTGCAGCGTGGGCGATTGCCTCGTTGCCTTTCATCAAATATATTTCTTCTGACATAACTTTTAATTGGAGTAAGTTAATATACTACAAAAGACTAATATTCCTAAGAAATTAGCCTTTTTGTCTATATACGGTTAAACATCCATCAGGACAAACATAGCCACAATTGGCACATCCGATGCATGCATCCTCATTTTTCATAAATACGTAATGATATCCTTTTTCGTTCACCTCACGAGCTTGTAATTCAAGCACATCACAAGGACAGGATACAACACAGAGATCGCAGCCTTTACATCTTTCGACGTCGACCACTACTGTTCCTTTTACTTTTGCCATATCTTATTATAGATAGTTGTCAATTTACTTTTGATAATTCCACATTTCGTTTTCCGGTCAGTTGAATGGCTACAAAGTTATAGCTTATTATCACATTCCATCCTTTTTTATCTATAAAATTGTCAACATAATGTTAAGAAGCACTTACCTATTCACACTTAAAAATAAGATACACAGACATATTACCAATAGATAATTTCAATAAGAAAAGATGAACAAAACTAACTTTTTTAATAAGAACAGACAATCTCACCCATTCTCCTTATTTAAATTCTAAAATATAAATTAACTTTGGGCATTATTGAATCTCCTTATCTAAGGGATTTACAGAAACTCATTCTAAGCAAAAAATGATTAAACATCCGATATCTACAATCTTAGCGTTTCTTTTACTTACTCTTAATCTATCAGCTCAGCAGGCAAAGATTAGCGGTACTGTTACCAATTTCGATAATAGCCCTGTAGATTTTGTAAGTGTATCAATGCAAGGTTCATCACTCGGGGTTTTCACTAATAATCAAGGAAAGTATCAGATTTCAGTACCAGTAGGTGACTCTATTGTCATTGTTTTTTCACGAGTAGGTTATCAAACATCCGAAAAGAAGATAGCCAAAATCATCGGAAATATGACTATCAATATGATGATGCGCGAAACAGTATTAGAGGAAGTAACTATTCTCGGTGAAAAAGGTCAAACAACTACCATGGGTAAAATAGAAATAGGTAAAACTAATCTATTAACCGATCCTTCTGGAGGAAGCATTGAATCTATTCTTGCCCTAGGACCTGGTGTAAGTAATACTAATGAAATGAGTTCGCAATACTCAGTGCGTGGTGGTAACTACGATGAAAATATTGTATATGTAAACGGAATAGAAATCTACCGACCTCTTCTAATCCGTTCGGGACAGCAAGAAGGGCTTAGCTTTATAAATCCAAACATGGCTAAAGAAGTAAAATTCTCAACAGGAGGTTTTGAGGCTGCATATGGAGACAGGATGGCTTCTGCTCTTGATATTACCTATAAGAAACCACAAGCTTTTGAAGCCTCAGTAGCAGGAAGCCTACTTGGAGCAAATGCTTATGTAGGAAGTTCGAGCGGACGTTTTTCTCAAATTACCGGATTCAGATATAAAACAACACGAGCTTTACTCGGCACATTAGATACAAACGCAGAATATGACCCTACTTTTGTAGATGCACAAACTTATATGACCCTTGGCTTATCGTCGAAATGGGAAGTCAGTTTCTTAGGTAATGTATCGAGCAACGTTTATAAATTCACACCGCAAAGTCGTCAAACACGCTTTGGTTCGGCGGCCAATGCCAAAGATTTCACAGTTTATTTTGATGGTTGGGAGAACGACAAATTCCTCACCTATTTCGGAGCATTAAGCATGAAAGGCAAATTGACCGATAATCTCGAAGTAGAATTTATGGGATCGGCCTTTTCATCACGAGAATACGAACGTTATGATATAAGCGGAGAATATAAACTCACCGATCTAGGTCTTTCATCCAACGGATCAGAAGGAGACAACGGTAATTTATTAGGAGTAGGATCATATCTGGAACATGCACGTAATAATCTGAATATAGATGTCTCGAATATTCGTCATTTAGGTTCATTCAAATTTGGTAAACATGCTCTACGTTGGGGTATGACAATTCAACAAGAAAAAATAGACGACCAAATAAAAGAGTGGAGTGTTCGCGATTCGGCAGGTCACTCCCTTCCTAACCTCGGAGATGTGGTGAGCGTATATTCTAATCTTAGATCAGATAATATAATTAATAGTAACAGATATTCGGGCTTCTTGCAAGATACCTATCAGTTCACTTCGGGAGACAACATTATATACATCAATGCAGGTATAAGAGCCAGTCATTGGACATTCAATGACGAAACTATTATAAGCCCTCGTGCATCAATAGCACTTATACCCGATACCAAGAGGGATATTACTCTACGTTTTGCGACAGGTATTTATTACCAAGCACCTTTTTATCGCGAATACCAGAAGATAGTAACAACAGGTCAAAATTCAGTAGTAGAGCTTAATAAAGATATAAAATCGCAAAAGTCTATACACTTCATATTAGGAGGCGATTATAAATTTAAATCAATGGATCGTCCTTTTAAATTTACAAGTGAAGTGTATTACAAAAAGTTATCGGATTTAGTTCCATATACTGTTGACAACGTAAAAATCAGATATTCAGGAGAAAATTCGGGAACTGGATATGCCATGGGATGGGATATGAAGCTATTTGGTGAGTTTGTAAAAGGTTCCGATAGTTGGATAAGCTTCTCTTTAATGAAAACCCAACAAACGGTAAATAGTATAAAAGCACCACTACCTACCGATCAGGGATATAACTTCTCTCTGTTTTTCCAAGACTATTTCCCTGGAATAGAACGTCTCACAATGAATCTTAGAGGACACCTTTCACAAGGATTGCCACAAACTGCACCCAACTCGGGATTCTTCGAAAAAGGCTTCTTCCGCACACCTGCCTATCGCAGGGTTGATATTGGCTTTGCATGGCAAGCTTTAGGCGAAGATTTCAGTATTAGAAATAATAATTCATTCTTAGGCTCATTCAAAAATATTTGGTTTGGTGTTGATATTTTTAACCTTTTTGCAATAAATAATACCAATTCATACTATTGGGTAACCAATGTGTTTAATGAACAATTTGCAGTACCCAACTATTTAACGGGACGTCAACTAAACTTCAAGATTGTAGCCGATTTTTGATTAACTTATAAAGAATTATTAATCAATAAATCTTGGTTTTCTCATTTTTTTTTCAAGAACAAAAACAGAAAATCACTATTCAGTGTTATATATAAATAGTATCTTTACGAGATATACCTCAATGTGTCAGCTCTATTATTATAGAGAATAACTACTGATACAAAGAGCATTAGAGGCTTGATGAAGCTTCTACCCCGACAGAGAAAAGAAAAAAACAATATATAATGATTTACAAATGGAATTACAAACCACTTACACCAAAAGAAACAGATATAAGAGATGAGCTAGCAACTCAATTGAGTATGCACCCAGCTCTATGTCAATTGCTTATTCAACGAGGAATAAACTCTGTTGAGCAAGCTCAAAAATTCTTCCATCCAAGTTTAAAAGATCTTCACGATCCTTTTCTCTTGCCCGATATGGATAAGGCTATCGATAGAATCGAGGATGCTTTAGGACAGAAAGAACGTATTTTGGTATACGGTGATTATGATGTAGACGGAACCACGGCTGTGGCATTAGTCTATAAGTTTTTAAGAAAGTTTACAACCAATCTGGATTATTATATTCCCGATAGATATGACGAAGGATACGGAATATCGGAACAAGGAATAGATTATGCAGCAGAAACAGATGTAAAACTAATTATTGCTCTCGATTGTGGTATAAAAGCCATAGAGAAAGTAAAATATGCAAAAAGCAAGGGAATAGATTTCATTATCTGTGATCACCACATGCCCGATGAAACATTGCCCGATGCCGTAGCTGTTGTAGATGCTAAACGAGTAGACTCAATCTATCCCTACGAACATTTATCTGGTTGCGGAGTCGGCTTTAAATTAGCACAGGCTTTGGCACAGAATAACAAAATCGACTTTTCAGAATTACTCGATCTTCTAGATTTGGTTGCTGTAAGTATTGCATCCGATATTGTACCTCTTACCGGAGAAAATCGTATTCTTACTTATTATGGACTGAAGCAACTAAACTCAAGCCCAAGCATGGGATTGCAAGGCATTATTGATATTTGCGGACTAAACGATAAATCGATCACAGTAAGTGATATCGTATTTAAGATAGGACCCCGTATCAATGCTTCGGGGCGTATGATGAATGGAAAAGAGGCAGTTGATCTGCTTTTATCAAATACAGCCCATGATGCAAAACTAAAGAGTGAGAATATAGACCATTATAATGCCAATCGTCGAGAGCTGGATAAGCGTATTACAGAAGAAGCGACCAACTTTATAGAATCAGAACTTGATATTACAAAAATCAATAGTATAGTTATATTCAATAAAGACTGGCACAAAGGTGTAATTGGGATTGTAGCATCAAGACTTACCGAAAAATACTACCGCCCTGCGGTTGTTCTTACCAAGTCTAACAACTTAGTTACAGGATCGGCTCGATCAGTTATGGGTTTTGACGTCTATAAAGCCATTGAGGCATGTAAAGATATACTCGAAAATTTTGGAGGACATACCTATGCTGCAGGTCTTTCGTTAAAGGAAGAAAACTTATCAGAATTCAGACGCCGCTTCGAAGCAATGTCTGTTGAACTTATTGCTCCCGAGATGATGCGCCCTCAGATTGATATAAATGCTGAATTAAAATTTATTGATATAAATAATAAATTTGTTTCTGATCTGGATAGGTTTGCGCCATTCGGTCCAGAAAATTTAAATCCAATCTTTGTATCAAAAGACGTTTTAGATCATGGTAACAGCAAATTAGTTGGTAAAGATTCTCTGCATATCAAACTAGATATGGTAGACTCATCAGTTAATGCCCCAATGCATGGTATCGCTTTCAGACAGAGCAATAGCTTTAGTATGATAAAGAATGGACTGTTCGATATTTGCTATACTTTGGAAGAAAACGTTCACAACGGAAAAACTAACACTCAATTATACATAAAGGATATTGACAAAGGACAATTTTAAAAATTAATATATAAAATTACAGCCAATATATGAGAGGGTTAATTGTGTTTTTTACAGCAGCAACGATATTATCTATCGGTACAGCTTGCAATAGCGATAAAAAAGTAGAGACTATTAATAATAGCGTTTCAAGTAATAGCAGTGATATGAAAGAAGCTCCATCACAACCATTAACATCAGATAGTTATCTTACTAAATTAGGAGAACTGAATGTAACTTTAGTTGGACATGCATCTTTGATGTTAGAGATAAACGGAAAAGTAATACACGTAGATCCATATTCTAAGGTTGCAGATTATTCTAAGCTACCCAAAGCAGACTTAGTTCTACTTACTCATGAACATTCAGACCATTTGGATCTGGGTGCTATTGAGCAAATAAGACAAGCTAAAACTCGTTTTATTGTATCAAAAGTATGCGCAGACTCAATAGGTTATGGAGAAGTTCTTAATAATGGAGACAAAACCATCTTTGAAGGAATCGACATTCAAGCTGTTCCTGCATATAACATTGAAAGTAAAAGACCCGATGGTGAATATTATCATCCAAAAGGCAGAGGAAACGGATATGTACTAACCTTTGGTAGTGAAAAAGTATACATAGCAGGTGATACAGAAAATATTCCGGAGATGGGGCAGCAAAAAGGTGCATATATTGCTTTTCTACCCAAAAATACTCCGTATACAATGACGGATGATATGTTTATAGATGCTGCACAAAAAGTATCGCCGGTATACCTATACCCCTATCACTTTTCGGAGTTTAACGACGATAAAATCACAAAAGCTCTAGAGAAGGAAAATAACAAAGCCAAACTATTAGTGCGTTCAATGTCGAACCTCTAAAATATTCTGAAAACAGAATTGAATATTTTTCATAAAATACTTCGTGAATACTGGGGATATTCAGAATTCAGACCTTTACAGGAAGATATCATCAAATCTGTCTTTTCAGGAAAAGACACTCTTGGTCTAATGCCTACCGGAGGTGGAAAGTCTATAACTTTTCAGGTTCCGGCTTTGGCTATGGATGGTATCTGTCTTGTTATCACTCCTCTAATTGCCCTAATGAAAGATCAGGTTGATAATCTGAAAGAAAAGGGAATAAGAGCACTATCTATCTATTCGGGTATGTCTCACAATGAGATAGTGATCACTTTAGATAATGCCATCTTAGGTGATTATAAATTCCTTTATATTTCGCCCGAGCGTTTAGGCACACAACTATTTCAAGCCAAGCTTCGTAGTATGAATGTATGTCTTCTGGCTATTGACGAATCACATTGCATATCTCAATGGGGTTACGATTTTCGCCCATCATACATGAATATTGCAGACATAAGGAAGGAGCTACCCAATGTTCCGGTACTTGCACTTACAGCAACCGCCACACCTGAAGTGACGGAAGACATCCAAAACATTCTCGGATTTAAGGAAAAAAATGTATTTCGAAAAAGCTTCGAAAGGAAAAACCTGTCTTATATTGTTCGTGAAAGTGATAATAAGACAGAATCATTAATCAAGATTCTATCAAAGATTCAAGGCTCGGCAATAGTATATGTCCGTAGTAGACTGAAGACAAAAGAAATTGCAACAGAACTAATTCAACATGGTCTTTCAGCTGATTTTTATCATGCAGGATTAAGCAGTGATGACAAAACACACAAGCAAAATGCATGGAAAGACAACGAATGCCGAATTATAGTATCTACCAATGCTTTCGGAATGGGAATCGACAAGCCCGATGTTCGTGTTGTAGTACATATAGATTTACCTAATTCGATAGAAGAATACTATCAAGAAGCCGGACGGGCAGGTAGAGATGAAAAGAAGGCTTATGCCGTTATACTCTACTCTAAAACTGACAGTACGAAATTAAAGAAACGCATTAGTGATGAGTTCCCCGAACGCGATTTTGTTATTGCAACATACGAATCACTCGCTTACTTCTTTCAAATAGCCGAAGGCTTTGGTCATAATTCAACCTATGATTTCAGTTTACAAAAGTTTTGCTCCATCTACAAATACCCACTTATTCCGACTCATAATGCGCTGAAGATTCTCGAATTGGCTGGATATATTGAATATACTGATGATACAGACAATCAATCGAGAATAATTTTCTCTATTTATAGGGACGAACTCTATAAGTATGAATTTACTAAAGAATACGAGCTCCTTATAAACATAGTATTAAGATTGTATACTGGTATATTCGCAGACTATGTCTCTATAAATGAAGGAACAATAGCCTTCCATCTCAAAAAAAGCAGAACCGAAGTATATCAGATGCTTAAAGTTCTTGCCAAAAAGCGAATAATAGAATATATACCTTTCAAGAAAACACCTTTCATTATTTATAAACAGCCCAGGATATCCATAAAATATCTTGTCATTCCTCAAAGTGTCTACGAAGTAAGGAAAGCGAGATTCGAAAAACGAATTATGGGCATAACCGATTATGCCGAAAGAAAGGATATATGCCGCAGTAGAATGTTACTCACCTATTTTGGAGAGAAAAAGAGCTCTGATTGTGGACAGTGTGATACATGCCTTGCAAAGTCTGATACAGGAATCAACAATTATAAATTCAATGATATTACTGATCAAATAGAGGAATTAATCCGTGAAAAAGATTATTCAATAGAGGAATTGATAAATGAAATATCAGGATATAAAGAAGAAGATATCATCAATGTTATTCGCTTTCATCTCGATCAGGAATCTTTCCTAATAGAAGACGATCATATCAAGGTTAATAAAAAGAAAGAGTAGATATCACTGAGACATCTACTCTTTCAACACTACTACTTATATATCTGGAATTTGTGAAAAGATCACTTATTGCACTGAAGCTCCATTTTCATTATAGGTATAAGATGCTTTTTTAGGCTCTCCCCATGTTTTAGAATTTTCATTCCAAGCATAATGAGAAACACTCATTACCTTAGTACCATCGTAGGTATAAACCATCATATTAGAAGGAGTCCAATTTTTATTCGATTCATTCCATATATAAGTGATCTTAGACACGAATGCCCCTTGTTCATTTAATGTGTTTACTTTCTTTTTGAAAGGCACAAGATTATTATTCTTGACATCTCCTTTGAAATAAGTAGTCGAAACTACATTCTCTGTTTTTTCAACATTATGATACAATACTGCATCCGAATCTGCTTTTACCACGCTAGAATTAGTTGCAAATAAAAGCAGAGCAACAACAACTGAAGTAAAAACATTTGCTTTCATAATGATATTTATTTAAGTGATTAAATGTTTGTTTTATTATTATGATTCAAATTTAAGCAATAAATCAGATATAAAATATCATTATGTCACATATTTTAGCAAACATGTTATTAAACACATACAACAAACATATCACAGTGCAAATATCAAAATGGTATCATTACTATTTGTCAATAAAAGATATAAAAACAAATAAAGTTCCTTATATTTTATTCTTCAATTTACGCTATAATGTCTTATTTTGATGATACACCCCTATCCTCTCTTAATGATATTCTTATCTATTTATATAAAACTCTTTCAGAAGGATCTTATTCAGTAGCCATTGGGGGCATAAGCGAAGAGAGAAAAAAAATTCATACTATTGGAAAAATCTCAATAAAAGAATAACCCATCATAAAAATATAAAGCCCCACTTTTAAAAGTAAAGAGTGGGGCTTTTGTTTTATCAACCGAAATCATCGAATAATAACATTTCTGGGGGAACACCCAGATCATCTAACATCTTCTTGACCGAATTAGCCATCGGTCCCGGTCCACACATGTAATATTCAACATCTTCGGGAACATCATGATCTTTCAGATAGTTGTCATATATTACCTGATGAATAAAGCCCACATAACCAGTCCAGTTATCCTCAGGTAATGGTTCTGAAAGAGCTATATTAAAAGTGAAATTTGAGTATTCTTTTTCTATTTGGCGAAAGTCTTCTTCATAGAAAATCTCGTTCTTCGAACGGGCACCATACCAATATGATATTTTTCGATCAGTAGTTTTAAGTGTATTGAATAAATGCAATAACTGCGAGCGAAGTGGAGCCATACCAGCACCTCCTCCTATATATAACATTTCGTTTTTAGTATCCAGAATATGAAAATCGCCATAAGGTCCCGACACACTTACTTTATCACCAGGTTTAAGCCCGAAAATATAAGAAGAGCCAATACCCGGTTTTATGCCCTGCTTCCACCCTCCTACTGATCTGTCAAAAGGAGGTGTTGCAATACGTATATTAAGCATTACAATATCACCTTCCGCAAGATAGTTAGCCATAGAATAAGCCCGCATGGTTTCTTCCGTATTGGTTACTCCCAAATCCCACATCTTAAATTTATCCCATTCCGATTTAAAACGATCTTCTATAATAAAATCTGTAAAACTGAGCTGATACTTAGGTATATTAATTTGGATATACGAACCCGGTTTAAAATCAAGATGCTCACCTTGAGGCAATCGAACTACAAATTCTTTGATAAAAGAAGCCACATTATGATTGGATACTACCTCACACTCCCACTCTTTTACTCCAAAAACTTCAGCAGGTATTTCAATCTGCATATCAGCTTTTATTTTTGTCTGGCAACCCAATCTCCAATGCTCTTTTCGCTGCTTCCGCGAGAAAAAACCAATCTCAGTAGGTAATATCTCTCCTCCACCCTCTACTACTCTACATCGGCATTCGCCACATGTGCCTCCACCTCCGCATGCCGAAGACAAATAGATTTGCTGCGATTGTAAAGCACTGAGTACAGATGTGCCAATGGGACTTTGAAACTCTTTTTCTCCGTTTACCAACACTCTTACATTTCCCGAAGGAAGTAACTTTGCCTTAGAATAGAGAATGGCTATAACAAAGAGTAGAATCAGAATCAAAAATGCAACCACACTTGAGATTACTGTCAACATACTTGATGACATTAAAAACACCATAAATTTTACTTTTATCTTTTAAAGTCTAATACTTCAATTATCTTCTTTTGAATAACTCGCTTTAAGAATTGTATTTCTTATAAAATTCAACTCCAAGCCAATTTCAGCCTCCCCCTCCTTGGAGGCTGGTATTGTATAGGAGAACAGAATAGTTCTTCTCCCTTTTGAGTTTATAGGAACTATTATTGTCCATGAATAAACAAGAAGATCTTGATCTCCTTCGTTGGTAAGTTTGACTTCTTCCTTTAAAGAAAAACCATCTTCCACATATATACCCGATGCTGATGATAGTTCTATGCTTTCGTTATATTCTTCTTTTGCCTCTGAAGACTGAACACTCAATCTCAATGTTCCTGAATCTACATCATCTCTATAAAAAGCTGCATCACCATCATCGTAATATTCTTCTTTCCAATTGATCGGCAATTTGAAAGAAACTATGCCTTTGTTGTATTTAATTAGTTTCATACCATTAAGTAAATAATGTAAAACATTCATTAAAGTCTAAAACCTATCAATTTATTACTTTGGCAAGCACAAATAATTTAAGCTAAACAATCAGTTTAAAAACTTAAAGTTTGATACCTGAGAAGCTCATAAAAGCGATTCCCATTAATGCCGTTATAATAAAAGTAATCCCCAAGCCTCTCAAAGGTTTAGGAATATCAGAGTATTCGAGTTTTTCGCGTATGGCTGCCAATCCTATAATTGCCAAAAACCAACCCACACCCGATCCAAAACCGTATACTGTAGCATAGCCAATATTAGGAAACTCTTTCTGCTGCATAAATAACGAGCCTCCAAATATGGCGCAATTAACAGCCAGCAGAGGAAGGAATATACCTAGAGTAGCATACAATGATGGACTGTATTTCTCGATAAGCAGAGCCAATATTTGTGTTACCGATGCCAGTACAGCAATAAACACCAACAATGTCAACATACTCAAATCAACATCTTTAAAACCATCACCCAACCATTGTAAAGCACCTGGTTTCAATAAATAGTTCTCCAACAAATAGTTGAGGGGAACAGTTATAGTAAGAAGAAAGATTACTGCAATACCAAGCCCTACTGCAGTTTTCACATTCTTAGAAATAGCGAGAAATGTACACATACCCAAAAAGTATGCAAATATCATATTCTCAATAAAAATGGATCGGATAAATATATTAATAGCCTCTTGCATATTTGTTCTGTTCTTTTTCTTATAATCTATTTACTAAGGCTTTTTAAAGCCTTCTTTCAGACTCTGCTCAATTAGCTCTCTTGTAAATCTTTATTACGGAAGCGTTGTATCCATATCAACACAGCTACCACTATAAGAGCCATAGGAGGAAGTATCATAAATCCGTTGTCCATATAACCCATATTATAAAAAGATTGCGGTATAATCTCAAATTCTAATATCGTGCCCGACCCTAATAATTCGCGAATGAAACCTACAATAAATAGTACTACTGCATATCCCAAACCATTACCAAGCCCATCTAAAAAGGAGGAAACAGGTCCGTTACCTAAAGCAAAAGCTTCTAAACGCCCCATTAAGATACAATTGGTAAGAATAAGACTAATAAATACAGATAGCTGTTTATTTACATCAAAAGCATATGCTTTTAGCAATTCACTCACAAGTGTTACTAAAGCCGCCGCTATAACCATTTGCACTATTATACGAATCTTATCTGGAATAAGATTACGTAATAGAGACAAAAATAAATTAGCAAAAGCAACCACAATAGTTACACAGACACCCATCATTATCGATGCCTCCAGTTTAGTAGTTACAGCCAAGGTCGAACAAACGCCTAATACTTGGACTAAAATTGGTTTTTTTCTATTTAATGGACCTAATAGTATAGCCCTTGTTTTATCTGATAATAGCTGACTCATTTTAGTTCTTCTTTAAATTTTCCAAAAACTTACTATAACCTTCCAATGTATTATAGAGCATATTATCTACACCATGACTGGTAATTGTACCACCCGATATACCATCTACATAATCTCTGTCTGAGACGCTTTTGCCGGGTTTTACAATTGCTATTGATTTAAAAACACCATCCTTATAAAGGTGTTTTCCCACAAATTCGTCACTAAACCAATCGTGAGAAACTTCAGCCCCCAAGCCAGGAGTCTCCGATTCGTGATCAAAATCAGCACCATATACTGTATTTCCATCTTCATGCACAGCAATGTATCCCCACATAGCACCCCATAATCCTGAACCTCTCAAAGCCAGAATATATAAAGTTTTACCCTCTAAATTTGCGACATATACCGGGTATCTGCGCTCACTTAAAGGCTTATCCATCTCCACTTTCATATCTGCATTAAATGCATCTTGTTCAGAATTAGGAATAATATTACCATCTAAATCTATCATATACATATTCGGAATTAGTTCTTTAAACTTTCGTTCAGATGCCTCTCCTTTTGTATTTATATTAATAGAACGTAGTATTTGCGACATTTTATCGACATCCTCATTCTTCTGTTGAATCCCTTTTAATGATACGTGAACTATAGAAAGTACAACAGCTACAAGAATAACCATTATACTCGCAAATACGATCGTATATTTATTACTATCTCTATTCATACACTTTTATCAGTTTTCTGAGATACTCGTCTCATTCTGCGTTTAATATTTTGCCCAACCACAACATAATCTATCAAAGGAGCAAAAGCATTCATAAACAGTATTGCCAACATCATACCTTCCGGATAGCCGGGATTGAATACGCGGATCAAAACGGCTATCACTCCAATAAGAAACCCATACACCCATTTTCCAGATTCGGTACGTGCAGATGTAACAGGATCGGTAGCCATAAAAACGGCACCAAAAGCAAATCCTCCTAAAAGAATATGCTCCAGAGGAGTTATCTGCATCACAGCATTTACAGCAAATTGATTGATCAAAAGAGCCGTTGCCATCCCTCCGACAAAAACAGATACCATCGTTTTCCAACTAGCAACACCAAATAAGATCATAATAATTGCACCTATCAGAATAGCCAATTTAGATGTTTCACCAATTGAACCGGGAATAAGTCCTAAGAACATATCCCAATACGTAAGCACATGCCCCGTAACATCAACCAATGTTACACTATCTCCTGTTGCAGTTTCTATTTGTGATAAGGGGGTAGCTCCCGAAAAAGCATCTACCGTTTGCGTAATACCATCCACTATATTTGCATCACCTACACCAAAACTGTTTTCAGCACGAACAAATACATGCTCACCCGTCATTTTAGAAGGATATGCAAAGAACAAAAATGCCCTTGCAACCAAAGCAACATTGAATATATTATAACCCGTTCCCCCAAAAACTTCTTTTGCAAAAACAACAGCAAATGCAGTAGCAACTGCGAGCATCCATAGAGGAAGATCGACAGGTACAATCATAGGAATCAGCATACCCGACACCAGAAAACCTTCTTGTACTTCATGCCCTTTAATCTGAGCTATAATAATTTCAATACCCAAACCTACCACATACGACACTACAATCTTGGGCAGAATAGCTAATAAGCCAAATAGAAAACAGTTCCATAAAACGGGAACTTCTCCTATTGCCTGATAGTGCTGATAGCCGACATTATACATTCCAAAAAGCAATGCAGGAACCAAGGCTAAAATAACCAACGACATGGTTCGTTTCGTATCAGAAGCATCGTGTATATGCACACCACTTTTTGAAGTAGCACTCGGCACATACAAAAATGTATCTATTGCATCGTATAACGAATGCAATTTCTCGAGCTTACCACCTTTTTCAAAGTGAGGCTTAATCTTATTATCCAGTTGATCTCTTAATGATTTCAATGTTATATCTATTTTTTTATAAAACTTACAACTAACAGGAAGCTCAGAAGCTTCATTCCATTTCTTTTTTCAACTTATTGAGCCCTTCACGAATCTCTTTCTGAATTTCGAGTTTTGAGGTATCAACAAATTCGCACAAAGCAAAATCTTCGGGAGCAACTTCATATATACCCAGTTGTTCCATCTTATCTACATTATACGTTATTGTGGCTTTTATAAGTTGTTCAGGAAGAATATCCATAGGGAATACCTTATCGTATTCGTTGGACATAATAATAGCACGACGTCCGCCCATTAATCGGGCATCTAAACGGTATTTTTTATTGGGCTTCAATAAACTCACCAATTTAGATAGATAAGTACTACCAGCACTATATTTTTTGTTTAATCCGGGAGAAGCCCAGCCTATGAAATCATGCTTATCGTCACCCTCAGGAATAACAGTAACTTGTGAATCATAAAAATGAAGCGAACCGTCTTTATCAATCTGTTTACCAGTCAACACATTACCCGAAATGTAGCGCAATGCAGCACCTCTGGTAACATTAGCATCAAATAAATGATCTAACTTCGAACCTATAACTACAGAATAATACCCTTTCTTGACTGCCTCCGAACCGGTATAAGCAATAAGACGAGTAAAGTCAACATATCCCTTCAATAGAAAACGACCAATCATTAACACATCGGGTGCAGTAATAGTCCAGACTGTTTCACCTTTATTTACAGGATTTATTGAATTGATTTGTACACCAATATTTCCTGCAGGATGTGGACCTTCAAATTCGCAAACCTCTACATTTTTGGCATCAAGCAAAGCTATTGATTTAGTGTTAGGACTAACTCCTAAATATATTTTACCTGAAGTTAATTTAGATAAGGTATCAATACCTTTCTGAAAAACCAAAGGTTCTTTGTCAATTATAAAATCATATGATGGAGCCAAAGGCACAGACGAAAATCCAGATATAAATATATCACGAGGCGAACTATTAGGATCTGCAATTATATCATAAGGACGCTGCTTAATAAATGGCCAAAGTCCGGCTTTTAATAACTTACTTTTTATTTCTTCTGCGGAGTCACCTTGTATAGACGATATATCGAAAACATCACGTTGAATCTCTTCATCTGCTTCTATCGTAATATCTAGCAGTCGTCTTTTCTCCCCCCGTGTTACCGACACAACCGTACCACTCACAGGCGAAACAAAAACTAATTGCTCGTTCCGTTTATCGTGCATCACTGGAGTACCAGCATTTACTCGATCTCCTACTTTAACATCTACTTTGGGAATAAGACAAGGAAAATCATCAGGCACAATTTTTACGATGGATGGCTTTACACTACCTACAATAACTTCTGGTGCATCGCCTTCTATCGGAATATTCAGACCTTTCTTTATTTTGATATATTTTGGCATATAATATTTATGTCAAACGATTTTGTAAAATATCTGTTTTACTTATTACTATCTTTCATTTACTCTAAAACCACATGAGTTTAGTCTGAAAAATGTAGTAACAAAGACTTTATATACTATTCTTCTAAGAAATACAATATATTTTATCTATATAATTAGGAAAGCTATTATCACAAATATAACTTTTTTTTTCGAGAAATAAAAGTCAATTCCTCCAAAACATCCCGAAGCTAAACTATACGATCACTCAAATCTCTAAAATCTTATTTATCTATTAGAAACAAAAAAGGTTTGACTTAAAAGTCAAACCTTCTTATTATAATGTAAAAAATAGTTCTAAACAAACTCCATATTTTTTATAATGCCAAAATCTTAGTTGCTGTATGGCGTCTTATTCTTGCAATCTCTTGCTCAGACTCCTCGTGATATTTTGCAGCTCGTTTATCACCTTCTTTTCTGATTTTATCAGACTCTTTTTGAGCTTTTTTGTCAGCTTCTTTATGAGCCTTCTCAGAATTCTTTAAAGCTTTACTTTTGGCTTTCTCTATATCCTTCGCTTCTTGTGCTTTTAACTTTTCTATTTTCAACTGAATCATAGGATCAGCCGAACTTCTGTCCTGAGCATAAGATACTTGAGTTGCCAACATACTGATTAGAAACATTGATAGTAACAATCTTTTCATAAATATATAAAATGGTTAGTATTAATCAATTAGTGTGCATTTACGCTATACATTTCTAATAACATAGCCTGCAAATCTAAAAATACTTATTGAATATTCTGCAAAAAAAGTGTTATTTTTTCATAAATGAGTCTATTCGACTCATTAAGAGCAAAAAAAATCTCCCATGAAAATTAACTCATGGGAGATTTTACTATCTATTAATAAAGTCTTTGTTTCTTACCAAATAGAAGAACGTTTTTCAATAGGTAAATAAAGAGAATCTTTCTCTGTTATATTGAATGCTTTATACCAAGCCTCTACATGAGGTAAAGCACCATCTACACGCCATTTACCTAAAGCATGTGGATCTATTTTTGTTAAGCGTCTGATTTCGGCGTCTCTGATATTACCAGCCCACAGATTAGCGTAAGCTAGGAAGAAACGTTGTTGAGGAGTAAATCCATCAATCTTTTCGCTCGATTGTCCTTGCTTAGTCTTCATAAAGGCATAGTAAGAAACTTGCAAACCTCCTTGATCGGCAATATTTTCACCTAAAGTAAATTGACCATTAGCATGTAAATCATCCAGCACTACAATATTACTGAAGTGGTCAGCCAATACTTTAGCTCTCTCCTCAAATTTCTTAGCATCATCGGCTGTCCACCAGTCGGTCATGTTACCGTTTTTGTCATACTTACGACCTTGATCATCAAAACCATGAGTCATTTCGTGACCAATAACCACACCAATCGCACCATAGTTAACAGCATCGTCAGCATCCATATAGAAGAATGGAGGTTGCAAAATACCAGCAGGGAAACAAATCTCGTTTGTAGTTGGATTATAATAAGCATTAACTGTTTGAGGAGACATTAACCATTCTGAACGGTCAACAGGTTTACCCAACTTATTTAACATAAAATCGAACTCGAAATTAGATGCACGAACAATATTTGCCCAATAGTTATCATCTTTAATATCTAAAGCCGAAACATCTCTCCATTTGTCAGGATAACCAATCTTTACGATAAACGTTCCTAATTTTTCTTGAGCCTTAGCTTTAGTTTCTTTGCTCATCCACTCCAAATTGTTGATACGTTCGCTCAACGATTCTTTAAGGTTTTTCACAAGGTCAAGCATACGCTCTTTAGCCTTTGGAGGGAAATATTTTTCAACATACAATTGTCCGACTTCCTCACCTAGAGCATCATTAATTGTATTTACAGTTCTTTTCCAACGAGGTTGTATTACTTTACTACCGCTCATTTCCTTACCATAGAATTCAAAGTTTGCATTCACAAACTCGTCACCTAAGTATTTAGAAGCAGCATTAATTAAACACCAAGAAAGATATGCTTTAGAATCTTTTACCGGTGTAGATTGAATTAGTTTTACGGCTGCAATAATAGGCTCTTTTTGAGAAACATTCAGTTCCTTCAAATCTTTTGCACCTACAGCTGCAAAAAACTCGTCCCATTTAAATTTAGCTATCGAATCATTTAGGCTACTAACCTGCATTTTATGATAGTTAAGTTCAGGGATACGTGTTTTTTCTTTCTCGAAATGCGATTTAGCCAATGCTGTTTCTATTTTCATTACAGCTATAGCCGCTGCCTTTGCATCAGCCTCAGTATATCCTGCATGCTTAAATTGAGTTTCCATCAATTTAATATATCCTTCACGCAAAGATTTTGATGTTGCATCAGTAGCCAAATAATACTCACGTTCGCCCAATCCCAAACCACTTTGGTAGATATGAGCTATATTCATCGAGCTATTCATATCATCGGCTCCTACATAGAAACCAAAGAATGGAGCTGATGTATAGTGTCTGATTTTTCCTGATAGAGAAATTATATCTTCTACAGTAGAAGCAGCATTAATAGTAGCTAATTGTTCCAAAATAGGAGCTGCACCATCGGAGTTCAGCTTCACACTATCCATACCCAGTTTATACAAATCTCCGATCTTTTGAGCGGTAGATCCTTGCTTATTTTCAGTTTTACCCAATTCAATAATCAGATCTTTTATTTGCTTCTGATTATTTTCTCTCAACTGATCAAATGAACCGTAACGAGAATATTCGTCTGGTATAGGATTGGCATCCGACCATCCACCTGTTGCGAAACGATAGAAATTGCTACCAGGATTAGCTGTAGTATCTAAATTCTCAATCTTTAAACTTTCTACCATAAGCACCTCCTCCTCTGCGTTAGCTTTCTGTTTACAGCCAACCGTAGTTGCTGCTGCCAGAATGGCTACCGGTAAATAATAATACAATCTATTCATCTTTATTATATTTAATATTTATTCTTAAAACAGTCTTTATAAACTTTCTAACATACGTTTAATAACGGTCTGGGCTGAAATTTCACGATTGGCAGCCTCTTGAACGACTATCGATTGTGGACTTTCGATAACATCATCCGTAACAATCATATTACGACGTACAGGTAAACAATGCATAAAATAAGCATTATTAGTCAAAGCCATTTTTTCGGTAGATACTGTCCATGCTCTGTCTTTACTTAATATCTGTCCATAGTTAGGATCTGTATAAGCTGCCCAGTTTTTAGCATAAACAAAATCGGCTCCTTCCAAAGCTTTATCCTGATTATACTCTACTTTTGCACCACGCACAAATTTAGGATCTAGTTCGTATCCTTCGGGATGAGTAATTACAAAATCAACATCAGCCTCATTCATAAAATCAGCAAAAGAGTTGGGTACAGCCTGTGGCAATGCTTTTGGGTGAGGTGCCCAAGTCAATACAACTTTAGGGCATCCGGTCTTTTTATACTCTTCAATAGTTATCAAATCAGCAAAAGCTTGCAAAGGATGCCCTGTAGCTGCTTCCATACTGAAAACGGGACGTCCCGAATATTTAATAAACTGATTTAGAATCTTTTCTTCATAATCGTCTTGCTTATTCTCAAATTGAGCAAAAGCACGTACTCCTATAATATCGCAATAACAACCCATCACAGGAATTGCTTCCAAGAGATGTTCGGTTTTATCTCCATCCATTATAACACCTCTTTCAGTCTCCAACTTCCATGCACCTTGATTGATATCCAATACCATTGTATTCATTCCAAGATTCATTCCAGCCTTTTGTGTACTCAAACGTGTACGCAAGCTAGAGTTGAAAAACACCATCAAAAGGGTTTTATTTTCACCCAGATGTTTATATCCAAATCTGTTTTTTTTAACTTCTAATGCTTCCTGAATAGCAGCATTTAAATCCCCTAAATCTTTGACATTTGTGTACGTTTTCATAGAACAAAATGTATATATAATATATGTTATAAAATCACCCTAAAAACTTTCAAAAATCAAAGGTAATAATAATTAAAAACACAAAACGGTTATTATCTATCAATTTTGCGGAAAACGGAAGAAATCTAACAAACTAACTACAAGAGAAAAAACATTAAAATAGAATCTTTATTTTCTCAAAGCCGTCTTTTTCGAGTATTTTTGTAGTCTAAAGTTAATCACAATGAAGCATTACGTATTCTTATTAATGGCTATTGCATTTGAGATAGTAGCAACATCTTCGCTAAAAATGTCCGAGCAGTTTACCAAGCTCATCCCTAGCGTTGTCACCGTAGTATGTTATATTGCTGCATTTTATTTTCTGAGTTTAACCCTCAGAACTTTACCTGTAGGAATAGCATATGCACTTTGGTCGGCAATTGGCATTGTCTTTATAACCATAATAGGTATTTTCGCTTTTAAACAAGTACCCGACCTTCCGGCTATTATCGGATTGGTACTTATTGTAGCAGGAGTAGTTATTATAAATGTTTGGTCTAAAACATCAGCACATTAAAACACTCAGAATTATTATTTCTGAGCCAGATATTCGCTTGATGGTGTATGTATGCTTCCATAAGGACAACCACAAGATTTAGAGGATGATTTGCAGCTTAGAAGTAAGCTTGAGATAAAAACAATTACCAGAATCTTTTTCATAAAGAAATAATTATTAGGTCTAAAACCTTTTTATTGTTTAGCTAGTCAATAATACGATTACGATCTATTTTCCAGATAAAATTAAGCAATAAACTCTATTATTCATTTATCGACCTCTACAAATGTAGAAATAATAATAAATACTTTTCAGCCATATGAATTTCTTAACATGCTACACAAACAAATCTCCCCTTTTGATGGAAGGCGCATTGGGAGAACGGCTAAAACGAGAATACAATTTATCCTTTGATGCTGATGTAGCAATGGCAAACCTCGTTTACACCAGCGAAGGTCGTCAAGCCCTAACGCACCTATGGGACCAATACATAGCTATTGCCGAAGAACATAACCTTCCTTTTATTGCTACCACCCCTACCCGACGAGCTAATAAAGAACGCATCACTCGGTCGAAATATACAGAAGATATTATTTCAGAAAATGTTTCCTTCTTAAAATCGATTGAAGAAAGTAGCCAAACGACCATGTTTATAGGGGGACTTATGGGATGCAAAGGAGATGCCTACCAAACTAAAGACTCTCTCTCTATTGAAGAAGCTAAAGGATTTCATTCATGGCAAGCAAATTTATTTAAAGAATCAGATGTCGATTTTTTATTTGCAGCCATTATGCCTGCATTATCCGAAGCCATCGGAATGGCAAATGCTTTAGAAGAAACACATCTACCATATATTATCAGCTTTATGATCCGAGAAGATGGATGTCTATTAGATGGCACATCCATTCACAATGCAATTGAGGCAATAGATAAGGCAACAAAACAAAAGCCTGTTTGCTACATGGCTAACTGTGTACATCCAAGAATTTTATATTCGGCACTAGAAAAAGAATATAATCAAACTCCACTGGTAAAAGAGCGCTTCGGAGGAATACAGGCAAACACATCCTCTCTTTCTCCCGAAGAATTAGATAATTCCGCTGACTTGAAATGCTCTGATAGTATTGAACTCACTAATGAAATTCTCAAATTGAATGATTTCATTAACCTCAATATTGTTGGAGGTTGTTGCGGTACAGATAATACACACATAGAACAAATTGCAAAAAGAATCTCAAATAAATAGATGATTTCCCAGAAAAAAATCAACAAATAGGTCGGCGACCTTAAAATTTGTACTTTTGCAAATAAAATTTAGAAAAAGTGATTTCAATAGAAGGACTAACAGTAGAATTTGGAGGTCGTCCTCTTTTCGATAATATATCGTTTGTCGTAAACAAAAAAGACAGAATAGCACTTGTCGGCAAAAATGGAGCCGGCAAATCGACTATGCTTAAAATATTTGCAGGATTACAACAGCCTACACAAGGAAATGTTTCTTATCCCAAAGAACTTACTATCGGTTATTTGCCACAACATATGCAACTAAATGATGGAAACACAGTTCTTGAAGAAGCATCTTTGGCTTTCGACCATATCCAACATTTAGAGGTTGAACTAGAACAAGTCAATGAACAACTTGCCACACGTACCGATTATGAATCTAAAGAATACCATAATCTGATAGATAGATCTTCGTATCTTAATGAGCAATTCTTAATGTCGGGAGGTGGAAACTTTCTTGCAGAAGTAGAAAAGACTCTAATCGGATTAGGTTTTAAACGTACAGATTTCGAACGCCCAACCAACGAATTTAGCGGAGGCTGGCGTATGCGTATCGAGTTAACTAAGCTATTGCTTCGCCGTCCTGATGTATTGTTACTTGATGAGCCGACCAATCACCTTGATATAGAATCTATACAGTGGTTGGAGAATTTTCTATCAACACATGCCAATGCGGTTATCTTAGTTTCTCATGACAGGGCTTTTTTGGATGCAGTGACTACACGTACCATCGAAATTTCGTTAGGGAAAATTCACGATTATAAAGTTCACTACACTAAATATGTAGAGTTAAGAAAAGAACGCCGCGAACAACAAATCAGAGCCTACGAAAATCAACAAAAACAAATACAAGAAACAGAAGACTTTATAGAAAGATTCCGATATAAAGCAACCAAAGCTGTACAGGTACAATCTAGAATCAAGCAATTAGATAAAATAGATCGCTTAGAAGTAGATGAAGAAGATAATTCGAGTCTTCGCTTAAAATTTCCTCCCGCACCCCGATCGGGTTCGTATCCTGTTATTGCCGACGGCTTAGAAAAAAGCTATGGTGATCATCTGATATTTAAAGATGCCACTTTCACAATCAACAGAGGCGATAAAGTAGCCTTTGTTGGTAAGAACGGAGAAGGTAAATCGACCTTGGTAAAGTGTATCATGGGTGAGACCGATTTCAAAGGGAAATTAGAATTAGGACATAATGTAAAAATAGGATATTTCGCACAAAATCAGGCTTCATTACTTGACGAAAGTCGTACAGTATTCGAGACTATTGATTATGTAGCAACAGGCGACATACGTACCAAAATTCGAGATATACTTGGAGCTTTCATGTTTGGAGGAGAAGCATCTGACAAAAAAGTAAAAGTACTTTCAGGAGGAGAACGAAGCCGCTTGGCAATGATCCGTCTATTGTTAGAGCCTGTGAATCTTCTGATTCTCGATGAGCCAACCAATCACTTAGACATGCGCTCTAAAGATGTCCTGAAAGATGCTATCAAGGAATTTGACGGTACAGTTATAGTTGTATCGCATGACCGTGAATTTTTAGATGGGCTTGTAGACAAAGTATACGAGTTTGGAAATCAGCAAGTAAAAGAACATTTGTACGGCATTTACGAATTTCTTCAAAAGAAAAAAATGGATACTCTACAAGAACTCGAAGCTGTTTCGGCTGCTAAGGTTGAAGCATCTGCTGCCAAAACTGTTGAGGCAACCACGGCAACGACAACTCCTACCCCATCAGAAAATAAGCTTTCTTATGAAGAACGCAAGGAGTTGAATCGACTTATCAAGCGTCTTGAAAGACAAATATCGGACATCGAGCAAAAAATAGAACGAATGGAACTAGAGAAAGCTTCTTTAGAAGAAACTCTTGCCACTCCCGAGGGATCAAGCGATCCTGCACTATTTGAGAAACATGGTAAGATGACGAAAGACATAGAAAATGAGATGAGTACATGGGAACTTGTCACCATGGAGCTAGAGGAAATGAAAACCAAAGCATAATTAAAAAGAGAGATCACTTGATCTCTCTTTTTATTAATCATTTTTCATCTTTGTTCCAAGTATTCTAATCTTTCATTTTGTTCTTCTATTAAAGATTGTTGTTCGTTCAATCGTTTTTCTTGCTGAATTGTATATAAGGTCAATTCTTCTATTTTCTGTAATAGTTTTATTTGAAATTCATTCATATTAAGTCCCTCTTCTTGCATTTGTTTTTCAGATGGGATTTCAGGTAAATGTTTATTTTCTTTGACAAAAGCTTCTAATTCCGATAAAGGCTTTAGAACATAGTTGGAATTAAATACATGATCAGCTCCTGTTAAAACCTGTACTTTTACTTCTTCTGCTGAAATAGTACCTCTTACATCTAGTTTTACTGTTGGATTCTCGGTGCCAATGCCAATATCGCCATTTCCCGAAATATGCATCCTTACAATTGGTGCAGCATCTGTATAAGTAGTTAAAAATTGAAGATAATTATCCCATGATTCTCCTCTATAGGCTCTAATGATTGACTTACCTGCTTCTACAAAGTCAAAACATATATCCCTTTGACTTGCTTTTCCATAAGGGTTGTTAGGTCCCTTTATTATCAAATTAGATTGAACCGAGCCATTATAGGAGCCTAATCTAACATCTCCATCCACATCTAACTTATAAGCAGGATCTTCGATTCCGATCCCGACATTCCCTGCAAATACATTTTTATAAGGAACTTGCTTTTGCTGAGTACCGCTTAATGCAGCATCAATGACATTCCAACCTTGAAAATATTCAGATTTTTCTACCATACCTTGTGCAAAAGCACTAACTGTAAATCTCTGAAAATAGATTTTCTGATCTAAATAAATAACAACTTTTCCATTTTCATTACTCAACCATATATCAGGAGCTGTTCCACCAAAGCTAGATGCTGTTGGTAAATAGAATTCGTTATCATATATATACCAAGATATACTTAAATTTATTGTTGAAACATAAGTCTTATTACTAGCATAATTATAACCTTCAATTTTCACAGCAGGCATCTGCGAAGAATTCACAAAAGGCAAGTTAGTTCTAATCTTAACTCCATAGTTAGGAGTTCCATTAAAATTATAGTTGACAATATTTGGATAGTTTTGACTGAAAGAATAAACACTCCCAATAAAAAGGAGAAAGAAAATAAGTTTTACTTTCATTATTTTATAGTTTTTCTAATTGTTGAATTCTTTTTTCAAGCTGAATTATATAGAGTGTTAACTCTTCTATTTTCTGTAATAGTTTTATTTGAAACTCATTCATATTAAGTCCATCTTTCTGCATTTGCTTTTCCGATGGAATCTCGGGTAAATGCTTGTTTTCTTTGACGAAAGCTTCCACCTCCGAAAGTGGCTTAAGTTCATAATCGTGCGCGAAAACATGATCAGCACCTGTCAAAACCTGAACTTTAATCTCAGAGGCAGAAATTACACCTCTTACATCTAATTTAGTTGTAGGATATTCAGTTCCAATCCCGACATTACCCCCAAAATTGTTCTTATATATTAATTTAGTTTGGTTTAGTCCTCCTAAAGATTCATCAACAACGGTCCAACCTTTAAAAAATGTAGCTGATTCCCCCACATTTTGAGCAAAAACACTTATTGTAAATCGTTGATAAAATATTCTTTCATTAATGAATATTACAACTTTTCCATCTTCATTACTTAACCAAACATCTGGTATTGATGCACCATAGCTAGATATAGAGTTATATATGAAAGCACCATTATATACATGCCAAACAAGATTAAGGCTTAATGTATTACTTTTACCTGCGTCATATCCTTCTATTTTCATATAAGGCATTTGGACGCCATGTAAAAATGGTAAATTAGTTTTAATCTTAACTCCATAAGTCGGAGTTCCATTAAAACTATAATTTACAATATTAGGATAATTCTGACCGAGAGAATAAATGCTTCCGAGAAAGAAGAGAAGAAAGAAAATAAGTTTTGTTTTCATAAATTAAATAAATATTATCAAAAATACACAAACAAATTTAACTTACAATCGTATATAATCGATCAAAACTTAAAATATTATTTCCATAAGTATTTATATACATTAACAGTTATCATTACTATTATGGCAGACTAAAGATTTAACTTTAGCGCCAATATTAAAGTAAGGAAGCCCATACTTTAATATAAATCTAAAATTTCAAAAGATTTAAAGCATTAAACTAACAAAGACGAATGAAAAAAGGTGTAAAAAAAGGACTCATAATAGGAGGTGGAGTTTTTGTAATCCTCTTAGCTATAATTATTTCAATCCCATTTTTATTTAAAGATAAAATAAAAGACGCCGTAATTGACGCTGCAAATAGCAATTTGAACGCAGAACTCCATGTAAAAGATTTTGGAGTAAGCATTTTTTCTAATTTCCCCAATATCACACTGTCTCTCGAAGATATGTCTCTCAGCGGAGTTGGCGATTTTAAAGGTGACACTTTACTAAAAGCGAAATCGGCAGATGTTACTTTAAATATCATGCAGGTATTGAAAGGTAATTATGAAGTTTCGAAAATTAATATGAATGGTGCTACCGTTTTTGCCAAAGTTCTTACTGATGGACGTGCCAACTGGGATATTGTAAAAGTAGATTCGACTGAAATTGCTCCTACGCCTACAAATGAAGAAACCGTTGAAGATGCTTCATCCTTTAAACTGAAATTACAAAAGGTCTCGCTCGATAATTGCCAAGTGACTTACGAAGATCAGCAATCTAACATGAAAGTTATACTGACCAATTGGAGTGGCGAAGTTTCTGGTGATTTTAGTGCAGATAATACTACACTGAAAACGAAATCGAATATCGGAGAAGTGTCTTTTATAATGGATGGTATTCCATATCTATCTAAAATCAAAGGAATAGCCAATGCAACTATTGACGCTGACATGGATAAGATTAAGTTTACATTCGTTGAAAGCGATATACAGCTAAATGAAGTAAAAGCTTCAATCGATGGATCAGTAGCTATGGTAGGCGAAGATGGTAAAGATTTTGACCTTAAACTGAAAGCTCCAGATACACAATTCAAGGATATATTGTCTATCCTTCCTGCAATGTACACCGAAGATTTCAAGGATATTAAAACATCAGGTACTGCTTCTCTTGACGGATTTGTAAAAGGGTTGATGCAGGGGGAACAATACCCAGCCTTCGACTTCAAGCTTTTGATTAACAATGCAATGTTTCAATACCCATCGTTACCTAAGTCTGTTGATAATATCAATGTAGATATGGGTATCAGCAATAAGGGAGGTTCGTTTGATAATACAATTATCGATATCAGTAAATTTAATTTTACAATGGCAGGTAATCCATTCTCGGCAAGCTTGAATATTCAGACACCGATGAGCGATGCCAGTCTAAAAGCTCAATTGAAAGGTATCATAGACCTAGCAATGATTAAAGATGTTTATCCCCTAGATAAAGGTACTGAGCTAAACGGGAAATTGACAGCTGATCTTAATATTGCAACACGTATGTCGGCAATAGAAAAAGAGCAATATCAAAATGTGAATGCCAGTGGATCATTAAAACTGAACAATATGATCTATAAGTCTGGCGATATGCAAGATGTAGTTATAAACAATGCAGAATTAGGATTCACACCACAATATGTAAATTTATCGTCATTAGATGTTAAGATTGGGAAGAACGATATTTCGGCAACAGGTCGTCTTGAAAATTTTATTGCTTATGCCTTGAAGAATCAAACCTTAAAAGGTCAACTTAATTTGAAATCAAATTATTTCAACCTAAATGACTTTATGGGTGACAGTTCAACTACTGCCACAACAGAAAGTACACCATCTGTGCCTGCTAGTGGTTCGGAAACAACACCATCAGCAACAAGTCAATCATCTGATAACTTTGTAGTGCCTACGAATCTAAATTTTGCACTTAATGCAGATATGAAGCAAGTAGTTTATGAGAGAGTAAATATTACCAATCTCAAAGGATCTATTGCAGTAAAGGATGGTACTATAACCATGCAAGATGTTACAGCAAATGCTTTAGGTGGAACAGCTAAAATTACAGGATCATACAGTACGGCTGCAGATCCAAAGAATCCAAAAGTATCTCTTAATGCCAATATAACTAAAGCTTCCTTTGCCGAAACATTTAAATCGGTAGAAGCTATTCAGAAATTTGCACCCGTATTCGATAAGGTATTGGGGAATTATTCGATGAACATGAATATGAACGCATCAATGGGAGATAACTTACTCCAAATGTTGAGCGGACTTACTGCAAGCGGTGTTTTACAAGCGAATGACGTTCAAGTAGAAGGTGTCGAAGCTTTAGACAAACTATCATCTAGCTTAAAAACAGATGCTCTCAAGTCGTTCTCGGCGAAAGATATAAGTATTCCTTTTACGGTAAATGAAGGTAAAATAAACACTAAACCATTCACCGTGGGAATAGGTGATGGAGGAAAACTCAATCTTGAAGGAACAACCGGCTTAGACCAATCGATCAACTATAAAGGTTCTATAACCTTGCCTAAATCAATGGCTAATGCATATATTAGCAATATCCCTATCACTATAGGAGGAACATTCTCAGACCCCAAAATTGGTGTAGATACTAAAAGCCTAATTGGTAATTTACTTTCGGGTGATACAGTAGATAAATTATTAGGAGGAAATACCGCTAATAAAAAAGAAGAGGCTACAGCAAAAGTAGGAGAAGAGAAAACCAAACAAATTCAAAGACTTCGTGATGAAGCAAAAAGCTCTGCTGATAAGTTGGTAGAAGAATCTCAAAAAAGAGGACAACAACTTGTTACTGCTGCTGAACCTAAAGGAGCCCTAGCGAAACTAGCTGCACAAAAAGCCTCAGACAAATTAGTATCTGAAGCAAAAAAGAATGCACAAAAAATAACAGAAGAAGCCGAAGAACAAATAAAAAAACTGGAATCTCAATAAGGTCTATCACCTTATTGATACTTTGTAGTGTATATCTTGGTTATTACTCTAAAATACAGAAACATACAATTAAATAATATAAATTAAAACAACATATGAAAAAGATCTTTTTATTATTAGTAAGCGTTGCCTTATTATCATCATGTAATAACGCAGCAAAAGAACAAAATACTGACAAGCAAACCAATGACAGTACAACAGTAGCTACATCTACTGTAGATGTATCGGGAAAAAGTTTTGACGAATTATTCAAGTCCATTGACGCTAAAGATATTGATCAGAATATATTCAAATTATTGGAAGTAAACTATTCGGTGATCACCGCTGGAACAGATAGTCTGTATAACTCTATGACCGCAAGTTGGGGCGGATGGGGCAGATTATACGAAAAGCAAGTTGCGTGGTGTACACTAAATGCTAGTCGCTATACATTGGAGCTCATAAAAGAAAAAGGAACTTATACATTCTCATTCTTTGATGAAGCATATAATAAACAGGTACTTTTCCTTGGAAGCAAAACAGGTAGAGATTCTGACAAAATGAAAGAACTTAAGCTCACCAAAGTAGATACTCCCTCAGGAAACATTACCTATAAAGAAGCTTTTCTTGTAATAGAATGTAAAGTACTACAACAAACAACTATTAATCCTGCTGATGTTGTAGAGCCTGAAGATAAAGAGTTTTTGAATAAAGCTTACAAAACGGCTAAGAACTATCATCAATTACTAATTGGTGACATAACTAATGTTTGGTTAAGAAAATAATCTGTTTGTTAAACAGTTGTTTCTGACACAATCGGAAGCCATTAGATAACAATTGATTAATCTAGTTATTTTAAAATAAATGCGTATTTTTGACATATATATGGTAAAATTTACTAATTTTGAAAAATAATTCGTCATGTGACACACTAATATTTTCACAGAACAATTAGGTAATTAGATTTCTAAATTATTTAAACTAAAAAGATTATGAATTTCAATTGGTTTCTAGAGGTTGTAAAAAACAAGTACATTAAATTTGACGGCAGAGCAAGAAGAGAAGAATTCTGGATGTACTACCTTGTATATCTAATCATTGCTATTGTTGCAACTATTATTGACAGTATTATAGGAATGCGAATTGTAGGTAGCCTTTTAAGTTTAGCTTTATTACTACCAACAATAGGTGTAGGTATAAGAAGAATGCACGATATAGGTAAAAGTGGTTGGTTTATTCTTATTCCACTTTATAATATCTACTTATGGGCACAAGCAGGAACTCCAGGAACAAACGAATATGGAGCTAACCCTAAAGAAGTTTCAAATATCTAAACCATACGGTTTATTAATATATTGAATATATAATAAAAAAAGCTCCTTTCTCAAGGAGCTTTTTTTATTACAATTATATAAGCACAAATAAATTTTCTTATATTTAAGAAATACAGCCGAAAAGCCTTTAGATTACTTAAAACACATCACCTTACACAACAAAATAAAAAGCTAATTGTTATCACATAAACTAAATAATAAAGAATTATGGCTCGTAATTTTAAAGAAACAATTAAACATCGCAGAACTTATTATTCAATAAGTAATACTTCTCCGATTTCGGATAAAGAGATACAAGAAATTGTAGAATATGCAGTACTACATGTACCATCATCATTTAATTCTCAATCAACAAGAGTAGTTCTATTACTTGGTGACAATCACCGTAAATTGTGGAACATCGTAAAAGAAACATTGAGAAAAGTAGTGCCAGCAGATAGCTTTAAAGCCACAGAAGACAAAATAGATAATTGTTTTGCTGCTGGATATGGTACAATTTTATACTTCGAAGATCAAGCTGTAGTAGAAGGTCTACAAAAAGCTTTCCCTTCATATAGTGAGAACTTCCCAAAATGGTCTGAGCATACCTCGGCTATGCACCAATATGCAATTTGGAATATGTTAGAAGACGCAGGATTTGGAGCTTCTCTACAACATTACAACCCATTGATAGATGCAGAGGTTGCCAAAACTTGGAATATTGATCCAAACTGGAAGCTAATCTCTCAAATGCCGTTTGGTACACCTGCAACAGAACCAGGAGAGAAAGAATTCTCACCACTCGAAAAACGTGTATTAGTGTTTAAATAAGATACACTATCTATATAAAAAGAAAGAGGTCGAATATGTTTCAACCTCTTTCTTTTTTTATCATAAATTTATCGGGTATATTTATAACGACGACGCAAACTTACCCCGCCAATAATCAATCCTATAAAACAAACAGGAACAAGTATATTCAATGCAGCATACTTATTTCGACCCTCATAAATGAGTTTTTTATCCAAAAGATTCAATTGTTGAGTCTTCGCTCGAAGTTCCATCCAACCATCATCATTTGCCAGCCAATTGACCGCATTTACTATAAAATCTTTATTTCCATATAATCGTCCCGAAGTTCTATCATATCCCATCGGCAAAACCTCTGTATTATCGCCCTGCCCTACTACTTCATTCCTTATAATATCAGAAGAGCCCACCACTATCATTTTTGTATCAGCACTCTCTACACGTGTTTTATATCCTCTCAAATCTATACTATCAGTTATAAGTCTGTTATTGAAAGCCGATTGAAACATACCTTTTAGAGCAACTCCAACAGATAGAAACGATTCATTAAAATAGTGTGCATCAGACTGAATATGCTCTACATCAAATGTTATCATCTCGGGAACAGGTACAATACGACTATGTTGCGATGTTGTCAATAGAATATCTTTCGTAACCAACTTCGATTTATTTAATATATCGATACTACTCACAAAGGCAGCTTTTACTTCGGTTATATCTTTTGTAATTGTATTATCTAAGGATGGAAGGAGCAAGGGTGAATAATACCAAGGAATATTTATAGGTTGTGTCTCCGAATGATTTTGAACCAAAATCTGGGAAGATTGAACATCTTGCACTAAATTAGAGCCAATACGCACACCATAAGTAAATAACAAATCATCAAGACCTGTTTCATTCCTCATACTTGCCGATTGTCCTTTATTAGCCAAATCATCTAACGATAGATATGCACCATCTACTAACCAAAGAATTCGCCCACCTTTCATCAAATACTGATCAAGAATATATTTCTCTGTTTCCGAATACTTTTGAGTAGGTCCTGCTATAACAACAACCTTAAAATCGTCGAGAATAGAAGGATTTGTTCCTATTTCACCTCTGTTTACAAAAAAATATTTGGCTAAAGCTTCCTCGGCATCATATACATAAGCTCTCGGCAATTCGCCATGCCCTTCTATAAAAGCAATAGCCTGAGATTCTTTTCTCAACAAAAGACGCAAAGCATCTACAAACTGAAATTCGAGATTTACGATTGAAGCTGTCAGATTTTCTTCTGCCGTATTACCTTTTATATTCTTCAATAAAGAAACTTGCAAAGTATCACTATCAACAATAACTTCGGCATACGGATAAATCAACTGTTTGCTAACCTTTCCATCACGATCAACCTCATTGAGCATAATAGGCGGCATTGCCCGTTGTGCCATATAATCGGGTAAACTTTCTCTTGACACATCCAATGAAGCAGGATTTATAAATGAAACATCCATTTTATAACCTGCATATCTATTTAAATCATCGAGAAATTGATTCGTAGCATTCCTCAAACGTTGAAAACCAAAATTAAGGTTGCCATCTAAATATACATTGACTCTAACGTGTAGTGATCTACTTTCAGCAAGAGAACCTACCAAGGTTTTCGAATAATCACTGATTGTATATCTTTTATCGGCAGTAAAATCAAATCGAGGATTAGGCACACACAACATCACAATATTTAGAACTAAAATACTTACAGCATATATCCCTAATTTCTTATTTATCTTTTTATTTCTTAAACTCAATATATACAGGGTTATCAAATGAATGATAAGCATGTAATTTATCAACACCCATATATTATTAAGGCTAACAACTCCTCGCTGTATCTGCGTCATATAATATGACAAGCCGCAGGAAGCGACGAACACTTTTGTTGCACCTCCCTCTAAAAGTGTGCTTAATAGATCGAATCCAAAATAGATAACAAAGTTGATAAACAAAGCTACAACAAAAGCTATAATCTGATTCTTTGAAAGTGATGACGCCAATATGCCTACAGCAATAAAGATACTCGCTAATCCAATTAAAGACAGATAAGAAAGCAGTATAACTCCCATATCTAAATTCCCGACAGGACTACCTAAAATATACAAAGTATAAACATATATAATGGTCGGAAGAAGAACCAACATCACAAATAACAATGAGGCTAACCATTTGCTACTGATAATAGCAGATATTCCAACAGGGCGCGAACGAAGTATATCTAACGTTCTATTCCGCTTTTCTTCGGCAATAAGCCGCATAGTCAATGCCGGAATAAGCAGGACAAAAAGAATAGATGACAAATTAAAGAATTTCTCTAAAGTGGCATAACCAGTGTCCATTATATTAAAATCCCCCTCGAAGATCCAAAGCATTGCCCCATTTGCAACTAAGAATATTAGTGCAAAAAACAATCCTATACCCGAGCATAAGATCGAAACCAGCTCTTTTCGTATCAAAACATTCATACTAATCTATGCCTTTTATATATAAGATAAGTTTATAAAAATAAAGTCTTATCATTTAAATATATACAATATTCTTCACTCTGCTATGTTGCAGCAACTTTTTATGGTAATAAGAACGAGTTTGCACCACAAGTCAACAAAGATATACAATAGAGAAACTATTTTTAGTGTCTTTTTGTTATCTATAGGTGTTAAATTTAAAGAAATATTACTATATCTTTGTAACTAGCTGATTAAGTTCAATAAAATAATTATTGACTGCTTAATTTTAGCAGCAGATAGGTCTGATACTTTATTTTGTATATGCATATAAAATCCGGAGCTAAAATAGGTCTTTTATCGTTGTTGGTTGTTGCAATAATAACTACGGGGATAATTATGTTTCAGAAACTCAGTCATGATAAGGGGGTATTTGAGACAGACTTATATACGCATATTCCAGCGAAAGTTACAGGTATCTTACAGATCAACAAAGAAAAACACACTAAAGTATTTACACCTTTCTTTCCTGAATTAGAAAATATAATACAAACAATAGAAACGTCTCTTACTTATCCAATATTAATTGCCGAACATAAAGAAGACACTTATATAATAAGCAAAATTACAAGCGAACAAGAATCTAAAATAAAATCGCTACTGAGTATAGATCTCTTTCCTGCCTTTGCACCTAAAGTAAGAACCTACAAAGACGCAAAAATACTTTTTTACCCAACCAGCAACAATCGCTTTTTTTCGTGTATGTTTTATCAGGGATTTTTTATTGGAGGATACAACTATCTACTTTTAGAAAACTTTGTAGATACCGATTCCTCTAACAATATATTCAGCAGTAAACCTGCTACGGAAATAGCTAAAAAAATAAAGACAAGCTATCCGGCAAACTTATATTTCAACAACGAAACATTTTTCACCTCTTTCAATATAAATCTAGAGAATAACTTTATAGAACTTGAAGGTTTTACCAATACTACTTTTTCGAACAACTGGCCTAACGAAGCAATTAGCGATAGTGACAGTATAACTATTGATTACTCTATATTTCCCGATTCATTAATATCTTATCAGATAGATACTAATGCAGCAAGCATATCAAGTTCGCTTATCTGCCTATTTGATGCTCCGTCGTATGGTTTCATTATAAATGAAAATCAAACATCACCCATTTACGCACTTAAACATAGAGAAGACCGCTTTGATCTATATAATCATCTTAATAAACTTGAAGTAAATTATATACATAGAAAATTCAGCACCAAAGATGTAGTTTTAGGAAATCAGCATATATATATGACATCTGAACAAATGGGTAAAGATGTGTTTCATCACAATTCATCTGTTTATCTCACTTTTTACAAGAACTATCTTCTGGTTGCTGCCGATAGAGATATTATGATTCAATATCTGAAACGTAATGGAAACTATTCTATACAAACAGACTTCGATCCTTTAAATATAAGTACAAAAACAGTTTCTCTATTCTTCAGTAATAATATTCAAAAATTTCATCCTGACTATTTAAAAAGCTACCATCTTCTCAAACTGATGAGCAAAGAACAAGCATATTTCAAAACATATATAGAAAACGGAGAAAAGAAAATAGAGATATTACTAAACAATTAATTACTGACTAGCGTTATACAATCTAAATGTATAAAAGAAAAATATAACTAATAAAAACAACATAAACATGGCAATTGTACAAGAGTTAAAGGCATTCATGATGCGTGGTAATGTAGTCGATATGGCTGTCGGGGTTATCGTCGGTGGAGCATTCGGTCAAATTGTAACCTCACTCGTGAATGATGTTATCATGCCTCCTATCGGAGTACTTCTTAACGGTGTAAATTTTACAGATCTAAAACTTATCATTAAAGAAGCTTCCGTAGATGCAGCAGGAGCAGCAATACCCGCTGTTAGCCTCAATTATGGCAATTTCATACAAATGGTTATCAACTTTATAATCATATCAACTGCAATATTCTTTGTAATCAAAGGGATGAATAGTCTTCAACATAAAAAAGAAGAAGTACCAGCAGCACCTGCCGCACCATCTAAAGAAGAAGTTTTACTGGCTGAAATAAGAGATCTTCTGAAAGAGAAAAAATAAAAATCAGTATTTGATATTGATTCAGATCGGATGGTATTATCTAATTCCATCCGATCTTATTTATTATTCCACTATTACTAATAAATAATCACACAGATAGCACCTTAAAGTATAGGGCTCCTTTCTTAAAGCAATAATTATTATTCAGTAATAAAATAATCATTATTTAACCTAATATTTTAAATACTGTAAATATTGCCTATCTTTGTTAGTACATACTGTCTATAAATACTAATACTAACAAAATATTATAATGAAATTTGGAAAGCTCTTACTGATCTTATTCGTTTTTATGTCTTGCAGTGATAATGACCACTTAGAGCCAGTAACACCATCAGAACCCACACCACCCGAAAAAGGCCCTACTATTCCCCTTGTTTTCTACGATAATTTCATAAATAAATCAGTAGACTACAAAGCCGTAAAAATTGGAGAATATCTATGGATGAATAGTAATATCAACCACTATCCAGGTCAGCCTTTTACAAAAGCTGATATAGAACTTATACTTACAAGATACAGACTTAATCCACAAGCTCTCAAAGATGTGAGTATTGACGATATAGACAAGTATTGCGGGCCTTATTATGACAGAGATCGTTTCGAGTATCTGGAAGATAGAAGTAAATGTGTAATTTACGAAGGAGAAGAAAAAGTTCTAACCAACGGATGGAGTGCCGCATCAACAACTGATTTTCGCCAACTCTTTGCAATGTGTGGAAATGCAACAGAACAAGATGTTAGAGCCATTCTTACTGTTAAAGCAGGAGACAATCCGGTTGCCATACCGGGCTTGACTTATTGGTTCGGACCGAATAATACCAATAAGTATGGGTTTAATTTAATGCCGGGGGGAGCCCGATTTAATGGACCTCAAGTTTGGGAACTCAAACATAATCATGATGGTACAGATACTGAATCATTTAATGTTCTAACAGGCGATTTTTATGGTTTCATAGAGGCTGCTATATGGCAAACTTGGGACGGAATGGTTGCTATACATGACTACCCACAAGCAATCCAAAGTAAAACATGGCATTGGATGCCTGTACGCTGGTGTCGTAAACTTACAGCCGAAGAGCTTGGATACAGATTATATATAAATCAGGCACAAACAGATATACAAAAGCTAACCCTTACGGAATCTGCACCTCAAGGGTATACTGAACTGCCTAATGGCTACATAAGAGGTTTTTATGTGCAATTTATCTTAGATAATCCCAATCCACTAAAAACAGTATCTCAAATTGTTGAAATGGCTAAACACCTAGGATAAAGTCTAATATATTTTATATAATAGAAAGGGATGAAACTATTAAATTTCATCCCTTTTTGTATCTAATAGATAAGAAATCTAAAACTTACAAAGCATCAACTTGCTTTTTCAAATGATCTCTATAAAACAAATGATCGGCATCTGTTATAATATCTTCTTTCTTAAAATCTACGGCATATTTCACAAGAAACTCCATCATTAAATCTTTACTTACAGCTCTTTTATCACTTAAATAATTAGCTAGCTGCAACAAGAGAACTCTTTGTGTCTCTAATGTCTTTTGAGCTAAATTCTCAGCTGCTTCCAGCAAAGCCTTAGCCTCTCTGTTTATTCCTTCACGTGCATCATCAAAAATAACATTGGGAGTTTCGTCCATATTCTCATTACCAAACAAGGCCAACATATTTCCCATGCCACAAGCATAGAGAACATAAGTAGCCAATTTAGTAGCATTCTGTAAATCGCTACTCGCCCCTATCGTAATATTTTCGTCACCAAAAACAATTCGTTCTGCAACTAAGCCACCCATTAATACTGCTAGACGATTCACGATCTCTTTTTTCGAAATATAATTCCATTGAGGACGAGCCAATACAAATCCTTGACTATTACTGTCGGCTGTCACTGAGAATATAGAATCGGGTATTGTATGCATCAATATTGATGAAACAATAGCATGTCCACTTTCGTGCACTGCAACTATGGCTTGCTCATCATTTAATTTTTCCTGACGCAACTTACCTAGCACCAAAGATTGCTTATCAGCCCATTCATGTACTAACTTCTCATCCTTATAAAATTTGATCTTCAAAGAAGCCACATCTTTAGTAGAACCTTCTTCATCAATAGCAAAGTGTAATCGATCTACGAAATAACCATTAATATAAACCTCATTCAGGATTTTACCTAAACGAGCATTTACAATTTGTTGAACAGTAGTAAATAAAGGACGAGTTCCTTGTGTTGGATAAACTCCTTCTTCGTAAATCAACTCATTTATGCCTTTATCAAAAGTCAGATCAAAATTATAAATAGATTTTATCTTCTTCTGAATTTTAGACAGCTCCAATTCTATTATACGATGAAACGCTTCGGATGTAAAAGAGGGATATATAATATGAATATTTCCTAACCGGGCAATCTGTTCACTTCTAAATCGAGCCAACAAAGCATTCTTTACCTGTGTAACCGATATTTTTAATGATTGCTTATTAAACTCATCTGCATTCATATCTGGATTAAAATCATGTGTCATAGAATACACTTCATCCAAATTTCCCATTATGAATACTAAAGCCTTCGAACAATCAACCGTTTTAGGTTTCAATGTTTTCTTATACAGTTGAATCAGATACTCAATAGTAGCCTCTCCATCAAGTTTATCAAGCTTGTCTCTCAATTCACTTTTCGAAAGAAACATATCTGCTACCGCATAAAAAATATTATTAAGATTTACTTCTGGTATAAAATAAAGTTTCTTTTCCTTATTAATTTTAGAAGATTCGTCATTACCGTCTTCATCATCATTATCGTCGTCTTCCGTAATTTCCAATATATTTTTATGAATATCCGCATTTAATGTAACAAGACCATTTTCCACTTCTACCCCTTTACTTAAAGATAAATCCAGCTTTTTTATCAATTTACTGAATACCCCAATATTGTAGTTGAAGTCAATTAAATCGAACTTACCACTGTCAAGCAAATCCCAAATAGCACGCGATGACGACTTATCGATTTCTTCTTGATTCTCATTTATTGTTCGTGCAAATTGAAATTCATCCAAACCGATAATAAAAGGTTCTTTGTCACAATTTTCGTATATCTCCTTAAATGAATCTTGTATATCAAAGTATTTACCGGTACTTTCACCTAAATCAAAACGATAATAACGTTCATTATAATCTATCAATTGAGAGAAACGTTTCACCAACGATGTTTTACCGATACCTGTCAATCCCCAAAGATTGATAATTACAGGCTTTTCCTGCATCTCAGGAAAGAATAGCCATGCTCCTATAGCATCCGCAATCTGATCAATAACATTGTCAATTCCAACAAATTCACTTTTTAACTGCACTATGGCACTATCCAATAAGTTTTTCTTCTCTAATAAATCCTTACGATATTCTTCTATATTATTCTCGATCATAATCAATTAACTTCTATTCAACACTTATTGTAATGTAAATTCAATCGAACTATCTTACTGGGATTTGACTAAACAAACATTACAATACATTCTATGTTTCATCGCATCTCTGAAACATGATTGTGCAAAAGTAAACATATATTGGGCAACTCAAGAAATGTAAATAGAAAAAAGGAGCTATTCTGTACAGAATAGCTCCTTTTTTAAATATTTAATTCTTATGAAATATTATTTCACATCCCAGAATATTCTAGTATCACGAGTGTCTTGTGCTTGAACATCAGCATAATTAGGGTTGTATGCCGTTTCAGCCGAAGGATATCTCAAACGTGTTGGAGGTTGTGTATAACCTGCATCCATTCCTATAGAAGGGAAAGCCAACAATTTTGGATATTTAGTTCTACGATACTCTGTCCAACATTCAATAGATTGTAACCAACCAAAATGAAGCCATTTTTGTGTGCCAATCAATTCTAATCTCTGATCTAGTGTTCCTGCATATGCAATACGCTCAGTCACAAATTTATTTATTGCATCGTCCGAAGGCTTATCTTCGATACGGAAACCTCCACCTGAACTATTATTATTTAGGTGATTCAGATAATAATAAAATGTTACAGATTGTTTAACAGCTGTTTCATAAGCTGTTTTAGCTTTTGCAGGATCTCCCCAACGTTGTTGAGCTTCAGCCTTGATAAAATTAACTTCTGAGGCTGTTAACCTTATTCCAGGCAGATTTTTATTCATCCATACAGTAGTTGAATCCCAACAAGAATAGTCGCTTGATGAAGCTGATTGAGAATCTCCTGGTGTATTGATTGGCATACCAATGTAATCAGGTAAATCATTCTTATCAAACATCACCGATAAACGAGGATCTTTTGTTGGCACCAATAACTTATTAACCATATAGTCTGGAGCGACCTTAGAAAGACCTTCATTTAACGCTTGAGTTAACGCATCAGTAAATGTTGTAAGTGGAGCATTCAATACATCTGAAGTTTCAGGCTTATAATTAGGATTATTATCTCCATCAATCAAAGGATATTTACTTGCATCATTTAAGATAGCCATAATTTTTTCCTTTGCATACGCCTCATCAGAATATGACATATGAATAAGCATTCTCAAACGTAATGAGTTAGCATACTGACGCCATTTAGCAACTCTTCCTCCGATCAAGATGTCTTGTTTTGTAAAAGCAGGCGTTGCAACAGCTGTTGCAAAATAAGTAGCTAAAACATCCAACTCATCAATCATCATCTTATACAAAGCCTGCTGATTTTCAAATTTAGCTGGAGTAATCTCATTATTTGTAGGTAAACTACCTGCTTCAGCAAAAGGAATATCTCCAAACATATCAATAAGACCTGAAGCATAGTCATAAAGAACAATCTTCGAAGCTTTAAAGAATATATCGTTAGCTGCTTGATCTTCCGAAGGTAACCCCTTATTGACAGTCTCCATCAAACGATAAATACCCATAGGACCACCATATTCAGTAGTGTAGAAATCTCTCCAATAATGACCTACATAACTTTCAATCTGACGATACTGTCCTGCTGAATTAGGAAGAATCAATGTTTGAGTATATCTACCAGTATGCTCTGCAGCCATTGTTCTCACCTGATAATATTCAGTTCTGAACCTTGCATTATTAAGCATCCCTGTGAATAGAAGCGAAATATTCCCTTCTGTTGTTTTTTCCGGATTTAAAAATTTATCTTCCGGATTACAACTTGTCGTAACAATTAATGTTGACAAGAGTATACAAGTTATAATATATATTCGTTTCATCGTTTATCTCGATTTAAAATTTAGCACTTAACATAAATCCAAACGTTCTAGACGCCATAGATGCACCGCTATCAATACCTTGCGAATACCATTTAGAACCAATAGAAGCCTCTGGATCTATATCATCCGCAGTTTTATAGATATAGAATAAGTTTCTAGCAAAAAGCGAAACACGAAGATTCGACATAAATAACTTTTTGGCATATGTATCAGGCACTAAATAACCCAAAGTGATTTCACGGAATTTGATATAATCATTATCATATACCATACCTTTTTCATTCCAAGCATCTTTACCCCAATAGAATGTATTCATGTAATAATCAGCAGCCGAAATAACTGTTGTATTTTTTTCTCCAGTATTTACATTCACACCATCAAGAAGAACCCCATCATTACGATCGAAAGTTCCAACAACATTACCCTTATCGTCTTTTGCATTAAATACCCAAGGTAAACCACCGCTTCCGGCATCACGATATGGCAACGTACTTTTCAATAGACCAGCACTTGTTGCATATTTAGTTCCGGGAGAAATTATCTTACCTCCAAAACGATAGTCAATAGTAAAGTCTAAAGAGAAATTCTTGTAATTAAGAGTATTCGACCATCCTCCTACTACATCAGGTAAAACATTACCAACTTTTTCATACTTACTATCATCCATAATATAGTAACCATCATCACTAATCAGTAATTCTCCTTTATCGTTAGTTTTACGAGGGAATACATAAATATTACCTAATTTTTCGCCAACAGTAGCAGCAATCTTCACACTTGCTTGATCTTCACTCCAGAATTCAATCTGAGAAACTCCATCTTTTAACGAATTTACTTTCGACTTATTGAATGACCAGTTTAAACGGGTAGTCCATCTGAAATCACCGATAATAGGAGTTAAACTTCCTGCAATTTCCAAACCTTGACTGGATATTTCACCAACGTTCATAATTTGGCTGCCACCTCCACTAGAGTAAGGAGCTGTAACTTCAAGAAATTGATCCTTCACCTTATTTGTATAGTAGCTAATATCTACACTTGCACGATCATCCCAGAAACGAGTTTCCAAACCAAACTCCCACTCATGCTTCATCTCAGCAGTAAGATCCATATTACCATATACATTATTCATGGTAAGCTGTGCAACTGATCCATTACCTAATGTTTGCAAAGATTTTTGATCGTATGCAATATTTGCAACATACATTACAGGAGAGTTACCTACAACCCCATATGAAGCTCTTACTTTACCATAAGTTAACCACGAAGGTGTTTGAAAAGCTTCTGTAAAAATCCAGCTACCATTAGTTGATGTGTAGAAGTAGCTATTATTATTAGGAGGAAGAGTTGAAGCATATTCTTGTCTTGCTGTTGCTTCTAAGAACAACATATCTTTGTAAGACAAGTTTAAAATTCCCAAATAAGCATATTTTAGAAGTTGAGCTCTAGAAGAAGTTGCATCAACTATTCCGAATGAGTTTTTCAAAGAGAACCAGTTCTCTGTTACTAAACCTTTAGTAGTTCCCGAATATTGAGTTTTATATTCTTCCTGACGTCCCTGCATACCTCCAGCAATAGTAAAACCGAAGTCTTCCGATAGCTTATCACTATAAGAAAGCAGAGCATCTCCATATAATATAGAATACTGACTTTTAGTAACAGCATATTGTCCTGTACTTTCAGTAGTATTAAAAGCTGATGCTTGTTCTGTAAAACGCTCATCTTCGATATTTATACCAGTATAGTCATTACCAATACGTCCTCTGAATTTTAACTTACTATTACCTAGTATATCCCAATTCATTGTAGCACTTGTAATCAAACGATTTTCTGTTTCATCATAGTTATTGCGAAGTCTATTCCAGAAATAGTCCATTAAAGTAGTAGCATTCGTATTGTATCTGAAATACTCTTCACCTGGTCTATTCTCACGATTACCGAATGAGGTATATTTATACCCTCTCGATGTTTTAAAGCGATCCAAGATATTATCAATACTCTCAGCTCTATTAATCATACCTGAATAGTTATTGAATATTCTATCCATTGACTCAGGACGATTGTGAGTATTTGTATTCATAAAGTTAGCAACCACATCTAAAGAGACATCTTTAGCTACATTAACTACAGAATTCAAGTTAAATGTATTTTTCTGCATTTCACTTCCACGCTGAGTACCAGTATAATCTAAACGAGTATATGATAAACGGTAATTAACTTTATCTGTCTGTTTAGATAATGCTACGTTTAAGTTTGAAGAAAATCCAACTTGAAAAACATCTCTCAAATTATTAGAACCTTGTGAAGAATAAGAACGATTTGTTCCATCCCACCAAGCAACTTGACGACCATCGTATTTAGGCCCAAATTGAGCCCATGCACTAAAACGTGGACGTAGACCTCCATTTATATCCGAAGGACCATCAGTTAACCAACCATCAATATTACCATTCTGAAAATTATTTGCTGGACCATAACCGGGACCATATATTTCCTGATATTGAGGTAAGAATGCTACACTTTCAAAGGCACCATTATAATTGAACTCAACACCCAATCCTTCGCCTCTAGATCCTTTTTTCGTAGTTATTACAACAACACCACTAGCAGCATCAGAACCATATAGAGCAGATGCACTAGCTCCCTTAAGAATAGTCATAGACTCTATATCCATAGGGTTAATATCTAAGGCTCCATTACCACGAATTCTTTGATCACCCCAATATCCATCGTTATTTGTGCCTTTTCCAGCATTCTGATTGTCATTACGAATCATGATACCATCTACAACATATAACGGTTGCGAGTTATAGTTTAGAGAATTGACTCCACGAATCTGAATATTTACGGCACTGGTAGCTCCCCCCGGAGCAGCATTAATTTTAACCCCCGCAGCTTTACCATACATTGCAGATGCAAAGTTGGTATTTCCTGCTTCAGTTAATTGTTTAGCTGAAATAGAACTTACCGAATACCCGATTTCTTTAGGAGGACGTTGTACCCCAATAGGAGCAGTAACAACAACAGTTCCTAGTACTTGTGAGTCATCTTCCATTACTACACTAATTGTAGTATTAGAACCCACAGTTACTTTTTGCGAAGTATATCCAACATATGTAAATTCTAAAACAGATCCTACACGAGGAACATTTATTGAAAATTTACCATCAAAATCAGTAGCTGTACCAATAGAAGTACCCGCCACTTTTACACTTACCCCAATAAGTGGTTCATTGGCTTTGTCTACAACAGTTCCCGTAATTGCAATTTGTCTACCATCTTGCAATACTTGTGTTTCGAGTTCTTTCTCTCCCGATAATGAAGGATCAGCTCCAACATTGGGTGTTGCCCATACAGAGAAAAAGAGAAATGCAAACAAAACCCGCTTCATCGCAATAGGTGTTTGCGCCAGGTTAATAGCCTTTTTCTTCATAGAAAATTAGTTTTTAATTAAATTTCAGATTTATTAATCAATCTAGTTCCGTTCAGCAAATATAAATACAAAAAAAATACAAAAAAAAGTTTTTAGAACATTATTTTTTTAACAAAACAGATACACACTTTAACCTAAATACCTTATTGGTAAAGGATTTTAAGCGATTTAGCATCACTTTATAGTTTTAACTAAAAGAAACAATAAGCCATGACACCTCAATACAAACAAACAAATTGAAACCATCTATTAAAATGATAATAAACAAGTTAAACCATTTACAGAAACACCACAAAAAACAATAAGATAAACAAAATAAATAGGTGATTTCTATGTATATGTTATATAACACATATAAACATTCAAGATCTCCAAAGCAAAACAAACAAACCAAAAAGACACAATAAAACCTAAAAGATATTCATTTTGTCAAATAAAACAAATATTAAATTTCTTAAAGATGCAAACCAAGAGAAATAAAAAACAACTTATAGAGTAAAAAAAGAGGTATATAAGAATATATCAGGATAAAGTTATCGAAGAATACGTGGTTAATTTTTTATAAAATAACTAAAATAACATCTGTAAAAAAACGAAGGTCAATCTATAAAATGCAGAGATGAAATATAGATATAAAATAAAGGGGTATATAATATAAAAAGGGCAAGCATAGTGCTTACCCTTTTTATTATTTTCCTACTAAAATCATTTTAAGAATATCAGCTTCCAGTGATTCAGGCTTAGATATAGGACTAAATCGCTTGACTGTTTGCCCATCCTTATCAATGAGAAACTTTGTGAAGTTCCACTTTATTCCAGAAAAGAGAAAACCTCTCGCTCTTTTCTTTAAAAACTGATAGATAGGAGCTGCCTCTTTACCATTTACATCAACTTTTTTCATCAAAGGGAAAGTAACACCATAGTTCAGTTCACAGAATGAGGCTATCTCAGCATCAGCCGCCGGTTCCTGATTTGCAAATTGATTACAAGGAAAACCTAATATCACCAACCCTTCATCCTTATACTTCTGATAGAGGTATTCGAGACCTTTGTATTGAGGTGTAAAACCGCATTTACTAGCTGTATTCACAACCAAGAGCACTTGTCCTCGATATTGAGCAAGATCAACATCCTGTCCGTTATTTCCTTTGACTATAAAGTCATAAATAGTAGTAGGCATAAGCTTTATATTTTATTTCAAAATAGTTAAAGCAGCCTCGTAGTTAGGCTCATCTTTGATTTCGGGAACAAGTTCTGTATGCACTACTTCTCCCTCTGGATTTATTACAACCAATGATCGTGCAAGTAATCCCTTCAATGGACCATCTACTAACAATACTCCATAATCGCGAGCAAAAGCTTGATCTCTGAAAACAGAAACTGGAATAACATTTTCTATACCTTCTGTTGTGCAAAATCGACCTGCTGCAAATGGAAGATCAGCCGAAACAGCTAATATTACAGTATTAGATAGGCTTGCAGCTTCTTTATTAAATTTTCTTACCGAAGCAGCACAAGTACTTGTGTCTAAGCTTGGGAAAATATTAAGAATAACATTTTTACCTTTAAGATCAGATAAAGATAATTCTGATAAATCTTGTTTTACTAATGTAAAAGCTGGTGCTTTCGATTTTACTGATGGTAAATTTCCGATTGTATTTACCGCTTGACCGCCTAATGTAATTTGTGACATTTGAGTTATTTTTTAATTGTGAATATAATTATAACGCAGAAACAATCTGTATCTTATTTTTTAAGTATTCTAAGCCTTATTTTATTTCGATAACAAACTCTGATTGAGGATGTCTTGCCTTTTTCATCTTAACCAACCAATCATTAGACTCGTCTCTGTAACCTAATGGTAGAAGTGTAACACTTCTCAACCCTTGCTCAGAAAGATTCAATAATTTATCTACAGCTTCGTTATCAAAACCCTCCATGGGCGTTGTATCTACCTTAAGCTCGGCAGCCATAGCAATGGCATAAGCAAAAGCGATATACGATTGACGTGCTGTATGTGCAAAATTCTCTTCGTGAGGACGAGTCAAATAAAGCGATTTGAGGCGATCCGTATAATCTTTATATCTATCAGTCGGTTGTTCTCTTGCTCCGGTAGTGATACCATATATATGATCTATTCTTTCTTCGGTGTAATTATCCCACGCAGCAAAGACCAACAAATGAGAACAATCTGCAACTTGTTGTTGTCCCATAGATATAGGCACTAGCTTATTTTTCAACTCTTGGTTAGTTATAACAATTACCTTGAAAGGTTGTAGTCCCGATGAAGTTGGAGCCAATCTGGCTGCTTCTACTATTTGATCTACTAATTTTTGATCTACTTTTTTAGAAGCATCAAACTTCTTTGTGGCGTATCGCCATTTTGCTTGTTCTAATAAACTCATTTTATTTTTAATATAATGTAAGACGTTTTATAATAGTACTCCAGATATATTTAACTCTCCGAAATTACAGTTTGCATTTAGAGGTTGTCAACAATATTCGCTTCAGTTGCTCACGTAATGCAATCAATGGCTCATCCTCCGTTTCTAACTGCTCTTTTATATGCATTGGAATATCTTCGGCTTGTAACCTAAGCTCCTCCCCTTTTTCCGAAATCAGAATATCTACAACCCTTTCATCCACGCAAGAACGTTTTCGTGAAAGTAGTCCGTTAGATTCCATGCGTTTCAATAAGGGAGTCAGCGTTCCACTATCAAGCCAAAGTAATTCACCTATACACTTTACACTAGCCGATTTATGCTCCCACAGAACCAGCATAACCAGATATTGAGGATACGTTAAACCCAATTTATCCAGATAAGGTCTATATAAAGCTGCCATCTGCCTTGCTAAAGCATATATAGGAAAGCATACTTGATTTTCGAGTTTTAAATATTCTGTCATTACCTACTAATTATTTAATTTTGCAAAATTAGATTGCATACAACCAAAATAAAAATATAATACGTTAAATATTACAAACCACGTCTATGATTATATCTATACTTACATACACCATATCTATATAACAAGATAACTAAATGAAAAAGATGAAGATATCCATTAGACACCTTCATCTCTATATTTCCTGAAAAACTCTATTTTACTTGTACAAATTCTTAGTAGTCATAACCAGACCAGGCTTTAAGCTTGCATCATTCAATTTCACCTCCATTTGCCAAGGCTTTTTATCAAAAATATATTCATCAATAAACGATATAATTTGATTGTGATAGATAACCATTGGAGATTTAGCAATTTCATGCGAAAGCCCTTCAACAGTAAAAAAACAATAGGAATATCCTTTCTTCTTGAATTTCTTTGCTAATGACTTCGAACCAAAAAGACCTTTTCTGAAAAAACGCTTTGAACCGTAGGGCACAAGAACATCTTTATCTCCATGAAAGAACAAAGTAGGAGCTGGTGCTACCTTATAGTTAGGTGTTCCCTCTTTGCTTGCAATAGCTCCTGCAAATGCTAATACGCCGCTATATTGAAAATCAGCAGGTAATACCTCTGAACCTGAAAGAGCATTTCTTTTTACATAATCGGACTGAAGCACGGTAATAGCTCCCGCACTCGATCCACTAATCATAATCAACTCAGTATCTATATTTAATGTCTTGGCATTATCGAGCAAATATTTAGTTGCACTGAAAAGATCTTCTACTGCTACATCAACAGCATGATACATAGGCTCGGTATTTGTGACAGATGGAGCTTTCTTAATGCCTCTTAAGCCAAGTCGATAATCTATAGAAACTACCGTAATACCCTTTTCCGCTAAAACTGTAAAATAATCGTTATACTGCTGACTATCTCTTTTTCCACTAATAAAACCGCCTCCAAACACGAATATCATACATGGCTGCACTACATTAGATTGAGACTTCAGTTTATATATATCCATTTTTAGATTTGAAGTGTCTTTTATTGCAAAAACTTTGGTCGATTTTTCAATAGTAGATGGAATATCTTTACTAAAAGCTAAATAGGGTAAAAACACCAAAACAAGAACGAGAACAAATAACTTTGAATTCATAGGGCTAATCTTTACAATAATTATATCTATAACGATCAGGATTTAAAATTGTTGACAAAAGAACAAGCTATCTTCAAAGAACATTATTATTACCAAATTGAAGAAGATTTATAACAGAATAAAACATTTATTATACCCCTAATGTTGATACCTTTGATTATTATACAATTAAAAGACTATCATATGAGAATTACAGTTTTCGGAGCGAACGAGGATATAGGAAAACACCTCGTAAACAAAGCCCTAAGCAAAGGGTTTTATGTAAAAGCATATGTAAGAGATCCGGCCAAAATACAAATATCAAATTCTAATCTAGAAATAATAAAAGGTGAATTAAATGATTTTCAGAAAATAAAGAAAGCCATCACAGATTCCAATGCAGTTATTAGCACATTAGGTCCACCTCTCAAATATAAATACAAGGGACATCCTATTCTTGATGGACATCTAAATATAATCCATGCAATGATAGAGTTAAATATATCACGCTTTATTACCTTAGCAACACCTAGTATAAGATATAGCAAAGACGAAGCTTCTATTGCTACTAAACTGCCTGGCATTATCGCCCGTATTATTTACCCAAGTCCATATAAGGAGATTATTCAAATAGGTAAGGTTGTACAAGAGTCTGATTTAGATTGGACTATTGTCCGTATTATTGCACCAAATAATAAACCTGAGACCCAAAATATTAAAGTGTCGTTTGGTGATAAAAAAATAAAATTTGATATTCCTCGAGAAGATATAGCAAATTTTATGCTTAACCAAGTAATCGATAAAACCTACATACAATCTATGCCTATTATTGGAAGTTAAAAAACTTACTAACAATATCAGAACAGAGGTATTAGCATTCACGATATTGAACTGGAGTCATCCCTACTCTCTTTCTAAAAAAACTACCAAAGAAAGAAGCATTTGCAAAATTCAACTCTTCCGAGATTTGTAAGATTGTCATATTAGATGTCTTCAACAAAGCTTTAGCAGCCATTATAACCATTTCATCTATCCATTGTAAAATTGGCTTTCTTGTAATGTCCTTTATTACTTTCGATAAATATTTAGGAGTAAGAAACATCTTATCAGCATAGAAGGCAATACTTCTTTCCGTCTTATGATACTTAAAGAGCAGTTCTACAAATTGACTAATAATCTCTTCTTGCCGCGACTTAGTCCGTCCATTATCTACAACTTTCGAAACTAGATATAATTGCATAACCTCACACATAAGTGCATATAATAAGTTCTTCGCAATCTTCATCCTATTTGCATTGTCTGTTTTCTTATACTGTTTTACTATGAATGCATGGAATTCAAGCAAATTTTGGGTTTCCTCTTCCGTTATCTTCAGACAAGGCATTTGACCTATCTTTTCGGGAATAGCCAAGTCCAAATCCAGTTTAACATCTGCAATAAAGTCGAAAGTAAAAAAAAGAAACTCTATGGATAAGTCATCACTTTCCGAAACAAACTCTATTATATTTCCCGGTATAATAGTGACAAGCATATTCTCGGTAATCTGGTATTCGTGAAGGTTAATTTTCATTTGTGCACTTCCTTTCACGCAAATAGCAAAGCTAATCCCCTCTACAATGTGCGGATAGCGCATATCAAGAAAGTAATCTTGAACATTAACACTCTTATCAGACACAATGAAATTCTTTAATATCGAAGGTGAACTTTCCTTGAATGTATCAGTTGAAAATATCTTTCCACATTGATCCTTGCTCATAAGTACAGCATTTATATATTTAGTACAAATATAACTGAATAAAAAAAGGAACCGCACAAAAAGCGAAATATTGAACATTATTAGCGATTTATTGAGTTCAAAAAACTCATTTAAAGCAACCATCTTTGTACTTGTAAGAAGATTTATAGAATGTAAGGTTATTAAAATGGAAATAAGATGAGCAAGATTAGTCTTAAGACGTGGCATTTTTTGTTAGTTTTTGCCACACTAGTAGTTTCTTCAAATATCATTTCGAGTAAGGAATTAGAAAAAAAAGCGATGTTAGAAAATAAAACAGTATTGGTGGAGTTAGACAACCAGTCATTTTCTGATAGTGTAGCATCAGGTATCTGTTTTGTTCTTTTTCATACAGACGAATCAGACCTATGTAATGCAATGGAACATAATCTTAATCAGCTCATAACAGCTTCTGAAAATCATACCAGATTCTACAAATTGAACATCGACAAATATCCAGGTGAATATGGAAAGTATGCCATATCGGGCACACCCAGTACTGTAATATATAAAGACGGTAAAGAGATCGACCGTATTATGGGCATTGTACCCGTATCTAATTTAATCATGATCTATAAACGAAGTATATAATAAGTATTACGAAAAAAAAATGTTGTTATGACTAAACAAAGAACTTTAAAACAAAGTTTCTCTTTGGAAGGAAAGGGACTTCATACAGGAATTAACGGACGTATAACATTTAATCCGGCTCCTGATAATCATGGATATAAAATAAGAAGAACAGATGTAGATGGACAACCTATTATAAATGCTTTGGCCGAAAATGTAACTTCTACTGCTAGAGGAACAGTATTATCTAAAAATGGAGTTCAGGTAAGAACAGTAGAACATGCTTTGGCTGCCTTGTATGCTTGCGAAATAGACAATTGCCTGATTGACATAGATGGACCCGAATTTCCCATTCTGGACGGAAGTTCGACTCAGTTTGTTCGCAAAATAAAAGAAATAGGTGTTAGCTTACAGCAATCCAAAAGAATATATGTAAGCTTTCCACGCAAAAGAATAAAAGTGATAGATGAAGTTTCAGAATCATCGATACTTTTATTACCTGACGATCATTTCAATATAGAATGTCATATCGCATACGACTCTATTCTGCTTAAACGTCAAGATGCACGCTTGGAAGATATTTCTGATTTCACCAAAGACTTTGCTCCGGCTCGTACTTTTGTCTTCGTAAAAGAAATTGAACAACTATTGAAAAACAACCTCATCAAAGGAGGTGATTTAGATAATTCAGTCATTATTTATGACCAACTCATGTCACAGGATGAACTTGATCGTGTATCAGACTTAATGGGTGTGAAACGAAAAGATGCCAGCAAGTTAGGCTATCTAATGAACAAGCCATTACTATTTGCAAATGAACCTGCACGTCACAAGTTAGTCGATATTATAGGAGATGTAGCTTTAGTCGGATATTTTATAAAAGGAAAAATTGTAGCAAATTGTCCAGGTCATCACATTAATAATATGTTTGCCCGAGCCATTCGTAAACAATTAAATGTAAGTACCGAAGCCGACATGAACATTCAACAACCAAAACCTAGTCAATTTTATTGGAATCACCCTTAAAGTATTAAATCAAAATGAAAGATATATTACTATTTATCCACCACAACAATAGAGCATTAATAGGAACAGTTGTAGGTATAGTCTTAGGATACCTACACTGGTATTACTTTGCTTGTTATTGGGGAACTTATCCACTTTCAGCGGAATGTTGGATAAATTGTGCCTATGGCGGAGTAATAGGTGGATTTGTTATGTGTTTGTTTAAAGAAACTAAACACATAAGATAAGTCCAGTTTTTTGTTGTTACATTCTATTAAGGTAGGGGTGAGTAGGTATTATTCGCCCCTATTTGCTGTCCCCACATAGAGCTTCTTGCATAATCAGTCTACAAATAAATAAGATCAGAAGTAAAAAAACAAAGGGATTTAAGCTCTTAAATCGAGAAATTACAAGACATTAGATTACCTTTGCACTATGAATACAGAAAATAAAACAACCACCATATTATCGAATTTGGGTATCGAAACCCTAAATGAGATGCAGATAGCTGCCAAAGCAGCCATTTTAAGTTCGAGCAGCAATACAATACTATTGTCGCCCACAGGTTCGGGTAAAACAGTAGCATTCTTACTACCTGTACTCGAATTATTGAAGGAGGATGTAAAGACCGTTCAAGCCCTAGTGATTGTTCCATCTCGCGAACTTGCTATTCAGATAGAACAGGTATGGAAGAAAATGAGTACCGGATACAAAATAAATGTATGTTATGGAGGTCACTCTATTGATACTGAATTACGTAACCTCAGCAATCCACCTGCATTACTTATTGGTACACCGGGCAGGTTGAAAGATCACTTGGAAAGAGAATCATTCAATACAGACTCAATTCATACACTAGTATTAGATGAGTTTGACAAATCATTACAATTGGGTTTTCAAGATGAAATGAAGCACATCATCAACCAATTGCCTAACTTAGAAAAGAGAATATTGACTTCGGCAACTTCCGACGTAGAGATTCCTGAATTCACACAAGTTATATCGCCCAAAGTTTTAGATTATACTAAAAAAGAATCGAATGACGGACTTTCGGTAAGAATGGTTATATCGCCCGAAAAGGATAAAATAGAAACTTTATTTCAACTTATATGTGCCTTTAACTCCGAACCTGCTCTTATCTTCTGTAATCACCGCGAAGTAGCCGAGCGTATTAGCGATATGCTTACCGCCAAAGGTATACTGACTGGTTATTATCATGGAGGAATGGATCAGGACGACCGCGAAAGGGTGCTTATTCAGTTCCGCAATTATAGCTTGCGTTATTTGGTAACTACCGATCTGGCAGCACGAGGATTGGATATTCCCGAAATGAAGCATGTAGTTCATTATCACCTGCCTGCTAAAGAAACCGAGTTTATGCATCGTAATGGTCGTACAGCGCGTATGCATGCTCAGGGAACAGCTTATATCCTACTGCATAAAGATGAGAAAACTCCCGATTATGTTCCTACACACTACAAAGTATTCGGTGTCCAAGCAGGGAAACCCCTACCCGAGCGTCCCGAATTCCAAACAGTTTATGTAAGTGGTGGTAAAAAGAACAAGCTCAACAAAAGTGATATTGTAGGCTTCTTCTTACAAAAAGGAGAACTAGACAAAGACGATTTAGGATTGATAGAAGTAAAAGATTTCATTTCGTTTGTGGCTGTCCGCTCATCCAAAGTAAAAGCACTCCTTTCAACGATCAAAGATCAAAAAATGAAAGGAAAAAAATACAAGATAGAAGTTGCCAGAAACGTCATCAAAAAAGAAGAATAAAAACAAACATTTAAAAAACATGAAACATCTCTTTATCTATATACTTACTTTGGGAGCCATATTTACATCGTGCGATTCCAAGAAAGCGGCACAAGCCGAATATGAAAAAGAAAATATAAATACATCGGAAGCTAAAATAAATGACAGCACCAAGATTTTTATTGATGCCTCAAAAATAGATTCGATGATGCTTGTTCTTGATAACGATTTAAAAACAATTATCCAGAATTCGGACTATATAACATTAGCCGATGCAGTATTGACCGCTGAATACGATACTAGATTAAATGACAGCGACATAATGATAAAAATGCAGGCGCCCGATTATACTATTATAATCTATAATACAGGAAAATCGGCTGACGAAAGTGATTGGCTGATGGTCTGGAAAGAAAACGGAAGAACTAGATTTAAGAACAAATGGTATACTTTGGCTGAAGATAAAAAGGCTGATCTATATAAATTACTTGACAAATACAAAGAAATTTCGAAATAAAAAAATTTCGAAATTATATTGTTTCTATTACCTTTGCCCGAATTAAAAAAATAAATAAAATTATGAAAGAATTACTAGACAACTTGAACGCACTAATTGCAGAATTCACTAAAGACGCAGGACAACAAGCTGAAAGCGGAAACAAAGCTGCAGGAACTCGTGCTAGAAAAGCTTCTTTAGCTATTGAAAAATCTCTGAAAGAGTTTCGTAAAATCTCTATCGAAGAGTCTAAAAAATAAGAGAGACAACAAAAGAGATGCTGAAAAGTATCTCTTTTTTGTTTTATTACATTCTTTTCTCCCCCCCCCCCTCGCATCATATCCCCCTTTCACTATGTTTGCAACCTAGTTGCAAGTCTTTAGCTTTAAATTTGTCGTCAGATACAATATATTGTGATTAATCAAGTCGAACAACGGCTTTAATACATATTAAGATGGCAAATACAATTCAACAAACAGAATCTCACGAACATTGTTGTGGTTCGCACTCACATGAAGGCGGAGAAGGTACAACAACATGGAAAAGATATATTCCAGCAATATTCAGTCTGAGTACACTCCTTATAGGAATCCTTCTTGATAATATCAGTTCAATCAATTTCTTTTCGGGTTACCCCCGTTTAATATGGTATATAGTAGCCTATATCCCTGTAGGATTTCCTGTAATCAAAGAAGCATACGAAGCAATCAAGCAAAACGATTTCTTCAATGAGTTCACATTAATGGTTATTGCCACACTAGGCGCTTTCTTCATCGGAGAATACCCCGAAGGTGTTGCAGTGATGTTATTCTACTCCGTAGGCGAATTGTTTCAAGAATCAGCTGTAAACAAGGCTAAAAGTAACATTAAAGCCTTATTAGATATTCGCCCCGATACTGCAAGCGTATTAAGAAACGGTATTTACCAAACCGTTTCACCCGAAAGCATCCTTATAGGAGAAACAATACAAGTAAAGGTTGGTGAAAAGATTCCTTTAGACGGAATTTTATTGTCAGCCAGTAGTAGCTTCAACACGTCCGCTTTAACAGGCGAGAGCAAGCCCAAAACTATCCGTGAAGGCGAAAAAGTATTGGCTGGTATGCTCAACCTTGATAAAGTAATCGAAGTAAAAGTGGAAAAGAAATATGCAGACAGTTCACTATCCAAAATATTGGAGATGGTGCAGGATGCTACTTCTCGAAAAGCAAAGACAGAATTACTTATTCGTAAATTTGCACGCATATATACTCCTATTGTATTCTTTCTGGCATTAGCTATAACAGTAATCCCTTATTTTGTGCTTAGCGATTATGTATTTGCTACATGGCTGTACCGTGCTCTTGTTTTCTTGGTGATCTCATGTCCATGTGCATTAGTAATCTCTATTCCTTTGGGATATTTTGGAGGGATTGGAGCTGCTTCCCGCCATGGTATCCTATTCAAAGGAGCTAATTACTTGGATCTGATGACCTCTGTTAATACTGTTGTAATGGATAAAACAGGTACACTGACCAAAGGAGTATTTAAAGTACAAAACATAGTTTGCCCCTCATACGATCAACAAGAGTTTATTGAAATTGTAGCTGCTATTGAAAAACTATCAAATCATCCGATAGCTAAAGCCATTGTTGAGCACAGCATCTCAATAGCTAGAAACAGTCATAACAAAGCTAAAGATGTAAAAGAAATAGCAGGTTATGGTCTTAAAGGCTACGTAGGCGACAAAAATGTATTGGTGGGAAATGCTAAGATGATGCTAAAATATGGAATTGAATATGATAAGAGTATTGATTCTATTACCGAATCTGTAGTTGTTGCAGCCATCGACAATAAATATGCAGGATATATAACTATTGCTGACGAAATAAAAGAGGATGCTCTTTCTTCCATAGCCGAAATGCATAAGCTAGGCATACAAACCGTTATGTTAAGCGGCGACAAATCGTCAATAACCCAGAAAGTAGCCAAAGAGTTAGGAATCGATAGTGCACATGGTGATCTTCTACCCGAAGACAAAGTAAAGTATGTTGAACAATTGAAGGCTGACAAAACAAACGTTATTGCTTTTGTGGGTGATGGTATTAATGATGCCCCTGTTTTAGCACTCAGCGACGTAGGAATTGCAATGGGTGGTATGGGCTCCGATGCTGCCATTGAAGTTGCAGATGTTGTTATACAAACAGATCACCCATCTAAAATTACAACAGCCATACGCATCGCCAAGGCAACTAAACAAATTGTAATTCAAAATATAATACTGGCTTTTGCAGTTAAACTTCTGGTACTATCATTTGGTGCTGTTGGTGTTGCAACCATGTGGGAAGCTGTTTTTGCCGATGTAGGTGTAGCATTACTCGCAATATTGAATGCTGTACGAATCCTTAGAAAGAAATTCTAAACAGTCAGTAAAGGTGTCTCAATATAGGCACCTTTACTTTTTATTATTGGGGACTATCTCACAGTACATCTTCTATTTATTTAAATTATTATTACCTTTGAGCTTTATTTCAACTTTTAATAAATTATCAATATGTTTTTTTATTTAAAAATAAGCTAAGATATTCATTAACATCATATACCATCTTTCTCAACAGATGGAAATAAACTAATGAATATTAATATTTTACTCTTTTTAATTACTATCATAATTGGAGAGTAAGCTAAAGCGTATTTTTATGAAAAAATATATGCAAGAGCCATCTATATGGCTTCTTATATTTCTTGTAGGGTTTCCGCAAATCAGCGAAACCATCTATACCCCATCCTTACCCGAACTGGCTGAGCAATTACAAGCCTCTGACAATCAAATTCAACAAACCCTCAGTGCCTATTTCTTAGGTTTTGCTCTAGGTGTTTTCTGTTGGGGTATACTTTCTGATAAGATAGGCAGAAGACCATCTATGCTCTATGGCATCATTACCTACATAATAGGTTCTATTGGTTGCTTAATAGCCAATTCAGTTGAGCTGTTACTTATCTTTCGAGTAGTCCAGGCTTTTGGTGCTGCAACAGGCTCTGTTACCACACAGACTATAATGAGAGACTGCTATGACGACAAACGTCGCCCTCAAGCATTTGCCAAAGTATCGGCAGTTCTGGCATTCTCGCCGGCCGTCGGACCTCTATTAGGTAGTATAATATCACAATATTGTGGAGTGAGTTATATTTTCGTCACTCTAGTCATTATTGGATTAGTGGCACTTATTATGTCATACTTTACTCTCCAAGAAACTCGCCCTGATTCAACAACCTCCAGTATAACAATACTGTCGGTAACCAAACAAATGATTCTTGATAAGCATATCTGGATATTTGGCAGCTTTATAGGTATTATAAATGGTATTATATTCAGCTATTACGCCGAAGCACCTTTTATATTTATCAATAATCTGTACTTTTCTATCGTCCAATATGGATGTTTAGGTATAGTAGTGGCTCTCGCCTCATTTTTAGGTGCTGTTATTGGGAAGAAGCTGATAACACATTTACATTATATATCTGTAATGAGGATCGGTTATACGCTTATGTTATTCAGTAGCCTATTATTCATATTATCAGTAGGACTATCGTTACCATATATTTTATGCTTAGTGGGAGTCTGTGGCAGTATATTTCTACTTATGGCAGGCATAGGCATAGCCTTGCCCTCATGCCTCAGTAATGCCTTAATACATTATAGAAACTGTTTAGGTATTTCTGGTGCTTTACTGGGTTTATTATACTATATACAAGTAGCATTAATAACATGGGGAATAAGTAATCTCCATAATGATTCTATGCTTACTCTCCCTTTTTATTTGCTAGCATTAACTTGTTTCTTACTAATATTGACTTTACCTCTGAAACAAGAATAAAATTTTAAAACAAGAAGAGGTGAGCGAAAATTATTCGCTCACCTCTTTATATTATCCTAAAGTTTATAGACGTTTAATTAGATATAAACTCATTTCGAGTTAATCACTTCCATGAGACTCATTATTAGTATTCTTCACGATATTTATCTCAGCTAAAGATGTATGAGCTTCTTCCTTTATATGATCTATTTCAAGTGCTGCTTTTTCTACCATTAGCTGTGCTTTCTCAGCCACCAACTGAGCATGTTGTCTGATATAGTCTATCTGTTTTTCGCTCTCGGCTTTCAATTTATCAAACTCATCTTCTATCTCTTGCCTTTTCTTTTTGTTACTCTTATCCATAAAGAAACCTGCAATAGTAATCAAGATAGTCAATGCAGCGATTACAAGTCCGAATATATCTATGATTTTAGACAAACGACTTTGGGTTTCAGCTAAGCGTTTATCTTGTTCTATCATCTTGATGTCTACCTTATCTTTCTCATTTTTTAACTCCGTCAGCTTTTCATCCATTTCTTTCTTCTGAAGCTCCAGTTTCAGATCTACTTCTGTCTGGCTATACGAGTTTTGTGCATAAGTTACTATACTCAAAAAGAATAGTAACATGAATAATAGTTTCTTTACCATAAAATTGTTGTTCTGTAAGTTATAACGATTCCAAATTTAATCTTTTTCACTAAGGTCATAGAGTTTGTTATTGCTTAGACAAGTAAATAGACTCTCTTCTCCTTTAATAATTCTTTTTTAATAACACTTTTTGAAAGTATTTAGTTTTCGCACCCCTCTATTTAAACGCCTTACATACATCTTATAAATTTTAACTATTTCGCATTAAACAAAATAAATCAGAACTATGTTATATAAACAGTATAAGGCACACAATAGTGCGACATAAGATATTTAAAGATAAGATGGACATAGGATTCGACGTTATAGGGTCATTAATAATAGGTATTCTTATAGGATATATAGCTAATAAGCTTCCCAAAAAGAATAAACTTGGTTTATTTACAAGTTTTGCCATTGGTATGATAGGTGCTCTACTCGGATCTTTCGTGCTTAATTTATTTAGACTCGATTATGAATCGCTTACCTCTAATGTTCTTATAGGATATGCCACTGCAGCAAGTGTTGCTGCCATTTTTCTATATATGGCATTTATCATAAATAGAAAACAAGAGCAAGAAGAGCAAAAACAACAAGAAAAATAAAGCCATACATATTTTAGACTACATTTAGTTATTCAATTCTTTTATTTTATTTTACTCAATATTGGAGTGCGTATATCAAGATTTTGATTACGCACTTTTTTAATTTCACCATATGAAAAGAAAGGGTGATTATAGAATCTATAATCACCCTGTAAAATATGTGTTTCTGGTAAAGTATTAAATAATTAAATCTGCTGCTCCAACAATCGCGATGTCGTCTTTCTTAGAGCATGCTATTTTTAATTTAGCAACAGTTTCCGGATAAGGAAAAGTGTGTAAAGTTTCATACATTTTTGGAGAAAAGAATTCAAACGACCTAGAGATACTTCCTCCCAATATTATTGCTTGAGGGTCGTATGCAAAAAGAATAGTTTTCAGCAGGTTTCCAACATGGATACCAAACTCATCCCATATCTTTAAAGCCTCTGCATCTTTTTGACAAGCTCTATCGTAGGCCTTTCGTCCCGTTATATTATGTTCTTTTATAAAGAAATGACTGCTACAGTAATACTCATAATTGTGTTGAAGGTAAGATAACTCGCCTATCTCACCTGCTCCCGTATTAGCACCGTTACACAGCTTATTGTTAAAGATAATACCTGAACCAACTCCTGTTCCAAGAGCCACACATACGATATCATCGAAATTGGCACCCTCTCCACACGAATGCTCGCCTAGAGCAAAGCAATTGCAATCGTTATTCACTGATATGGGAATCTTGAATTCTTTCTCAAGAATCTCTTTGAGATGAACTTCTTTCCACGAAGGAATATTATTTACATTATAGACAATCCCTTTTTTTACATCTACTACCGAAGGAACTCCTATGCCTATGCTTGTTATATCGGAATTTATCACCTGATGAATCATACTAATCAGATGATCGAGAATCTCTTTTTCCGATTTATCGGCTTTGCATGACTCTGCTATTTTCTTGACAATAATACCTTTGTCAACAACTCCTATTCGAATATTGGTGCCACCAAAATCTATACCTATTTTCATGGTTGTAATTTTTCTATTCCGATTAGATCGTTTGCTTTCCTTCTTTAATAATAACCTTTTTCGACTTATCTTTACCCCAGTACACAGTTATTTCGAAAGTAATATTCGACTCAATAGTAATAACAGGAGTTTCATCAGCCGAGCTTCTCTTATTTACTTTAAAAGAAACTACACCTTCGGGTCCGAAAGGATACCTTTCAATACCATGAGCCTCTAATTGATTGACATCCCAAACTACGGAATTAGTAGAAAAATCGGATCGGATACCCAAAATATATTCAATAAATACAGCGATGGGAGGTAAACCTGTCCAACCGACAAAGTCTTTACGAGCCATAAAGCCTTGCTCTGCCGATTCGGGAGAATAATATTCCCAAAATGTTCCTGTCTTTTTATATACTTCAAAAATATTATCATAATGGTTCACAGCTATCTCATGAGCTTCTTTGCGATAGTCTTTTTTATCAAGACCTGTTATCACCATATAATTAGTACCCGGCCACACGCCACCTTGCCAATATCTGCCTTTTGCATTGTATTTGGGATTATCAGCAGATAGAGATGGAACTCTGTGCGGACGATTAAACGTCTTTGGGTTATCCAGTTCCTTTACCAAACGATCTAATTGTGGTTTTTTCAACACATCGGTTTGCAATGCCCAATAAGCCATAATTCCTTTGGTTGTTGATAGACTTCCATCTGCATATTGATCGTACAGAAAGCCTGTTTTCTCATCCCACATATTATCCTGAATATATTTGGTAAGCATTTTAATCTCATCTTCCAGATCTTCGATCTCCTGCCAACGCTCCAAATAGAATCCCATTTCGAGCAGGATATTATCGGTCAGTATTTGTTGCAAACAAGCATCTAACCATACCATATGTCCATGACTGAAAATCATACTATATTGAGATTGTACACGAGGCATATTGTCCATACCTGTGCCCCACCCGCTCGACCAGTATGTACCGTTTGGCCAAGTACGGTTCAATCTCAACCACTTATTATAAGCACACAGTACGGGAAATATTTTATTTAAACGATCTATATCTCCATATTGTTTGTAATATTGCATTTCAGCCCAAGGGATAAGGTTAGGACCTGTACTTACAGGATCGTAACGCTCGAAACAATCTGCACCATCTGCTTTTATTTCGCGACAGATAAAGCCATCAGGATGCTGTTTTGCATAGAAATTATCCAATGTATTTTGAAATGGAAAGAATCGATAACCATATCGGGCAAACATCATCATAAACGATGCATCCCACATGAAAATATTTCCATTGTAAGCTACATCCAAATAACTAGCAACAAAACCCGAACCTTCATCCGGTTGGCGGATATTCCCAATAGCTATTTGCCATGCCTTCCAATACATTTCTATTTCTTTGTCGTGCCCTTGCCATATAGGATTGGGCAATATATTCTTGGCTTCTTCAAAACTTTTAGGTTTCGTTATTTTAGGCTTTGCAATCCTATATTCATTTTCTGCCACCAAGGCTTCTTTTACATATGTATTCTTATAAGGCATATTATATTTTGGTGGAGTTTCATCGTTTTCCTGCGAAAACAAAGCCATCGGAAACATAATAATCAATCCGAGAATAAGAAGTACAAAAGATGTTCTTTTCATAAATTTTCTGATTTTAAGGTCATAGACCTTTCTTTTATTTACCTATTCGGTATAAACAACATATTATCGGGTATGGCTTGCTCTAGGATATGCCGACTAGCAATACCAACTTCGAGGCTTTGCCCCATATAGTTTTCAAGATAGCGAACTTCTATTTCATGAAATCCTGCTTCAAGAGCTACTTTCCCATCCACTCGCTTTAAACTGTGTGAGCCATCGTTATCAACCACTAATTGTCCGTCAATATACAATTTCGAACCATCATCCGAATTAGTATAAAATACATAGACTCCTCTTTCAGGTATTTTGATGTAAGACTTGAAGCCGAATGCAAAATAATCTTCTACCGCAGCAGATTCTATTGAGAAATTTTTCAATCTCCCTTCTTTCAAAGGTTTAAGAGAAACAATATCATCGACCGATTTAAATTTACCTTCGTAATAACTATACTCTACACCCTGTTTGGTCAACTTAATATCCTTTGCTGGCAGAAAGCTCAAAGTCTGCTCATCCACAGACGATATACCCGAAGGATAGTAATAATACAACTCTGTTCCTTTTTTAGTCCTGATCCATGTATCAAACTTAAACTGACCTTCGTACATTAGAATAATGCGAGAACCTCTTTCGAGTTTACCATAAGCATCCGTTCCCGATGTACGACCAAAACCTAGAGCTATATTCTTTTCGATACCAATATAGTCGTTATCATGATCATGTCCAACAAATACACCCATTACATCTTGCTTTTCAACCAAAGAAGCAAACATTCCCGAATTAATATCGGCAGCAGCTACACCTTCGCCTTTTGTACCTACTGTTGTTGGTTGACCTACAATAGTATTAAATTCAATAAGTGGAATATGAAAAAATGCCAATGAAGGTAATACTTTATTATTGTTTTTAGAAGCATAAGTATCACTCAGATGTCTATACCAACTAATCTGATCGAAATGTATCCAATCATAATGCCCGACTTTATCGTTTTCAGGATAATCATTCGAGTCGATATGATACAAAACAGCAGCCGTTTTATCACCTTTTGATGCCATTACAGGAATTGCATAATTTCCACAACCTGTCATAGGTAAACCTTTTTCTCCGGCATAATAAGGTAAGCCTTCTATTATATCAAATATTTGGCAACGAGAGAATCCTCGTCCTTTTTCTGAATCATGATTACCTAATACAACAGTCCAAGGAATTTTAGCTTCCTCGAATATCTTAGCCACAACCAACCATCCGTCCTTAATGGGTGGATCGCTCACTACATCACCCGTAAGCACGGCTAAATCGAGCTTTTCTGCTTCCAGTACGGCTTTAATCGTTTCTATTGTTTTAGCACAATTATCAGAAGTGTTGTTCCAGTGAATATCTGTAAATTGGGCAATTTTAAATTGTCCTGCTTTATTGAATCGGAACTGGATATTGTCTTTTGCGAAAGACGACATCGAACCAAAGCTCAAAAAAAGTAACAGGGATAAAATTGTATATTTTTTCATATGCTTAAGTTAAAGAAAGTATTTAATGATATACTTGAGGTTTATAAGAGGCTTTAGCTATTTTACTAACCAAAGCAACAATAAGGTCTAAGACCTCATTTCTTTTGTTTGTTTGCATCCAAAAGAGTTTTCATCTTATGAAACACCTGAGTATTTTTATATACCCCGATAAATTCAGCAGAACCAGGCCCATAAGCAAATACAGGCAGCATAATAGGTGTATGGTCGTCAGTCATATAACGAGCCGTAATCTTACCTGTTTCGAGATCGCCATCCACTAAAGTAAGACCGCCCGTTTCATGATCAGCAGTTACTACAATTAAAGTTTCACCATTACTGTCGGCAAATTTCATAGCCTCAGCAATTGCCATATCAAAACTAAGCATCTCGACAATAGATCCGGGTAATGAATTAGCATGACCTGCATAGTCTATTTTAGCACCTTCAACCATCAGGAAGAATCCGTTCTTATTATTCTCGCTTAGTTTCTTTATCGATTCTTTTGTTGCATCTGCCAATAAGCCAATAGTCTCGGCAGTTGCAGCTTGTTCCATACGTTCATCAATAGCAATTACTTTCCCGCTTTTGCTATTTATCTCGTCTATCGAAGTAGTAATATTATATTGCGATTTCAGTTCATCTGCCAGATTTCTATTGTCTTTTCTATCTGTTAAAATATGCATTCCACTACCATTGAGAAGAGTAAGATTACCTTTTAATAGCCATTCGGTAATTTCATCAGCATTGTCTCGCTCAGTAGAATGTCCGTAAAATGCAGCAGGAGTTGCATCTGCAATATTGCCCCAAGTAACAACTCCGGCAGTCATACCTTTAGATGTAGCGACATCGCTCATCGATGGATAAATAGTGCCATCATCAGACATCGAAATGTGACGGTTGTTATTAGATTCTCCCGTAGCTAAAGCACTTCCTCCGGCTGCCGAATCGGTTGTAAAGGCATCTTTCGAGCTATTTTGTTGTAAGCCTAGATACTTAAATCCGAACAACGACAAACCTTTATTTGCGCTTGCTGCTACATTAATTTGAGCCAAGCCCATACCATCACCAATCAAGAAGATAATATTTTTAACAGGCTTTCTAAGTCCATCATTCAGATAAGTAGGCTTATATATTTCAACACCTTTCGATAATTGAAGTTTCTTATTGTCGAACCCTTGAAAACCGGCTGTCGTTTTATCCAAACGGTCAGTTTTGGTAATTCCCTCATGCGCATTAGCATGGTCAGGAGAGATTACGAAATTCTTGTCATCAAAATTGTGAAAAAAGTCAGCACAAAGTTCGGGCACATCAGTATTTATAATATCTACACCCATTGTATGGAAAGTATTCCAAGCCGTTACATGATCGGGAGTTCCCCAAAAGCGGATAGGTTTACCCATTGCATGAATCTGGTTAATAACCGCTTCTACTTTCTTTTTCTGATCAGTTACTAGTGTCCCTTTTCCATTCCATTGAGCATACTCAAAAAAAGGAACACTTATATAAGCTACCCTAGCCAATTGTTGTGGAGTATATTTTTCGCTCAACAATCCGTCAAACTGAATATAGGTTGGATATTTCGAAAAATCAGCAGGGTTAGGAACAAATTCACCAGTAATAACTATTTGTACCGCATAAGGGTTCACCTCTCGGTTAAATACTTCAGGGTGTGCATTCAACTTCTCTACTACAAGATCCAATGTAGGAGTAGCAGCAGTTTTCAGTTCTATCAGCAATTGAAGCTTTTTGTCCGAATCTTTCCAAGGTCTTCCATTATTCTGTTTGAATAAATGTACCAATGGATTGATATATAACTCATCTAAAGTAGAAGCTGTAGGTAATTCATGTAAATCATGAGCAACGAGAAGCTGTTTATCTTTACTCAGAAAAATATCAGCCTCTACCGACGATACTTGCTGAGCGTATGCCTGATAAAAAGGTACTCTACGTTGGTAATCGTTGTGAGAATGTATAAAAATGTCCTTTTGTGCGAATGTAGTTGCGGGAAAGCTTGCTCCCAACAATACTAATGAAAGAAACGCACCTATATATCTTTTTTTCATCTTGTTATTTTTTATTTGAAATCATATATTTTAAAATAGATAGAGAAGTTTTTTAATTCACTTTTATCTTAGCTACAACGGGAACATGATCTGATAGAAATACCCCATCCAGCTTTTCAGGAAGTACTTCAAATTTATCAGTTTCAATAGTGTTGCTTACAAATATATAATCTATGTAGTCTCTCTTTTCAACAGGAATTTTTCCAAAATCATGAAATGTCCATTCAGTACCCGAAAATTCTAGAGCTATATCTTTGGCATTTATCAGATGCTCTTTCAGTGATGTATTGGTTACATGTTTGATAACTTCCGAATCGGGGGTTGCATTAAAATCACCTGTCATTATAATAGGTAATCCCTTGCTCAACTCAGCAGCTTTGGTTAAGAGTAGAGTTACCCCTTCTTGACGTGCCATTTTACCTACGTGATCAAGATGAGTATTTATAGCAAACACCTCTTTTCCTGTCTTTTTATCCTTCAATATTACCCATGTTGCAATACGCTCACAGGCACCATCCCACCCTTTTGAGCCTGCTACTTCTGGGGTTTCGCTCAACCAAAAATAACCGGATAATACTTCCAAGAAGCGGTCTTTTTTGTAGAATAAGGCACTATACTCTCCTTTTTCTATTCCATCTTCACGTCCCACGCCTATTGCTGTGTATTCAGGAAGTCTTTCCTGCAAATCAACCAACTGATTGTGGAGTACTTCCTGAGTACCCAATATATCAATGTCTTTTGTCTTGATTATTTTTGCAGCCACATCTTTTCGATATTGCCAATTATTAAGACTGTCTTCGGGATTGTCATAGCGAATATTATAAGACATAATATTCAGATCGAGTGGTTTACTACCACATGACATTAGCAAACTTGCTAATAGTATATAAATTAAATTTTTCATAATTCTTATTTTTAAGGTCTGAGACCTATTTATAGTTTTTGAAGTTTATTCTTTTGCAGATACATGGCGGGAAATGATCCGCCTGTATCTACAGCAGTCTCAATTTGCAAACAAATTTAAGACGGGTATCGGAACAAATTTGTCCGATCCGGGCACTCTCCAACCCCAACTCAATTCTTCTCCTTCGTAATCTTCAAAATATAATAAGCGATAAGGATGGAAACCTTTCTTCAAGGCAACTCTTCCAGTTGCTACAATTGCGCCATGCGAGCCATCGTTATCCACCACTTTCAGATCATTAATATATAATACACTGCCATCATCCGATCGGGTCATGAATTCATAAACCCCATCTTCGGGAATAGAAATCAAGCCCGAGAATATATAAGCGAAATGATCGGCTTGTTTTGCTCCCTTGATTGATGGCTCAGGCATTATGCCCGATTCCTTTAAAGGAGATTTCTCTATATCACCCACAATCTTATACAACCCTTCGTAGTAGCGGAAGTTTGTACCATTTATTTTTGCTTCGCCTATTCTAGGATTAGCCAATACTGCCTTAGTAGCATTAATGGTAAAAGTTCTGCTTGGCGTATAATTCTCTTTAAAAGCTTTTGCTTTAATTAAAGTAGATGTAGTTAATTTAATAGGTGATTTATACAAAGCCGAAGCCTCGGTAGGTTCCGAACCATCAAGGGTATAATATATTTTGGCACCTTCGGTTGCAGAAGCTAAATCAACATCAATATCGTCTAAAAACAAATCCAAATCTTTGGTAGTAAACGGTATTGATACTACTAAACCTTTTGTTAACGAATAAGGATAAGCATCACCACCAATTCCACGCTCTTTGTTCGGAACATTAGTCAATATGAAGTCTAGTTCTCCACCTTCAAGCAATTGCTGATAAGTAACAAAGTTTTTATCAATTGCTTTTCCATTTAAAGCCACCTTATCTATATACACATTTTTTTGAGGGTTATTCGCTTTGATAACCAATGTTTTTCCATTGGCTAGTTTAATAGTTGCCTTTTCGAAAAGAGGAGTCGTAAGAACAAGCTCATTCGAACCGGGACATACAGCATATAGACCTAAACTACTCAATATATACCAAGCCGACATTTGTCCACAATCCTCGTTTCCGCTGATTCCCTCAGGTGTTGGCTGATACATTTCAGTAAGAATACGACGTGTCATCTCCTGTGTTTTCCAAGGTTGACCAACATAGTTATATAGGTATGCCATGTGATGGCTAGGTTCGTTGCCATGTGCATACTGACCTATCAGACCTGTAATATCTACCATGCTACCTTCGACTTTCGATTCTACCACAAACAGACTATCTAATTGTGCAGTGAAGGATTCTTCTCCACCAAATAACTGAATCAAACCATTCACATCGTGAGGTACAAAAAATCTATATTGCCAAGCTGTAGCCTCTGTATATGCACGGCCGGGTTCGAAAGGATTGAAAGGTGTATCCCAATTGCCATCCATACGCTTACCTCTGAAAAACTTGGTGTATCCATCAAAGACATTAATGTACGACAAAGCACGCTCTGCATATTCTTTATAATCGTCTTCACGTCCTAAGTCTTTAGCCATTTGCGAAATAGCCCAGTCATCGTAAGCATATTCTAATAAACACGATACTGATTCTTTCTTTATATTTGAAGGTATGAAACCATATTTTACATAATAGTCTGAACCTTTTTTATTTATGTTAGATGATACTTTCATCGCTTCGAAAGCTTTCTCTACATCAAAATCGCGAATACCTTTCATATAAGCATCTGCAATAACCGAAGCCGAATGATAACCAATCATAGTATGGGTTTCACCTGCCGAAAGCGGCCAAATAGGTAATTCGCCCGAAGCATCATACATATCCAGATAAGAAGTGATCATATCCGACACCAATCTGCTATCGGTAAATGTCACCAATGGATTCCATGCACGGAATGTATCCCAAATAGAGAAAGTAGAGTAATGTTTCTTCCCTTTCTCTAATTGACCGATACTCATATCATGTCTACGATACTGACCGTTTACATCACTTACAATATTAGGTACAACCTTTGCATGGTATTGAGCCGTATAAAAGTTCTTCAAGTCATGCTCAGAACCACCTTCTACAACTATATCCGAAAGAGCTTCCTCCCAAAGAGATCTGGCTTGTTGATGTACATTGTCAAAATCGAAATCTTTTACATCATTCATCAGATTTTCTCTTGCATTCTCTAGGCTTACAATAGATATACCCACCTTAGCAATAACAGGCTCGCCCGTAGATGTTCCAAACTTTAAAATAGCCTGTACATTGCTTGTTTTAGGATTGGAATCAGCAGCCAATATTACACCATCATTCACAATATCAACACTCTCAAAATCTTTAGAGAACTGAGCTACAAAAAATACGTACTGGTTGGTTACCCACCCTTGTGTTCTACGCATTCCCGATAATTCATTAGAGGCGGTTTTCTTTATCTGCAAAGAATCTATTACTTCCTCAGCAATAAGATGTGCCATATCAACAACTATCGACATGCTTTTATTTTTGGCAAAAGTGTATCGGTGAACACCCGTATATGTGGTAGCCGTTAGTTCGGCTTTAATACCTTCTGTTTTAAAATCAACGGAATAATATCCCGGTGAAGCTTTTTCATCTTTATGTGAAAACGGAAGGGGGTCGAAAATATACCCCTCAGGTTTTAATTTTACCTCTTGTGTAGTTGGATGAAACAGAATATCTGCCAAATCGGAGCATCCCGTTCCACTTAGATGTGTGTGCGAAAATCCAAAAATAGTACTGTCGCTATAATGATAACCAGATGCGGCATCCCAATTTCCAAAGCGGGTATCGGGACTCAGTTGTACAGCTCCATAAGGTACAGTCGCTCCAGGGTATGTATGCCCATGGAATCCTGTTCCGATAAAAGGGTCTACATATTCAATCGGACTTTTGGGCGACGATGAACATCCCACCAACAGTAACGTAGAGAATATGGAAATTATTAATTTTTTCATGGTCAATGTTGTATTATGCTTAGCAAGGCAATAAAAGCTTGGAGACCTTAATTAAAAGTTTCGGAGGAATTTCTTCCTCCGTAAACTTATAAGTAAATGAAAGTATCTAATGATATATTTTAGAACCTTAACAAACTATTACTGTTATGCTTAGCAAAGTAATAAAAAAGTCTGAGACTTTATTAATTATTCAAAAGTTGAATATCCTGGCTTTGGATTATTCACTAACAGATAATCTGTGTTTTCGATTTCCTTTTGTGGAATAGGAAAATGTGCATTCTTTACAGGGTCGAAGTTACGAGGTCCTCTTGGATCTGTAGCTGTAGTTTCTGCTGCATACACTTCTTTAGCGATTCCCCAACGAACCAAGTCGTAATGACGCTCATCTTCGTAGGCCAATTCGCAACGACGCTCTTTTACCAAATCGTCAAATGTTGGAGCAGCAATAGCTTTACTTAAGTTGCCTCCAAAAGCACGAACATGTACTTCGTTAAACGACGATGCAGCAGCGGCTACACCCTTAGTTCTGTTTGTTGGACCTCCACCTGCCAAGAATATCTCGGCTTCAGCATGAATCAACAATACATCAGAATAGCGTAACAATGGCACATCAGCACCGGTTTCCCAGTCCCATGCAGTAAGCTCATTATAAGCTGCACCATATTTTGTACACATATATCCGGTAGTCATATCATTTATCATTTCTGAGGTCAGAACAGTTTCTTTTCCTAGATAATGAATTGTATCACCGGCTCCCACCATAGTTACCTCACGGCGTAGGTCGCCTTCGGCAAAAGCATTATATAAGCTCTTTGTTGGTGCAAAATAATACCATCCTGTGCCACCCGATAAAGTTCCCGAAAGAAGAATAACAGAAGTTACCGTTCCTTGATTTCTTACACCTTTATTTACAAGATTGAAAAGAACCTCATCGTGTTTCTCTCCTGCAAGAGAAAACAAATTAGCATATCCATTATTATTAGCTTTATTCAATGAGTACTTACCCGAGTTGATTACTTTTTCGGCTGCTGCTTTAGCTTCTGCATATTTGCCCCAATGAGCATATACTTTAGCCAATAAACCATAAGCTGCACCTAGATTGGGTCGTCCAAGAGCATCTTTATCTCTAGTCCATGCACCCTGAGCTTCGAAACGAGCGATAGCTTCTTTCAAGTAAGCCTCTATACGAATATATGTTTCGGTCTTAGTTTCTCTTGGTTTATTTATTTCCAAAGGTTTTTGCCAATCGTAAAAAGGTAATCCTCCATATCTCTTAGCAAGATAGAAATAAGTATATGCACATAAGAAGTTAGCTTCTCCCATAATCAAATCTCTGCTTTTGTCAGACATTGTTACATTAGGAGTATTTGCCATCACATCATTAGCACGGCGAATAGTACGATACATGAGTTGCCAGTTACTGAATTGCCCACCTGAGGCATTAGAAGTAGCAATAAATTTAGTCAACTGATCATCGTCATTCTTATTTCGATTGATTACCATATCGTCACTGGCAGGACCTGTCCAAAAATGACCGCGTCCAAATCCTTCTTCATTATAAAATGGTTCGTATGCTGCATTCAATCCCAGCCATACATCTGCTTCGGAATTCCAAAAATTCGATACGCCGAAAGGTTCTCTATCCAGATCACAAGATGAGAGCACGAATAATGGAAGGAAAAATATTAATTTATATAGTTTCATGATATTCATTTGTTAGAAGTTAATATTAATACCCATGATGAATGTCTTAGGCTGAGGGAATTGTCCTCTGTCTACTCCCACTTCAGAAACTCCGCTAACATCCACATCATCCGCATATGCTTCTCCTAAATCGGGATCATATCCTTTATAACCTGTAATAGTGAACAGATTTTGCATAGTAACGTACAATCTTACGTTTTGCATTCCTATTTTTCTGGATACATTTTTATTCAAAGTATAACCGAATGTAAGCACTTTCAAGCGCAGATAATCACCTTTGTCTACATAGTAGTCTGAGAATCTTTGATTCGAGTTCTTATCTTCAATGGTTACACGTGGTAACGTTCCGTTCGGATTATTAACTGAATGATAGCGATTCATGATATCAGCATATTGGTTGTATCTAGGATCAACAAACATACCTTCGTATTTCAATGCATTGAAAATCTTATATCCTGCTACTCCTTGGAAGAAAAGACTTAAATCGAATCCTTTGTAATTAAAGTCAGTACCAAATCCGTATGAGAATTTAGGGAATCCACTACCAATATTGGTTCTGTCGCTTCCATCAATCTTACCATCTCCCGTTACATCCAAGAATTTAATATCACCCGGTTTTGCATTAGGTTGATACATTTCTCCTGCACTATTCTTATAGTTTTTGATTTCTTCTTCACTCTTGAATATTCCATCCGATTTATAACCATAGAAGTGAGCAATAGGCTCTCCAGCAACAGTTCTAGATATATTAGTACCTCTATATGAACTTGTAAAGAAAGAACTACTACCCGTTCCTAGTGAACGTACTTTATTCTTTACAGTACTAAAGTTACCATATGCATTTACCTGTAAATCGTTGATTTTGGTATTGTATGAAAGATTCATGTCAATACCTGTATTCTGAACCTCTGCTGCATTTTGCCAAGGATCTTGTGTTATTCCGGCAAGAGAAGGAGCAGGTACTTGAATCAATACATTAGTTGCATTTTTATTATAGTAATCGAATGTAAAATCGAAATTCTTAAGGAATGTTACATCTAAACCAACGTTGGTTTGTGTAGTAACCTCCCATTTTAGATTAGGATTTGCCAAAGAAGCTTCATACCGTCCGATTGTAGCAGTTTCATTTTGACCAAATACTACATTATAACCATCGTCATCTGTTGTATTTTGGATGATTACCTTAGTTGGATAATTACTGAATATATTTTGGTTACCTAATTTACCCCAACTTGCACGTACTTTAAGATTTTGAATTGCCGAAGCTCTCAATGGTTCGAAGAATTGCTCTTCCGAAATACGCCATCCTCCCGACACTGATGGGAAGTAACCCCAACGATTGGCTTTTGAGAATTTAGAAGAACCATCACCGCGGAAATTCACCGATAGTAAATATCTGTCAGCAAAAGAATAATCTAAACGAGCAAAATACGATTGAAGCGCCCATTGTTCGCGTCCACCTTGCATCCAAGCAATATTAGTTGCTGCACTTAAGTAACGTTGAGAAGGATCTTCCGAAATAAAATCAGTACCACGAGCATTGGTGTAATTCATATCGAATTCTTCATACGAATATCCACCTAAGATCATAAACTTATGTTTATCTATTACTTTGTCATATTTCAATGTGGTTGTATTGATCCACCTTGTACTTTGCCAATCTCTTTGAGTCAACTCATTATTATTGGAAGCACGGCCAGCCTCGGGTACACGTGCCGAGAACCATTTGTCCTGCCATTTAGACCAATCGTATCCAAAATCAGTTTTAAGAGTAAGATTTTCGAGTATACCGTATGATGCATACACGTTACCAAAAATACGATCTCTGGTTCTTGTACGGTCTGCTCTGTTTATTATACCTACGGGGTTTTGAATATCTGCTCCCAATTTACCGCTTCCGCTTAGGTTACCATCTTCATCATATACAGGTACAGAAGGATCTGCACGTAAAGCTGAAATAATAGCACCTGATGAAGCAGACATATCTGGAACAATCTTTTGTTTAGAGTGAGTAATCATCAGATTCTCTCCAAATTTCAGATTCTTGATTATTTCTGTCTCAGTATTTACACGGAAAGTTGTACGTTTAAAGTTAGTTCCTCTCAATATACCATCCTGAGTTAAGTGACCACCCATAATGTTATATTTCACTTTTTCAGTACCTCCGGCAACCGATAAATCATAATTACCTTGATAAGCCGAGTTAGAGAATACCTCATCTTGCCAATCTGTTCTTGTTTCCTGTGCAAAAGGACTCTTATAATAAGCCATTTTAGCAGCAGTTTCGGCACTTGGTGTAGCTCCATTCAAGTCATTTTCGTATGCTTCAAGGTGAATCATATTTCTTTGTTGAGCATTCAACAAGTCGATTTTTCGTTGAGGCTTAGAGAATCCTTGGAATGTATTGAAACTTACATTTACTCTATCCGATTTACTACCTTTTTTAGTTTGAATAATAACTACTCCATTAGCAGCACGCGAACCGTAAATAGCAGCCGAAGCAGCATCTTTAAGAACATCAATGCGTTCTATATCATTCGGATTCACATCATTCATATTATCGGCAGGCATACCATCGATAACATACAATGGATCGTTGTTTCCAAAAGTACCCATACCACGAATACGAATTGATGTACCTGCGCCCGGTGCACCACTACTTTGTAAGACTGTCACACCCGACATACGTCCTTGTAAGGCACTGTTGATATCCATATTTGCCATATCTGCCAGATTAGACATTTTTACAGATGATACTGCACCCGTCAAGTCGGCTTTCTTTTGAGTAGTATAACCTACAACAACAACCTCATCTAAAGCTTTGTTGTCTTCTCTTAGCACAACATTTATATCCGATTTACTTCCCACTTTGACTTCTTGTGGTAGATAACCGATATAACTAAATACAAGAATTCCATTTTCGGGCACTTCAATACTGAAATTTCCATCTAAATCAGATGCTGTTCCTGTACTTTTGCCTTTTACAATTATACTTACTCCGGGAAGCTCTATACCTTGAGCATCTTTTAGAGTACCTCTTACTGTTCTTTGTTGATCTTGTTGAACTTCTTTCGTTCCGGCAGACAATACAATCTGATTATCTACTATTGTATAAGAAATATTAGAGTTTTCAAATACTTCGTCTAGAATATCCGATACAGGTTTATCGGTTGCTTTTACAGATACAATCTTATTTGCATCTACTAGGCGATCATTATACACAAAACTGTAAGCAGTTTTTTTCTCTATCTCATTCAATACGTCTCTTACTGTTGCTTGAGGCTTATTCAATGAAATTGAAATATTCTGCTTTGCATAGGCTGTGAATGATGACAAACACAATCCAGCCAGCAAGAGATATCGATATCTCTTTCCTAAAAATTCTTTTTTCTTTTTCATGGCTCTAGGTTAATTATTTCAATAAAAAATAACGTTCGTTTTTTTGTTGGTTTAATAACTGATGTACACATACTTAGATAATTTGTTTAATATTATTTTATGCACGTCAAAGAAAACCAACTCATGTTACACTACTGTTAAGCACTGTTTAATGTTTATTCTCTTTTAATGTCAAAAATAACTAACTAAAAATCAACAACATGAGCTCACAAGACGAGCTAAACATCTGACTTTAAGGTTTTCTATATAATATTATTTTCTCTTTCTCTTTCTTCCATTTCAAATCGGGTGAACTCATTTCCAGAACATCCAATATCTGAGTAATCGATTTATTTTCGAATACACCAGTAATAGGATAATGACGCAATTGATTGTCTCTTATTTCTATATCGACGTCATATACTCTGGATAGCTTTTTAGTGATTCGTTCTAATGAAGTACTTCTGAATAATAAAATTCCTTTTTCATACGCTTCATATTCGAATGCATCGGAAGGTAAAACCTGAATACTTTTACTTTTACGATTAAATTCAAGTTTAGTTGAAGCTCTCATAGCAGTAGCTTCACTTAAGTAAGGTGAACTAAAATTTACTTTTCCTCTTTCAAGATATACCTGTACAATATCATCATCTTCATATCCATATACATTAAACTTTGTACCATAAGCTTTAACCTTCGCTCCATCTAGGGTTTCTACATAGAAAGGATTTTCAGGATCGGATACAACTTCGAAAGTAGCCTCACCCGTCAATTTTACGTGACGCTCGTTTTTGGTAAAGACACTTGGAAATTTGAGTGTTGATTTTGCATACAGATATACCCTTGAGCTATCGGGCAATGTGATAAGAATTGCTTTACTATTGGTATTGGTATAGCTCAATTCATGCGACATTTGCTCTAAAGAACTACTTTTCTCTAAAAACAAATACAGGAAACCTATTAATAATGGAATAGTAAGAACTGCCGCTATATTTATAATACGTTGCTTCCAAAGATTTACTCGATTTGATTTTTCTTTTTGGTCTCTAACGTTGATATCTAGTTCGGGTGGAGTACAAGTCTTATTGAATTGAATAGTTTCGACACCTCGCTGGATAAAACTCCATTGACGGAACAATTTACGAGCTTCATCCGAAGATTTTAGTATATCTTCAAATTCAACTTTTTCATCAAGCGTCAATTGTTTGAGGAAAAATTTATTGATTAAGTTTTCTAATTTCTCTTTGTCCATACTATCATTAAAAAAGGCTTTCTATATAATAGACAAAGAAGAGGGGCGATACCCTAGGGATTATTTGAAATCTTTTCGAGAAAATAAATAATTAACAATACAGGATAATACTTACCTAGCTCTACACTAATCATCATCAAAGACTTAGTCATATATGCTTCAACCGTTTTTACCGACACATTTAATTGTTCGGCAATCTCTTTATTCTTTAAATTTTCGAAACGGCTCATTCGAAACACTGTTTGGTATTTCTCAGGAAGTTTGTTTATTGCTTTTTCTATTAATTGGGTAAGTTCCTGAACCGAATATAAATCTTCGGCCTCGTATTCATCGTAATTGGTAAGAATATATTGTTCGTAAGTAAGTTCGAGCTTTTGTTTCTCAATCAGATTGAGACACATATTGCGGACAGATGTCAACAGATAGGAACGAACAGAAGTTGAAATTATAATTTTTTGGCGGTCTTTCCATATTTTCAAGAAAACATCCTGTACGCAATCTTCTGCAACTCTCGAATCCTGAATATAACGTAGGGCAAACATACATAAAGGTGCATAAAATTGGCTGTACAAATTGCGGTATGCCTCAGTATTGTCATTCCGAATTTCCTCAAATAATGCATTATATGTATCCTTGACTTCCATTAATATATTTTGTCTAAAAATAGGGTATCAAAAATCCTTAAACTCTTTTTGTCATATAGGTAAGGTGCTAAAGTAGAAAATTTGTTTCAGATAATCGTTTATTTTTGTTTAATAGTGTAGTCAAACTGCCTTTTTATCTAAAAAATACTTAATAAAACTAATATAACAAAAAGAACTAAAGTAATTCAGAATCAACCTTATTTCATAAAAAAAGATAGCTGTATTTTCACAACTATCTTTTTTCTATTCATGTATAGAACTTATCTATATATTATTGAGATAGAAAACTCTGGTTACTGTAAATTACTGTTTATAGATTTCCATTGACTAATCGGAGGTATCACATTTGAATTAATTAATTCGTCCCGTAAATCACAAAGATGTTTATAACTCTTGTCCAAATCGGCAAATTCAGCAGGAGTTCCTTCTACTTCTTTATACGAAATTCCATGCGTATCGATGGTAGTTTCCATAGCCATCATTATGTGATTGAATTTTTGATTGGAAACATATACACCCGCAGGCCATTTAAAAGGTTCGCCCCCCATAGCTGCACGAATCATTTCGACTGATAGATAAGCAGGGCTTTGGAATGACGATCTACCACGCAAATCTATAATATGTTTTCCACCTTGTATCACTTTTTGTTTTATATCCTCCCATTGTTGAGCACTTAAGTCGGAACTCCCAATCAAATCATTTAAAGGTTTGCCATTTACCGTAGTGGTTGATGCAAACACAGCCATTTCTTCTCCATGACCTCCATAGGTACGACTATTTTTGATTTTATCAGGACTAAGTTTAAAATGTTTAGCCAATTCGTTTCTCAATCGGGTACTATCTAATGCAGCAAGTGTGCTTACTTGACTAGGTTTCAATCCCGAGTACAATAATGTAAGCAACCCTGTAATATCAGCAGGATTAAATATTACAACCACATGTTTTACATTAGGGCAATACGTTTTGATGTCTTTACCAAAAGCAATCGCAATTTCTGCATTACCTTTCAATAAATCTTCACGTGTCATACCTTGTTTACGGGCAGCACCTCCCGAAGATATTATGTAGGAAGCATTGGTTAATGCCTCTTCCACATTGGAAGTATATGTTAGATTTACACCTTCGAAACCACATTGAAGCAATTCTTCGGCAACACCTTCGAGACCTGTTGGATATGGATCATATAGACAGATTTCGGATGATAGTCCCATCATTATGGCGGTTTGTGCCATATTAGAACCTATCATACCTGCAGCTCCAATAATTGTCAACTTTTCGTTTGTAAGAGTTTTCATAAGTTTTATTTTTATATAATTCATATTACGCAACCCTAAGCATCTTTGGTTATAATACTTTAGCCAAAGTAACAAGTAGGTCTGCATCCTCCATTTATATTTCAAAGCTATAAAATATTATCAAATAATCATACTCTAAAAATATTATACGCCATTACTTTTGGTTATACTTAAATACCGGTTTCGAAGAAGTGAAAACTCTCATTTCTCAATCACATAAAGGAGTGCAGAAATACAATTATATATTCCATATTTCAGCATCAATTCAAACGATATTAAACCTCTAAACATTTTTAACGAACAAGTCAGAACTTTTTCCTTTACAATACGTTATGATAATAAAGAGCAGAATTTATCGTATAAGATAAGTGCTCTAAATCCGAATAAGAGTATTAGGAAATAAACCAATATAAAAGATTTTTCTTTGAGGATTGAGTTATCAGAAACGTCTATTGAAATATAGAGATAATTCATAGAACTTTTTCCTAGAGTTAAATGTTTAAAGTATGTGTTTTTCATAGTATTAGATTTAAGGTTAATAATGAAGATTGGTTGTCGGGATGACAACCATTTCTTTTTTGTAGCAAACTGATTCTATAAATTCTCCTTTTTGAAACAAATTTTATATTTTATGACTTTCAATCTAACTATTTATATAACAAAAAGCAGACTACAGAAACATTAATAACACATTGTATATCAATCAACTACATTCAATCTAATTTAAACAAAGACATCCGATAAACTTCACACCATTCAGAGAAATTTAACCCTTACTTATTTTTTCTATCTTTGCAATTCGATTTACTTATGTATTTAACTAACAATAAACACACATCAAACTCACAATGAGACATCTTCTTACATTATTATTTATTTTTTCGTTAACCAGTACTTTTACTCCTTATGCACAAGAAAGATTAACCATCAACAACATTGAAATAATAAATCTAGGTGATGGTCGTCAATTTGCTCATAAACCAAATCAACAAGATTCCGTAATAAATGGTAAAGTACGAATTATCACAGGTTACTCTACCGAATACATTGACTCCGAATTTAAAGAGGGTATTTCCACTGGAAAGTGGGAGTATTTTCAGGATAATAAATTAGTCAAAGTTCTCAACTATATTGATGGTTATAAAGACGGGGAAAATATACACTATTATCCTAATGGAGAGATACAAAGTAAAGCATACTTTGTAAAAGGCGTAATAGACGGCACTGTATTTAACTATTATCCAAATGGAAGTATAAAGTCTGAAAAAAAATGGAAAAATGGAATTGAAGACGGTATAGATCGCAGTTACAATGAAAATGGCAAACTATGGTCCGAAATCAACTACCAAAATGGCAAGGCAGAAGGTAAATCCATCATGAATATTACAGGAAATAATATTAATTATTTGCAAACTGCTTTCTATAAAAATGGGTTACGCGAAGGTGAATTTTCAGAGGTATATGACAATGGTACTATTAAAGAAAAAGGTAGCTACCTGAATGGTCAAAAAAACGGTTTATGGGAATACAACAAAACAGATGGGACCAAAAAGCTCACAGAAGGTTATAAAGATGGTGAATTAATAAAGAAGATAACATATTATCCTAGTGGTAATATTGAGACTGAACGCAATTATCTAAAAGGCAAAGAAAACGGTGTAATAAAAAAATATACAGCGGAGGGCGCCATAAAATCGGAACATAACTATGTAAATGGTAAACAAATAGGTAAGCAAATTACATATTTCACAAGTAGTAATGGTGGTAATTATATTGAAACCTACAATAATAATGATAAAGGGCAAAAAGATGGTGAATATGCCGAAATTTTCAGAGATAATAAAAATGTGAAGTCAAGGGGTAAATATATAAACGGGCAGAAAGATGGTAAATGGACATATGGGTATATAAATGGAACCATATACAAAGAAGAAACGTATAGTAGTGGTAAATTAATTGACTCTAAGAAGCCTAATTCAAATACAGAATATTAAAAAAAGAAAGTGCCTTGGAATATCTATTCAAGGCACTTTCTTTTTTTAATATGAGCTATAGACTATTCTCTCACAAGAAATAGATTTACCTTCCTGTCTAAGCTAGGTATCCAACCTTAATATAATTATCTTTGTAATAATAATCAGAAAAGAATGGAAACCACATCACCAAACGAAATATTTAAACTTGCCGCCGATATTGTTCGTAACACTTCTCAATCTGTTTTTCTTACAGGTAAAGCAGGAACAGGTAAAACTACATTTCTACACTATATCCGCAAGAATGTGGATAAAAACGTAATAGTAGCAGCACCAACAGGAGTGGCTTCAATAAATGCAGGAGGTGTAACATTACATTCGTTGTTGCAGTTACCATTCGAACCATTTATTCCAAATCTGGAAGGAAAAAAGAAACTCGACTTTCACTTCAAATTGCGTAAGTCGAAAATTGAGATGTTACGCGAACTCGAACTACTTATTATAGATGAGGTAAGTATGCTTAGAGCTGATATGTTGGATGCAATAGATTATATGCTAAAACGCTATCGCAACAATCAGCAATTGTTTGGAGGAGTTCAGATACTTTTTATTGGCGATATGTATCAGTTACCCCCCGTAGCACAACAGCACGAATGGGATCAGTTGAAACAATACTACCCTTCCCCATTCTTTTTTCACGCTCAGGCATTACAAAATAATATGCCACTTTATGTAGAACTAAAAACAATTTACAGACAAAGCGATCAGGTTTTTATTGATATCTTGAATCGAATTCGTAATAACTGTACCACAAGTGGTGATTTACAAATACTCAATCAACGCTACAACCCATCTTTTAAATTAACAGCCGAAAACAGATACATTGTTTTATGTACTCACAATTATAAAGCTGACAAAATAAATAGTGAACAACTTGATAATCTGCAAACAAAGGGAGTTTCTTTTTCGGGGAAAATAACCGGTGATTTTGCAGACAACTCACTACCAACCGATTTTAATCTGGTATTGAAAATTGGTGCACAGGTAATGTTCGTAAAAAATGACGTGGGAGAAAAACGACGCTATTATAACGGTAAACTAGCCGTTATTAGTCATCTATCAAAAGATAAAATAATTGTACGATTTGAAGATGGCAACGAAATGGAACTCGAAGAGGAAACTTGGAGAAATGTTCGCTATTCATTAAATGAGGATTCGGGTAATATTCAGGAAGAAGAATTGGGAGCATTTACACAATACCCTATTCGTTTAGCATGGGCTATTACTATTCATAAAAGTCAGGGATTAACTTTCGACCGAGTAGTGATAGATGCAGGACAAGCTTTTGCCGCAGGACAAGTATATGTGGCACTCAGCCGTTGTACATCTCTCGATGGGATAGTATTATTCTCTCGTATAACAGCCGATAGCATACATACCGACCAGAATGCCATAGCATTTAGCAAAGAAGAGTTAAAACAAGATTACCTTCAACAAATATTAGAAGAAGAAAAACCTCGCTATTGTGCTGATCGATTAAAAAAAGCATTCGATTGGTCACCCATAGTTCGCAGTGTTCATTCTCTAAATCAATTGGCTGCCGAAAAGAACATTCCTGAAAAGGAAAAAATGCAAGCTTTGTTCTCACAACTATATGACAAAGCCATAGAAGAACAGAAAATTGCCGAGAATTTCAGAAGAGAATTAAGCTCAATACTATCAGTAACCGATCCGGATATCAACTTATTAAAAGATCGTGTAAAAAAGGCAGTGCAATACTTCCATAAAGACCTACAACAAAATATCATCTTACCAATTGAAAGCCATATAAATAGTCTAAAGAAAGCATCCAAAGTCAAGCTATATTTGAAGGGTGTACGCGAAATTCATGCGACATTATTATCACTTTTGGAAAAGCTAGAGCATATCCACTATGGGAATATAAAACTCACTTCCGATCTTGCTTTTAAACAGTTAACTGCTCCCAAAATAGAAGAATCTATCGAAAGCGAGAAGAAATCAAAACCACAAAAGGGAGATAGCCAACGTACTACTTTATCATTATTTAATGAAGGAAAAACGTTAAAAGAAATTGCTACTGAACGCAATTTATCTACAACAACTATCGAAAGTCATTTATCGGGATTTATCCTTACGGGCGAATTATCCATAGATCAATTAATCTCCGAAGAAAAGCAAAACTATCTTCTTCCCCGATTAAAAGACATTCAGCCTAGTACTCCCCTATCCAGCATCAAAGAAGAGTTACCCAAGGAATATACTTATCTGGATATTAAAGCTATGATGAATCATATCAGATGGTCTAAGAAATAATCAGAAATATAAATATCTAAGAAAACCTGATAGATTTCTTTAAAGAAAATAACAATATTTCAGTTTAATTATTACATTTGTTCACAGAGTGAGTTTACGATTTCATCTAAAAAAATTTGATCGAAAAGTAAACAAGCTTTATTATATTAACCCATAAATTTATTACTAGCAAACTACTCACTCTTCTACTACGAATTTCAGTTTATATTTTCAAAGACCTTAATTAGCAACAAAAGAAAAATGACAGCATCTCTAGAATACAAAAAAGCAGACTCAAATCTAAATTTTAACTATTTAGATTTGGTCAATTGTGCTGAAATATTAGAGAGAGAGAGAGAGAGAGAGAGAGAGAGAGAGAGAGAGAGAGAGAGAGAGAGAGAGAGAGAGAGCTATAAAATAAACTATTCTTTTCTTAGCAACAAATTTTCCCGAAATCTTATTTTCGGGCAGAGCCTTATATTACCTATTTATTTAAATCCATATTCTACCATACCGATATAATCGGCTTGGTCTTCTTCGCATGTAACTACTTCATTATTCAGAACCAAACTTTTTTATACAATAATGTTTAACCTAAATCAATTAAAGCATGAACAACAAATTAAGAAAAAGGAAACAACGAGAATGTGGTTTCTTTAAAGTGCTAATTCTAATGATGGCAATGCTCGGCTACGGGATGTCGTCCAATGCACAAATAAACATTACAGGTACCGTCACAGACGAAAATAATGAGCCCATGATTGGGATTACAATCGCTGTGAAAAATTCAACAATTGGAACAGCTACCGATATTGATGGAAAGTACTCTTTAACCGTACCTAATAGTAATGCGGTAATAGTTTATTCCTATATCGGCTACGAAAGACAAGAAATACCCGTAGGATCGCGCAAAGTAATAGATGTTAAACTAAAAGAAAACACCAAATTACTAGATGAAGTTGTAGTAGTTGGTTTTGGTACACAGAAAAAAGTAAACCTCACAGGATCAGTTGCCACTGTAGACAGCAAAATGCTCGAAAACAGACCTATTACCAATGTATCAGCAGGTTTAGCAGGTTTATTACCAGGTGTCACCATTACTCAGAAAAGTGGATTACCGGGTGGTGATGGAGGTACTATCAGAGTACGTGGAGTAGGAACTCTAAACAATGCCAACCCGATGGTACTTGTAGATGGAGTAGAAGCTACAATGGATAATATAGATCCTAATGATATCGAAACATTAACTGTTTTAAAAGATGCAGCAAGCTCGGCTATATTTGGAGCAAAAGCTGCTAATGGAGTTATTTTAATCACTACAAAAAAAGGTAAAGCTGGTAAATCGCAAGTAAATTATTCAGGAAATTTTGGTTGGCAAACACCTACCGCATTGCCCAAGTATATACGATCGGCTGAGTATGCTGAGATGTATAACGAAGCTCTAAAGAATGACGGCAAAAGTTTGAAATTTACAGAAGCCGAAATTCAAAAATTCAGAGACGGCTCCGATCCTGATAATTTTGCAGATACCGATTGGCAAGACTTACTTTATCAAGGTTCAGGATTTCAAACCAATCATAGTGTAAATGTTAGCGGAGGTACAGACAAAGCCCGTTATATGACATCGGTAGGCTATCTTCAACAAGATGGTGTAATCAAATTGACAGGTAAGAAACAATACAATATAAGGACCAACCTAGACATCAATCCAATATCGAAACTTGATGTTGGCGTCAATCTATCTTATACACGTATGGATCTAGAAGAAGCAACAAACTCATATGTGGGAGGAGGAGCAGACCAGATTTTCAGACAAGTAAACTTAATTTCACCATGGATTCCCTATCGTAAATCGAATGGTGATTATGGAACTATAAGTGATGGTAACCCGATTGCATGGATAGATTTGGGACAACAGATTTTGAAAAAGAGAGCATACTTTTTAGGAATAGGAACAATTAAGTATGAATTTATAAAAGACCTATCGCTCAAAGGTGTATTCTCTTATAAAACATTCACTGAAGACCAAAACGAATTTATAAAAGACATTCAATACAATCCCTATAAATACCAAGGTCCAAACAAAATGCACCAAAGAGACTATTCGAACGAAACAGTCGCAAGTGATATCTTCTTAAATTATAGCAAGAGCTTTAACCGTAATCACAACTTCATATTCTTAGGAGGGTTTCACTCCGAATATTACCACTACAAATATACATATGCCTATCGCGAAAATTTCCCGAGTAACAACTTGAGCGATTTAAACGGTGGCAGTACCGCAGGTATGAAAAATGAAGGATATACCAGAGAGTTAGCCATGCTATCATGGTTTGGTCGTCTAAATTATGATTATGCAGGTAAATACTTATTCGAAGCCAACTTCCGTTACGATGGATCATCTCGTTTTGCAGAAGCCAATCGTTGGGGATTTTTTCCTTCATTCTCGGGAGCATGGCGTATTTCAGAGGAAAACTTCATGGAACCTCTCAGAAACTCCATTACGAATTTAAAGGTGAGAGCATCATGGGGTAAATTGGGTAATCAAGCAGCTTTAGACGATTATTACCCTACCATTCCTACCCTATCTCTAAAAGACCAAGATTATGCTTTTGGTGGTAAAATAGTACCCGGTGGAGCAACCATTTATGCCAAGAATCCAAATCTAAAATGGGAAGAAACACGTACATGGAACATTGGTCTTGATGTTGGTATCACTAGCGATCTTAATATAACTGTTGACTATTATGACAAACTAACATCGGATATTCTAATGAAAGTACCTACACCAGATACATACGCTTTAGAAGATTTCTGGGACAATGTAGGTGAAGTATCCAATAAAGGTATAGAGTTTTCAGCACAATATAATAAGCAGTTTAAGAATGTAATGTTTTCTTTCGGAGGTAATATAGCATACAATAAAAACAAGATATTGAAACTTGCCGGACAAAACGAAATTATTGATGGAAAAGACATTAAACGAGTAGGAAACTCTTTAAACAGCATCTACGGATATAAAACTGACGGTTTATACCAATCAAAAGAAGATATAAACAATTGGCCAACCAATAACATACAAGGAACTGTCGTACCGGGTGACTTGCGTTACGTAGATGTATCGGGCGATGGTGTACTAAGTGCTGCCGACCGTGTGATAATTGGTTGTACGGATCCTAAATTTGTATTCGGTTTTAATGTAGGAGCAACTTATAGAGGATTCGATATGCTGCTATTCTTTCAAGGAACAGCAGGAGGTAAAGGATACATGGAATCAGAAGCTATTGGAGAGTTGAACGGAGATAATGGTAAGCCCACAACCTTTTGGCGTAACCGATGGACTCCCGAAAATACAAATACCGATATCCCCCGTTTGAGTAGCCAAGGTAAAAGCGGACCTAGTATGCCTAGTGTAATATCTTCTTATTGGTTACAAGATGGTACTTATTTACGTCTAAAGAATCTACAAGTAGGATATACACTTCCCGCAAAACTAACTCACAATATGCAAATATCTAAAGTCAGAGTATTTTACAGTGCTCAAAACCTGTTGACATTTACAAGCTTTGTAAAAGGCTGGGATCCTGAATCTCCAGTTGGAAGAGGTAGTCACTATCCTCAGGTGATGGTGAATTCATTTGGTATTAACGTTACATTTTAAGGAGGATTAAATCATGAAAAAATATATATTATTTCTAGTTTCGGTATTTGCTCTTACCTCTTGTTCGGATTTTCTTGACCGAGCACCGGGTGATGCCCTTTCTCCCGGTACATTCTGGGAAACAGAAAACGATGCAAAACTGGCTTTGACAGGTTGTTACAGAGGATTTGAAGATAGTTACGGTATTATGTACCGCGATTGTGGCTCCGATAATGCTTATAATTTTCACCGCCACGAAGGGTATCAAGCCATTGGCGATGGAACGATGTCTCCCGGTGATCCCGGTACTACCGCCATATTCTCTTTTGTTACTATTCGCAAGTGTAATGAGTTTCTTGAGAATATCGATCGTGTTAACTTCAGAACCGAAGGTTTAAAAACAAAATACGTAGCCGAAGTTCGTTTCATCAGAGCATATCGTCATTTCTTACTAACACAGTGGTATGGCGATTCACCACTGGTTACCAAAACTTTTGCTACTCCCGAAGAAGCCAGAGTTGGTAGAGATCCCAAGGCAACAGTAGAAGATTTTGTAATATCTGAGCTAAAAGAAATTATTCCCAGCCTTGCAGAAAAACATTCATCTAGCGAAACTGGACGTATTCCCCAAGGTGCGGCACAAGCTTTGCTAATGCGAATATATTTATTTAAAGGAATGTACAAGGAAGCGATTGAGGTAGCAAAAGCAATTCAAGGGTATAGCTTATTTCCATCGTTCGAAGGTTTATTTTTGATGGCAAACAGAGATACTAACGGAGAAGCCATACTTCAATACGAACATATCGAAAATAATCTTTCTATGGATTTAACACCATTCCTTCCCAATAGCCAGGGAGGATGGTCGTCAGTAGTTCCTTTGCAATCATTGGTTGATAATTACGAAATGGCTGATGGTTCAACTATAGCCGAAGCTAAAGCTGCTGGCAAATATGACGATACAAACCCTTATGTAAACAGAGACCCTCGCTTAAGACAAACTCTTATTTACCCCGGACAACTTTGGGAAGGTGAGATATTCAGTTCTGTTGTTTCAGGAAATGCAGACCATCCGACTAAAGAAAATAATTCAACAAAATCGGGCTACAACTTCAAGAAGTATTTCAATAACTTAGATCAATTCCCTTCCGGATTTTGGAATACAGGTCGAAGCATTATGATTTTCAGATATGCCGAAGTTCTTCTGACATTAGCCGAAGCGAAAATTGAATTGAACCAATTAGATACCGAAATGTATGATGCATTGGATAAAGTGAGAACAAGAGCCGGAATGCCAGCCGTAGACAGAACTAAATACAATACTCAAGCTAAATTACGAGAATTGGTTCGACGCGAACGTCGTTCCGAATTTGCTTTCGAAGGTCTAAGACGTTATGACATTATCCGTTGGGGGCTTGCTCACGAAGTAATGAATGGAGACGCACTTGGCTGCCGTCAAGGTACTATTTTAGATGAGGTTTTACCCAATGGAGACCGAAAAGTGAATTTGAATGGTGCTAACTTCTTTGTAGAAAAGAGAAAATTTGCCGACAAAAATATCTTTCTGCCTATTCCTCAATCTTCAATTGATAAGAACAATAACCTATTGCCCAACAATCCGGGATACTAATTTCGATCAGATAATCTAAAGAAAAGCCTGCCTTAATAAATAAGGTAGGCTTTTTATTTTCAAGAGCTATAGCTAGTCTTTTGAGTTTATCAACTCATTAGAACGACTTAAGACTTAACAGTATCATTTGTATCAATTTCTTTTGCATCTTTCGAATGAGAAATTCCCTTTTTTTTCCTATTTACCCTTTGCATCACACTAGTTATATAAACCGTAAAGACAGGAAACATCATCATGCCCAATGCCGCTAAAACCACAGATAATATACGACCTCCGGTAGTCACCGCATAAATATTCGAACCTACAGTTGTAACATTCATAAATGCCCACCATAACGAATCGGGATAGTTTGTCACCAAAGGATTTACCTTATGTTCGATAACTAAAAATATTAGGCTCGAAAAATAAACCGTTGCCAACAACATAGTCAAATAAGAAACAAATAGTCCCGAAATCTTATTCTTTGTCAACCAACTAACCACAATAGCCAAAGCATATCCTCCTCTAATCAGAGGAATAAAACGAATAAAATAACTAACCTCTGGAGAGAATGAGAGATTATAATAATCTATTATATTGAGATAGGGAATCGATATTATAAGAAAAACAAAATGAGAACGAAAAAAATTCCACTTACTATCCGACAACATAAACTCTAATAGAAAATCGAATAAGAAGAATATACATATCCACAACTGTATCTTCAAATAAGAGCCTTGCGTCTGAAACGGAATATTCTTGAAAGTATCAATAGAAATACTTATTACAAGAAAGATAGAAAGTAAAATTATTATAATATGCAGAATATCACAAATATTTGTTTTCTGATAAAAGAAATTTCTAAACGTATTCTTCATTAATTTTAAAGGTATGAATTGTTCTTCTTTAATAAACACCGTTAGAAATGTTTTGTTTCCAAAAGATATTTATACTGGATCAAATACCTATTATAAAAAGAAAAAGTCACTTAAGAAAACTCCTCAAATGACTTTTATCTTTTATATAAATTCAGTTTTATTTTTTTATCAAGCTTGTCAATACAGTATAATTTTGTAACTGTTTATTACTATACGTTTCAGAACGTACAATACCAGCCTCTGCAGCATACCACTCTACTCCACTAAAGGTTACTATTTTTTTATCTTTATACACATCAAAATCAAATGTAATTTTCGATGCATCAAAAGTTCCGGCAGGTGTTGTAACTTTTTCATTTTTCTCATACTCACGGTTGTAAACACGAACTCTTATCAACTCCTTTTTATCACTTTTTGATTGAATCGTAAATTCTCCTGCGTCCATTTTGAAATTTCCTTCAAAGGGAAAATCTGAAAATGTATCAGGATAATCCAAAAAGTCGCCAACAAGCTCAGTATCTTCTCCCAAGATTCCCATTATTTGAGGTGAAATGGTTCTGTTTACCATCTTCAAATAGAAAACGCCATCATTATATTCCGCATCAAGGTTACCTTCGTCAATAACATTGTTACTAGCATCTGTCATAACAAAGCCTACTTCCAAATCTTTTCCTGTAATAAAATCATCATAAGCTGTATTAACTCTATAAGTCATGGTATTCAATAAATTATTATTTGCATCATAACTCTTATTAATTAATGCATCTCCTACATTTTTTGGAAAAAATGCCATACAATCATCCTGTGCTTTAATCAAGCCAGTAAAAGCAAAAACAGAAATTAAAAACAATAAAACTCTTCTCATAATGTAAAATGTTTATGTAACGTAAAATTTGTTTAAACAATTGATCTATAGAAAAGTTTAAACAACTAATACACAACAATATAAATAAATAGTCATTTTTTTCTCCTGCTGAATTAAAAGATACAATTAATCTCCTTTTATCTATTTTTATTAACGCAAATAGATCTTTTCTGAAAAAATAAAAACAGACTCATCTCTATTAAAATAAAACCATATTACCCCACTTAATCCTTAGTTTGATAATACGAATTGTTAATTAGCACTTCAACACCTCACAAAGAGATACAAATTCATTTATTTTTATAAGTTTTGTTATATTTGTAAATATAAACCTAAAGAACAATACATGAAAACACTATTTATTAGGGTTATCGCAATCATATTTGTGATATTACCCGTATTTTCATCTGCTGCCGAGATTAATCAAAAACCATTTGTAATACCCGAATTAAAGCAATGGGCTGATAAAGATGGTCTCTTTCGTATAACTGAAACCTCTCAAATTATAGTACCAAAAGGTAATTCCGATTTACGACATGTAGCAAAATTATTTGCCGAAGATTATAAGATTATGTTTGGCAAAGAGCTAACAATTTCGGAAGGCAAAGCCAATAAAGGAGACTTTACTTTCAAAACCGCATCTAATAAAGAATTAGGAAAGGAAGGATACCAAATAAAGATTTCTGATTTGGTTGAAATTACCGCTCCTCAACCGATTGGTGTATTCTGGGCAACCAGAACCTTATTACAGATGTCGGAACAAAGCAAAGAAAGAGAGCTCCCAAAGGGTGAAATAAAGGATTGGCCTGACTATGAATTGCGTGGTTTTATGATTGATTGCGGAAGAAAATTCATCCCCTTACAATACCTTCGCGACTATGTGAAAATAATGGCTTATTATAAGATGAATACTTTTCAGATTCATCTAAATGATAATGGATTTAAGCAGTACTTCGAAAACGATTGGAACAAAACGTATTCTGCATTCCGACTCGAAAGCGAAACATTCCCAGGATTAGCAGCTCAAGACGGCTATTATACTAAGAGCGAATTTATAGACCTGCAAAAGCTAGCAGAAGAATACTTTGTGGAAATCATTCCTGAGATAGATGTTCCCGCCCATTCACTAGCTTTCTCACAATATAAACCCGAAATAGGAAGTACAGAGTATGGTATGGATCATCTTGATTTATTTAATCCTGAAACTTATAAATTTATAGATGACCTATTCAAAGAATACTTAGAAGGTGAGAATCCTGTTTTTAGAGGGAAGCGCGTTCACGTGGGTACCGATGAATATTCTAATAAGAAGAAAGATGTTATTGAGAAGTTTCGCTATTTTACCGATTACTGCATTCGCTTAGTGGAAGGTTATGGAAAACAAGCTTGCGTGTGGGGTGCGTTAACCCATGCAAATGGAGAAACTCCTGTGAAATCGGAAAATGTATTAATGTTAGCTTGGCACAATCCATACGCGCAACCAGACTCTATGATAGAGCAGGGATACGATTTAGTAAGTATTCCAGACGGACTTCTATATATTGTACCCAATGCAGGTTACTATTATGATTACCTCAACCATAACAAAATATACGATGAATGGACACCAGCCCAAATAGGTAACAAAGTATTCAGCGATAACGAACCTAAAATAAAGGGTGGTATGTTTGCTGTATGGAACGATCATGTAGGAAATGGTATATCAACAAAAGACATACACCATAGAGTTTTTCCTGCAATTCAGACTCTATCAACTAAGATGTGGACAGGAAAGAGTACCACACTACCTTTTGACGTTTTTGACTTGAAAAGACAAAATCTAAGTGAAGCTCCTGGAATAAATATATTAGGAAAGATAGGTACAGAGGCAACCCTTGTTTATGAACAAGCTGAGGTTAAGAAAGGTGATAAAATGAAGTACAAAGAAATAGGCTATAACTATACTGTAAGCTTCGAATTGGATGGAGCTAATGAGAAGAAAGGAACTATTTTATTCTCAACGGACGAAACACAATTTTATCTCTCTGATCCTATAAAAGGGATGTTAGGATTCGCCAGAGATGGCTATCTCAATACATTTAATTACAGAGTAAAGGATGGAGAAAAAGTATTAATTACTGTTTGCGGAGATAATAAAGGAACCCGTTTATATATTAATGGTAAACTTCACGATAATTTGAGTATCAAAACCCAATGGTATAGTGAAGGAAAAGACAAGATGTATTACATTCAAACTTTAGTATTCCCTCTTAAAAGAGCGGGAGATTATAACAGTAAAATTAGAAATTTAAAGGTTTACAACTATTGTAAGGAATAGATGACCAATAACTCATTAGTCTTATAGTTTTAAACTCATTTTATCAAAACTTGATTGTGTCTCGAATAGATGCAATCAAGTTTGTATAAAGAGGACGAATATTCATTTATTCAAAAGGGAACGGTTTCGTAGTTTTTAATTTGGATGGCTTTTCTTCAAAAAAGAACTTATCTTCTCCAAAAGCAGGATTCAACTCATCCATCCATGTAGCTTTAGAATTATACTCTGCAAAGAATGGAATATGCACCCATTTTGGATTGCGACCTTGTATGAAGCGAAGTACAAAAACCTTATCTCCTTTTATCTCTTGCACCCCAAGTACTTGAACCTTCCCTGCAACATCACTCATACTCGGCCCTCTTACAGTACGGCAAAGTCCGCTTACTTGACTATATGCTTGTCGGAATATCTGCCAACACCTTTCTAACGGAATTTCAAAATATCGTTTTGCGCCTGTATCACGTGCTATAAACATATAATAGGGTACACAACCTAAATCGACCTGCTTACGCCACATCTGAGACCACAATTCTGCTTTGTCGTTAATATGCTTCAATAAAGGTGACTGTGTTCGTATCTGTGCGCCCGTTTTACGTATTCTCGCAATAGCTTCTTTGACCGCATGGGTTGATAACTCGCGTGGATGATTAAAATGAGCCTGAATGGAAAGATTCTTGCCCGATTTATTCACCAGTTGAAATAGCTTGATTATATCATCACTATCTTTATCTGTCAAATATCTGTAAGGCCAATATGCAAGTGATTTTGTACCAATACGGATAGATCGTATATGTTCGAATTCGGGCTCTAATAGAGGTTTTATATACGCTTCTAATGTTGAAGCACTCATCACCATAGGATCTCCTCCTGTAAATAATATATCTGTCACTTCTTTATGCAGACGCAGATATTTAAGCAACAAAGCGCCCTCTTTCATCGCAAACTTCAACCCACTCATTCCTGAAAATTGCGGCCACCGAAAACAAAAAGTACAATATGCATGACATGTCTGCCCTTGACTCGGAAAGAATAGTACTGTTTCAGGATATTTGTGCTGAATACCTTTCAATTTTATTTCACCTAAATAAGGCACATTATGCTCCTGACCTGCGGGATTGGGATTTAATGATAATCGTATCTTCTTCACATATTCATCAATCACCTCCTTACTGGCATTTTCATCCAGTAGTTTCTTTATAAGAGTATAATATTTCTTATCTAGCATTTCTTTCTGTGGAAAATTCAAGATAAAGATTGGATCTGTTTCTACATTACTCCAATCAATAAGCTCTTCCACTACATAATTATTAGTTTTGAATGGTAATACTCTTCCTACAATTTCGATATTCTCAATCAATTCTTTAGATAGGGAAGAGATTTGCGGAATTGTTCGAAAATTGTGTAAAGTGTAAGATTTTAGAGATGTATTCATAGTCATAAATCGATAAGGTGTAAAATAATAATCATATAATATACTAGAATCATCCCTAAAACCAATACAGCGATAATATTTGAAATCTTTTTTTATAAAAAAATAACGTTTCTTTAGGTAAAAAGCTATCGTTAAACCAATAAAGCCTACGCACACTCCTTAGTCCAAAGACAGCCACAACAAACCATACTATTTTACATTGTTAATCAAATTTACTGCAGCTTCAAACTGAGGATCTCTCCCTTCATTAATAGCTTGTTGATCGTATTTCACCTCTATATCAGGTGGAAAACCTATACCTTCATATATTTTATTATCCACATATTTATACATAAGTGAAGACGTATAAACCAATGTGAAAAATGAGGTCGAAAATTGTCCACTATTAGTATCTGTATTAGGACCAAGTGGTCCCATTGCACCCCATGTGCGTTCTCCAATAAAATGACCATTGGGTAAAACTTTCACAGTCATCGGTAAAATTTCCGCCATGCTCATCGACCAAGTATCTGCCAAAACAACAATAGGCGCGGTTACGTTCTTTGCTCCCGGAAGTGTTTTTAAGTAATAAGGTGTCCATGGGCTATAGTCGAGTCGTCCTTCACCGCTCTTTGAGCGTGTATAACCTACTAAATAATCTCTGTCAACCATTCTTCCCAATAGAAACTTCAAATCACCGGCAGCACCTCCGTTATTACTTCTTACATCTATGATAATTCCCTTTATATCATCTGTGGCTATCAGTTTATCGAAGAAATATTGCAATACATCTTTTACGTCATTATCAGATGGGGAATTATAGAGATCTTCGAGATTGAATCCACTGCAATAAAAATATAGTATATTATCATCGCGAACTCCTGCCATAGCATTTATATTATATTGGAATCTTTCGGAAAATGTAGTTCCCCTCAATCCTCTATCCAAATAAGTCCCCGGTAAAGAATAAAACATATGTTCATAAGTAAGATAAGCATCGTATTCAGGTGTATTCAATCTTTTAAACTCGGATGGCCATATAGGTAATGAATCTTTCAGAAAAGGACTTGTAAAAGTCAGGTAATAATGAGAATCAACTAAACCTCGTGTCATTTTTTTAAAGTAAGTATACGCTTTTCCGGCGTCCTCAGGAGATGCATAGCTTAGATTGGCAAACAAAGGTTTATATTCTCGGTATACCCTATCCCAATCAGTAGTATCTATATCCCAGAATATATAATTGTTATTCATCCCATTCCAATAAGCATCGAATATTTCATTGTAATTGTATCCCGGATATTTCTCCGGTTCGTTTACATCGGGAAAATCTTCGCGGCAAGATGTGAAAGGACTAAGTGTAAGTATTGTCAAAATACACGTAAACAGATATTTCATAATGCTATGTTTTTATTTATTATGACCTAAAATAGAAGAGAGATTTAAAAGAGCACCCATCTGTATCGTAAATGTATCGTTGTAACGAGGAACTTTATTTATCATATAATCTTTCTGTAAATCAGTAGTTCCATAATAGTAACGACCCTCTATAAATAGTTTTAAAATACCAGTTACAGCATATTCAGCACCTATACCTGCCAACAGCCCCCACTCTATGCGGTTATCTCTACGACTGTCAAAAGGATTCTTCTCATCATAAAAATAAGGTTCGTAAAACTGCAAATAATTACCCTCCGGAATATTGGCATTATAATTTAAAGATGCTGTAACACCCTTCACTCTGCTGTTTGCCCAATAAGCAGCATATCCTCCGATGTTAGTAAAACCTCTCAGCTTATTACCTCCAAAAGAGAAGTGAGCCATCAAGGGTAATTTGATATAACTATTCTCGGTTTTTTGATAAATGCCTTCGTAATAATAACTACGGCTCTTTTTATAGTCTTTCCGAATATAGATGACTTCTGCTTGTACTGCCAACCAATCTTTAAAGTTATAACGTAGAGGAATGCCAACCGTAAAGCTATTTTGACCTTCATATTTAGTAAACGAACGATAAAGTGTACTTGTATTTAGGTTATTGCGAACGTATCCACCCGATATCCCCAGTTCTAGTTGTGCCTGCACCTTTGGAGAGATCATACATGCACATAGTAAGAGTATTGCGGAAAACAATTGTTTCTGCTTCATAAGACTAAGATTATTACGATGTTTGAGGAAATAAATATTCAAACAAATCTAAGAATCAAATAGTTTTAGAGAATGTACCTTTTAATATTTCCATCCTAAACAATTAACTTTTAAGAATATAAGAGATACCTAAGTCAAAAGTTCAGGAAAATAGAGGAAGAGTTAGACTAAATGCCAATCAGTAGATAACGATGATGCAAGTTTACAACAATTGCATTGCTATTTCGGCACAAGCTTCGGCATCAGCCAGGGCATTATGATGGTTTGTTAGAATATACCCACAATCTTCTGAAACAGTGTGTAGTTGATGATTGGGTAAGTGACGTAATTGACGACGCGATTCTGCCAAAGTACAGTAAAACTGATAATCAGGATAGTCCATTTGATAAGAGCGAAACACTGCTTTCAGGCAGGCTTCATCAAATCCTTTGTTATGAGCTACAAGAGGCAAACCCTCAATAAGAGGTTCTATTTGTTTCCATACTTCCAAAAACACAGATTCGTTAGCTGTGTCTTCATCTGTCAACCCATGAACAGCAGTATTTCCATAGTTATAATAATTGGGCTCAGGCTGAATAAGACTGTAAAAACGATCTGTAATACTTCCATTTCGCACAACCACAATACCAACACTACACACACTTGAAAGTTCGTGATTAGCTGTTTCAAAATCTATGGCTGCAAAATCTCGTATCATTTAAACCTATAATATATTTATGAGTAAAATTAGGAATAAAATTTCTATCTATTATTAATGAACAAAGAGAATATTTAGTGTATCAAAACACCATCTATTTTACTTTATCTCTCCGTCTCAAGGAGGAAGAATAGTCCATAACATCTTTTAGTATAAGTTTCAAAATGGAGATATAAATCTTGTATTTTCATTAGATTCATTTAGAATTTATTCCGATGAATCTAAAAGATCATTAAAAAAGGAACTCATTTAAAATATTACTTGTTCAAAGAACGTATACAATAGTAGATAGGGTTAATAATTTTCATAAAAAGAGAGCCATGGTAAAGACAATTGCAATAATAACAGATAAAGGTGTTCCGAGTACAGAGATAAAAGAAAATACATTGATAAATGTATTTAAACTCGAAGGTAATAGAGTTTCCGGATATGAAAGTATAAAACTTGATAGTGCAGATACCAATAGCTTTTCGAAGCTATTAAAACTAAAAGAGATTAGTTTGATATATATTGACAATGTCAATAACGAGTTACACAGAATGTTACACAAACTAGGTATAGGGGTTAAATGTAAAGAGGAATGGGAAGGCGATCAGTTTATTGGACAGTTTGTATTTGGTTAATATGATCCTAAATCAAATATTCTTTTGGAGAGTTATATCTAACTAAAACTGTTGTAATAAATAAGCCATACCTAAACCTTATCGTTATATTAAAAGTAGTTATCGTACACTTGAAGAGAAAAACTTAAAATAACAGAGAAACAGACATTAAATATCCTATTTAATGTCTGTTTCTCTGTTATTGGTAATTGAAAATTTTTAGTAGTACAAGTGAAGAAAGTACTAATCAAATCAATATAAGCGTCATCTGTATGAGAACATACGTAAATAAATGATCCAACCATTATTATAACCAGAACTCGATAATAATGTATGTTACTTCTTTGTTATAATGAGCTTTTGCATGAGCAAATAATTATTTATGACAAAAAACAAATAACTCCGATAAAAGTTACTATTTTTGTATACATTTTGGTGTCATTTTCTGTATTCTTAGAAAAATGATGAAAAGGGAATCGGGTGAAAATCTCGAACAGACCCGCTGCTGTAAGCTCTACAAGCATTTTTGAAGAACTCAAAACCACTGTTCATAAAAGAATGGGAAGGAATTTCAAAAATAGAGTAAGTCAGAAGACCTGCCAATGATGATAAAGTTTGATGCTTTCGGGAAATAAAGCAATACAACATCTTACGAATCTAATACTTTTTTATCGGAGACCAGTAGACATTTAACATTTCTACACAGCCATAAAGAAAGTACGTCAATTTCAAAAATAATTTCTGTCAAAATAAAGTTTACATATCTAATCATTAATAAAAAAAATGGAAATATATAAAGATTTTAAAGGTACAAAATGGAAAGAAAAAATTGATATAAACGATTTTATCCTAAAAAATTACACTGAGTATACCGGTGATGAGTCTTTCCTTGAAGGGCCAACAGATGCTACCACCAAATTGTGGGAGAAACTGAGCGAAATGTTTAAGGTCGAAAAAGAAAAAGGCGTTTATGATGCTGAAACTAAAATACCTTCGCAGATTGATGCTTATGAAGCCGGATATATAGATAAAACTCTAGAGAAAATAGTCGGTGTACAGACAGACAAACCTCTCAAAAGAGCTATCTTCCCAAATGGCGGAATCCGCATGGTGCAACAAAGCCTCGAAGAATATGGGTACAAACTAGATCCAATCACATCAGAAATATTTACAAAATACCGTAAAACACATAACGAAGGTGTATTTTCTGCCTATACAGACAGTATTCGTCGTGCAAGAAGTAACGGCTTATTAACGGGTCTGCCTGACGCATATGGTCGAGGACGTATTATTGGTGACTACCGTCGGGTAGCACTTTATGGTGTAGATCGCCTGATTGCTGAAAGAGAGAAACGATACAAAGAGTGCGATCCTGTTGTAATGACTGATGATTTGATTCGTCTTCGCGAAGAGTTGAATTCTCAGATTCAAGCAATGAAAGCACTCAAACGAATGGCTGCTTTTTATGGTTTCGACATTTCAAACCCTGCTGCTAATGCACAAGAGGCTATCCAATGGACATACTTCGGTTACTTAGGAGCAATTAAAGATCAAAATGGTGCTGCAATGAGCTTGGGTCGTGTAACAACTTTCCTTGATATTTATATTGAGCGTGATCTTAAAGCTGGTTTGATTACTGAAAAAGAAGCTCAAGAAATGGTCGACCATTTCGTTATGAAACTGCGCATTGTTCGTTACTTACGTACTAACGAATATAATGAACTGTTCTCTGGTGATCCTGTTTGGGTAACAGAGTCTATTGGAGGAATGACTAACAATGGAGCTTCTATGGTAACTAAAAACAGTTATCGTATGTTGCATACTCTTTATAATTTAGGACCATCACCCGAACCAAACCTCACCATTTTATGGAGTAACAGATTGCCTGAAAGCTGGAAAAAATATTGCGCAAAAGTATCTATTGATACATCTTCTCTTCAATACGAAAATGATGATATTATGCGTCCTCAGTTAGGAGATGATTATGGTATTGCTTGTTGCGTATCACCTATGCGTATAGGTCACCAAATGCAGTTCTTTGGTGCTCGTGCCAATTTACCTAAAGCTTTACTTTATACCATAAATGGGGGTAAAGACGAAAAAACAAAAGCACAGGTATTACCTAAGCATTGGATTGAAAAAGTATCAGGTGACTATTTAGAGTTTGACGAAGTATGGGATAAATTTGACCGTACCCTAGACTGGGTAGCCGAAACTTATGTAAAAGCATTGAATATAATCCATTATATGCACGATAAGTATTCGTACGAAGCTTTAGAGATGGCTTTACACGATGTAGATATCGTTCGTACGCAAGCTTTCGGAGTATCGGGACTCTCTATTATAGCCGATTCGTTTGCTGCTATCAAATACGGTAAAGTTCGTATAGTAAGAGATGCCGATGGAGATGCAGTAGATTACATTCTCGAAAAAGACTATATCCCTTTCGGAAATAACGATGATAATACAGATAAGTTTGCTGTAGAAATTGTAGAGAAGTTTATGAATAAAATTCGTAAACGTAAGATGTATAAAGACGCAATTCCTACTCAATCGGTATTGACCATTACATCAAATGTAGTTTACGGGAAAAAAACCGGTAATACACCCGATGGACGTCGTGATGGCACTCCGTTTGCACCGGGTGCAAATCCAATGCACGGACGTGATACCAAGGGTGCTGTTGCATCACTGTCTTCTGTAGCCAAGCTTCCATTTGAGCATGCTAATGACGGAATATCTTACACATTTGCTATTACGCCTAACACATTAGGTAAAGGTAAAGAAGAAGAATCTCAAAATCTGGCTTCACTGATGGATGGATATTTTTTGCAAACAGGTCATCACCTGAATGTAAACGTATTTGATCGTCAATTATTAATTGATGCAATGGAACGTCCAGAACAATATCCTCAGTTAACTATCCGCGTATCGGGTTATGCTGTGAACTTCGTGAAGCTTACTCGTGAGCAACAGTTGGATGTTATCAATCGTACCATTACTACTGCTATCTAAATAAAGCAGATAAAATATTACTAAACGAAGTGAAGCTATAAAAGCTTCACTTCGTTTTACACATTAATTTTGCCGGAGATGCAAGGATACATACATTCATTCGAAACATTCGGGACAAAAGACGGACCGGGAATCCGTTTTGTTGTGTTTATGCAAGGCTGCCCACTGCGTTGTTTATACTGTCACAATCCTGATACATGGAAAAAGGATGGTGCAAAATATATGCTTACACCTCTAGAGGTTTTTCAGGAATTGGATAAAGTGAAAAATTTCGTTCGAGGAGGAATTACCATTTCGGGAGGAGAGCCCATGCTTCAACCCGAGTTTGTTTTAGAATTATTCAAACTATGTAAGGAAAATAACATTCATACAACAATTGACACATCAGGTATATTTCTGAATGAAAAAGTAAAAGAAGTGCTCCAATATACCGATCTCGTTTTACTGGATATCAAACATATTAATCCCGAAAAATATAAAGAGTTAACTACAGCTCCTTTAGAGCCGACCTTGAAGTTTATGGAATATCTCGCAGAGACAAACAAACCCACTTGGCTACGTTATGTACTTCTACCCCACTATACCGATGACGAGAAAGATTTGATCGAATGGGCTAAATATGCATCACAGTTCAAAAATGTAGAACGAGTAGATATACTTCCATTCCATCAAATGGCAGTACAAAAATGGCAAGATTTAGGCTTAGAGTACCAGCTAAAAGATATAGAGCCTCCCACCTCAACCCAAAAAGAAAAAGCAGAAGCAATTTTTAAGTCTTACGGACTTCCGGTTTAACCTATTATTTTTTTAATGCATGTCTAATTACTATAATCCAAGAGAAATTACTCTTCTTTTTGCAGAATCAGCTACTTATAAGAGAAATATACCTTTTATTAAATTTTGTATATTATCAATACTCGGAGGCATGTTTATAGCTTTTGGAGGATTGTTGTCTATTATGGTTTCGGGAGGAATGCCGGGCATTGGAGCAGCCAATCCAGGTTTAGTGAAATTTGTAGCCGGGGCTTTATTCCCTGTAGGGCTGATTATGGTTTCCATTACAGGAGCTGATCTTTTTACTAGCAACTGTGCCGGATTTTGTTTCCCTCTGCTACAAAGGAAAATCAATGTAAGCATTTTCTTTAAATATCTATTATTGTCTTATCTATTCAACTTTATAGGCACACAATTCATAGCTTTCGTTTTATCTTATGAAGTTGGCTTATTAGATAAACAACCTTGGCAAACATACTTACATCATTATTCTGAAGTAAAAGTAAGTCAAGACTTTTTCACTATATTTATAAAAGGAATAGGTGCAAACTGGTTAGTATGCCTAGGTGTTTTTATGGGCTACGCAGCAAAAGATATTACTGGAAGGTGTATAGGTATCTGGATTCCAGTAATGTTATTCGTCACACTCGGCTATGAACACTCTATTGCTAATATGTTTTTCATTCCGGCAGCTATTTATTCAGGGGCTGATATTACTTGGGGAAGTTTCTTAATACAAAACCTTATTCCATCCACACTCGGAAACCTCGTTGGTGGAGCCGGGTTTATTGGTTGTGTATATGGGTATTTGTATCTAAAAGAAGAATAAACTATATATAAAAGAGAGCCAAAAAGTTAAATATCTACTTAGAGAAATAAGAGGCTTAGTCAGCAACTGTGCAGGAAAGGAGAGGAAAGATGAAAAAGCCCATTTTAGGAATGGACTTTTTCATCCTTTACTTATCAATTATTCACACCTAAAAACTTGAAAGGTTGTGCTGGTTTAAAGTCTTTAGCAGTATTACCATTATAGATTTCACCATTTGCAATAGATAACTTCATTACAGGTGCACCCTGTGCCAAATCCATATCCTGAAGATTTACCCAAAATGTATTTGGAGTCAAGCTCGATTCGAAAAAGTAAGTCAGGTTTTTACTATCTGATACTGTTCTCCATTCTGTTGTG
>NZ_JADCLR010000023.1:0-334200 GCF_015233815.1 Dysgonomonas sp. GY617
TTTGGGATATATACCGATGTCTGATCTTACCAGTTCGACTTCCCGGGGGTATTCCAATCCCGGTTGCGAAAACCAGGCACGTACAAAATTGTTTTCTTCATTTACATCAATGCGTAATTCGATCTCCCGTGATGGATCGTCTTCGTACATCTGTTTATAGATTTTAAAAAGTTCCTCCTCTTCTGTTGTTATACGGACATATTGAATTTTTCTGCCGAATGACCAGGTCATAGTAAGCCTTTGTATAGGTGACTTAGGTGAATAGAAAGTGTCCTGGAGTTGTTCTAAAGCAATAAGATCTCTTTCTCCACTGTAATATTCAATATATATTTGGTCAACAATAGCAGCTTTATTCCCAAAATTAGGAGTGATGCGTATATTGTATTTTTTTCGGTAGCTATCATACAAGCCCGGAGATAATCCGTTCTTTTGAAAATTAGCTGTTCTTTTGGGTAAAGAACCCATAAATGTATCGGCAAAATCTTTCTGTGCGGCAGCCCTGTCTGCCCAATCATACCACACATGTGTCGAAGGCAAAAATTCATTCAAATCTCTGGCCGGGGCTTCATCTGCCTGAAATCGTCCTATATCTACCGAGTGACTTCCCCCACCCCTTACCCAGACAACAACCATACCTCCCGGTGCCATTCCCACACTGATTTCATCAAATCTACAGGGGATTTTTCTAACACTTTCTATCATCTGTGTATTAAAGAGTTTTTTGATTGTATCATAAGGTAGGTCAAAAGAACCTGAATAGAATTTGTTTTCGGCAAAAGAGAACCATTCAATACCCAACCCGTCGGGAAGCGGTCCACGCCCCGAATTATTATCACCTGTTGAATATCCCCAGTCGGATTCTATTATGCGTTGTCCGCCAGGTACAGATTGTACAGCTTCATCTCCTTTGTAAAAACCACCGCTTATAACCTGTACAGGATAAAATTCGGGCGCAGGGACTGTTGATTGCCACACAAATGTATCTTTCTCTTTTTCCATATTTTTGCAATTTGTATTAAGAAATATCATCAATAATAATGATAAGATATATGGCAGTTTTAGTTTCATAGGTATGTACTTTTATATTGATCGATTTTTATATATTGACAGTTGCTATCTTTATTATGGTAGTAGTTTCCTATCCACCCAATAATATATTTGTCCGTTAGATTCAAATTGCTCTGCTTTATCAAGCTCTTTCTTCATTTTCTTATAATAAATGATCAATTCTTCTAATTTTTTGTCTGGAACTGCCTTTTTATTTTTTATTTCTTCTATCCTTATTGAGTTCAATAGCTCGTTCGAAGTAGGACTACCCGTAATCCGATATTGAGCCTCAGCTAGAGTCATTTTTTTAAGATTACTATTCTTCTCTTTACACAGTTTACAATATTTGATTGGTGTAAGCAGAAGTTTCGAAAGATGTTTACGTACATTATTTGTATTTGCGTATCCTCCGGGAGCTACTATCTTAATATAGAATTCTTCCCGACCCATTATTGTATCATTTTGAAGCGCAGCCTTAGCTTCTCTATCCAACTCTGCAAATAAATCATCTTCTGGACAATTACACGGTTTCTGCTTCTGTTCTTCTCGTTCTCTTACTTTATATATATAATCCACTTCCTTTTCTGACAGTGCTGCCACAAACTCTTTAAGTTCTTTCATCTCACTTTCAGATAACATTAGACGATAATCTACATGGTTATTAATAGTGTCCTCCAGAACAACAATGCGTGAAGGCATATACCATCCCGGTGTCTCATGACTAAAACTTGCAATAAATTTCTTGGCGGGTAGACGGGTAGTATCTATGCCATAATTTTGAACAAATAGGCTATCGAATACTGTTCGGTTATTACCCACTGAACGAAAAGATTTATCCATAAATTGAATAACACGGCTATTGTCCATCTTTATTTCTTGTAGTATAGTATCAATATTATTGGAAAGTATTTCCATTGATAACAATTCCGATTTACGAGGAAAAAATAAAGCACCTTGTGTTATACTATTATCAGGAAAATCTAGTCTATAACTATTCTCTGTTTCACCGATTCCTATATAACTATTACTTCGTTTTATCTGACTTGGAGAAACTAAAATTTCCTTCTTGGTCTTGAGCATGCCATTTGCATACGAATTAATCATATTCTCTATATCCAATACAAAATTATTGTACTCATCTCCCACTCCGGCATATACTTGAAAGCCCAATATTCGGCAGTTATTCTTAAGAAGTTTATTCAACAATCCAGCATCTAGCCCATCGTTCGCATATCCGGTTTCGCCAATCAATACAATAAGGTTGGTAGCATCCTTATGATCATCAAACATATCTACAGCTTTTCTCAATCCCGCCCATGTTCGAGGAAGCATCGAGGTACGCAGCTTATCTTTATTTTTCACTGTTCCTGACAAATAGTTGATCATATCCGAATATTCGGGTGTTAATTCTGTGCTAGCAGGACGAAGCATTTTATTAGAATCGTCAAAAGTCATCACACAGCTAAACTGGAATGAAAATGTTTCATCGGACTTTTCAAATAGTGGCTGAAGTCCTTGCAAGGCATTGACTATTTGTGGAAAATTGGAAATTGTTTTCTCTTTACCTTCAAACACAAAACAAATATTGATCTTTTTAAGCCCTTTTACTATTGTTCTGAATTGTTTATGAGTTATACTGTTACCATTTACATTCAATATAGAGTTATTACTATAGTCGAATACAGGCAATACCATCCGCGTTCTGAATGCAACGAGAGAATCTTTACACGAATATGAAGACACTGGATTATATCTGATCGTTGAATATTGTTCAGTCAGTAAACTGTTTACATCCATCATATCTTCCGTAATCATCACCTCTTCTTGGTTCCTTATAAAGAAACGCGTTGACTCTTCGGGTAAACTAGCCTGATTTACGTGCAACCCAGTACCAATATCCTTTATAAGGGAATTATCTACCCATCCTAATACTTCCGTTTTTATATCTTCTGCTTTTATATAAGGTTTCTTTGCTATTAGTGTCATCAGTCCATCCTCAGACATTTTCATCTGGTAAATAATACTATAGGGGCTTATAACTCCAGTTTGAGAATTCATTTCCAGATCCTTATATAACTTAATAGAATCTGTTGTGAAGAATTTTACAGGTTCATTAATCGATATCGTATCAGCAAAGATTGCTAACATTTTATTTTTCCTGCCACTTGCAATATCCGTTACCGATTGTTGATTAAGCATTAGTTTAGATTTATGCATCCAACCATAGTATTCCGCTTTTTTATAGTCTAATTTCCCATTCTTTAAAATATCAGGGGTATATTTTATCAGTCGTAAGTAATCACCATTTGTACCAATTACAAGAAAGGGATCAAGGTAATCTACATCTTTAGCCTTTACATTACCTCCGGCATTATTAAGTGTTTTGTTCTTTTCTCTATCAGAGAAGACAATCCAAGGTTCTTTATTCAAATCTGTTTTCGGCGCTCTTATATCACCTCCACAATAGTTAAGTGAATACTCCCTTGGAATTTTTTTTACACTTGTAAAACGATGGATAGGACCACATGATGCTAATAAAAGTAGCAACAGTAGCAAAGAGGTCGTTAGTTTCCGATATATACTATTCATTTTGTATTATGTAAGTAGTGTTAGCTATTTTATTACTTCATACCCAGTGATTAATCTTACAGGTATAGAAGTAAAGAGTCTGTGATCTTATAACCTTAATTGGTGTCAGTTTGTATTACAATTATCTTTTTAACACAGGTTTCCTTATCCTCTTCCAATTCCACCAACACATTCTCTATGATGGTTTGTTTTCGACCTATAATTTTCAATCCTTGACAATAAGAATAAAAATCATTACGCTTCGAATTATTAACAATTACTTGCGCATTAGGATTATTACACAGATAACTAGTCATTATATAATTATAATTCGTGTTAAACGGTTTTTGGTCTACAATAGCCTGTAATTTCAATTTGATATCGTTACCAATCATAGTCTCAATATCAGTCGAATCACTTTCTGAATATTGAGGCGTAATCTCTATTGTGTGGCGAATAGGATATTTAGTTTCCTCAGTAGTTAAGAGTACTTCATAGGTTCCAGGCAAGCTATATTTATAAATTGCTGTTTTTTCTTTTGCATCTACCGCGCCAGTCTCTCCAAATTCCCAGCGCCATTCATTGGATGTTCCTTCTCCTCTGAAAATTATATACTCGTCCTGCAAAGCAGTTTTAGGTGCTTCTATTTTTATCAAGTGTTCATCATCATCTTGTTTTTTAGGACGTACATTCACTACGATTTTTTTAATATAACTGCCATCAACGGTTAGACGTATCTGATACTTACCTGCCTCCGAATAAGTATATTCACCTTTCTGGTGAGGTGAAGAGTCTCCATTACCAAACTCCCAATACCAAGTGTCTGCACCTCTGGTACTATCAGCATATGCTATCGAGCTTCCCAACTCCACATCCAAAGGGCTAACCATAGCTGTAACTTCTCTTTTTGTCAAACACGAGCGCACAAAGAAGGCCATTCCAAGGCAAACAACAATAATTCCAATGATAATATATGTCCTGTTATTAAGTAATTTACTCATGGCAATTTATTTCTTTGTGTTATTTAGTTCGTCCTTCTTTTTCTGTAATCCTATTTCACAACTTTCAAGATTCTTGGTAAATACGGCAATATTTTGTCGTTTAGTCCAGACTTCTTTCTTATCTGCAAACCATAAATTATAGAAGTTAGACACCTGAGCGAATACTTTATAACGAGTATCATAAGTGTTCTTTTCTGTGATGCCTTTAATATCATTCAGGTAGAACTTAATATCGTTTTCCTCATAACTAGCACTAATCCCTGGATTGAAATCTTTTATTTTATTGTAAATAGAATCCACTATTATTATTTCATCGCTCTGCAATTTTTGAAATGCTCTAATACGATCCATTTTAGATATGGCAAATTCTTTTTGAGAAGTTGTTTTTGTCTCAAAATTATAGTAAAATATACAGACGCAACAGAGAGCCGTAGTTATGAAGAATAGAAGACTAACATAAGTAAATCCTACTATGCGTTCCTTTTGATTTTGTGTTTGCTTAAGAGTATTTGCCTCCATTACCTTATTTATTTAGTGTTATGCTTCCGATAGTTAATTTACGAGATGCCTGCTTATTCTCTTCCATACATTTTTTCAGGTCAATTCGTATCAGGTCTTCTTCTGTCCCCAATATACGAATGGAATCTTTGGCACTTAAGAATGAATTTACCTGACTCATCAGCCTTTGATACATCTTTATATCCCGCCCATTCATATCTTCCATTGATGCTAGTATCTCTTGCTTGCGTTTACTGACTAGATTTTGGAGCATCGCATCATTCTTATTAGTATTAAATAGTAGCATGTACTGATACAGAGAATCGATTCGACTTACAAGTTCTATTTGTTGGACATATATCTTGTCATACTCTTCTGTCTTTTCTACAATACGACCTACTTCGATTTTATTAGTCTGCAAGAAGCAGAAGTAAGTAGTCACACCTATTACTACACATGTGGCTAAAAACATGGAGAATTTCCAGTAACCACGATTGATTTCCTTATTGTTTTTTGCTTTCATCTATCATTTACATTTTTACTAAATTGATGGTTCTACAGTCAATTAATTTCACTTTCATTATTTTCCAAAAAATCAATAAATTATCCAAAATAAAATATATTTTTTGATTATCCCATACTTATTATAAAAGGCACTTATGAGGTTCTGTAGGAAGTAAGCAACCACATATTTCCATCTAGTCTTATTAGATAATATTACTCAAGAACAAGGTTCACGTATTTATACTTAACAAGGACCTGATATGATCCCACACTTGTCATCAGCCCGCATTTAATCTCTTCCTTGGGATGCCTAATTACTTTTATAATCAAAGTCTCTTTTTGTGCATAAGCACAAAAAGAAAAGACTGAAAATAGTATTGTTAGTAGATAAGTTTTCATAAGTCTAATTTTTTTTCTGAAAAATAGCAGGCATCAATCCTTGATTGCTTACTCTATTTTATTCCTGCCGATTCTAATCCCTCAAATAAACTTTTAATATTCAAATCCCAGACAAATCCATTTGAATCACAGGTATCACGTTGTTTAACAGATAGTTTATCAATCAGTTCATTATATAATGTTTCATATATGTTTAGAGATTCATTTTCAACTATCTTGTTTATTTTGAAATTTCCATCTATTTTTTTATAAACGAAGTATCCAATCATATCTCCATATTCAATATCTCTTCCAGGCATTACTGCAAATTGGATTCCTGAAATTGGATTGAAATTTTTATCCAGTTCTATTATAAGAGTTATTTTTCCCGCAAAATCAGCGGACAGTGAAGTTAAATTTTTTCTTATATTTCTATATGTAACATGAGACTTAACATTACTAGGATAATATTTGATTAAATAACATCTCGACTCTCTCCTGTCAAAAAGGAGCGTGTACTTATATTCAGTGTCAGGATTTACCCTTTTTTTGCTAAATATGAAAGAGGGCACTATTAGATAAGCAGAGATATCTTTATGTTTATTTATAAATACGATCTCTTTATCTATATTCTCTCGTTTGAATGCAAAATTTTTATCTTTTGCCATCATCGCGAAATAATCAGATTCAACGCTTTCTAGTTTTGTATTTATTTTCGTATTATATACAGATAAATGGGCTAACACATCAACTAATTTTTCTTGGGAAGTTGCGTATAAACTCAACTCAACAAATATAAAAATCAATAATGTCTTATTCATAAGTACCTGATTTCGTCTCCATTTTTATAAAACCAGGTAAACTTCCAGCAAATAATACATCTAAATCAACTTTTTGAATATTAAGCTTCATCGAGTCCTTATCAGCAGCAGTTATACCAAATTGGTTACTTAAGTCCTGATAAGTTATATTGGCAATATTCAATTTTTTGTCCAATAGCAATTTACTTTTAGAAGAGTAAGTATTTTCGCTCGAAAAGAATATATCACAGGAGCTTATTCGTCCTTTTTCAATTTCTTCAGAATTATACCAATCCTTTAGAATTCGGACATTAATGCTCCATAATGGATTTAGTAAAGTATCCAACTCAATTACATTTTGTATATTTCTCGTGAATTTGGCATCTATCAAGGCGGTATTATTTTCTTTGTTCTCAAAATCGAACCTGAGTGTCTTCGAATATTTGAAGTAATAGCACCGTTGAAGTTTACTGTCAAAAAGAACTCCCAGTTTTACACCCCAATCGTGAAAACCGGAGTAAGGTGGCGGGGCACTCAATAAACCTTGAGGAAAGACCATCAAATATAGAGAATAGTTTTTGTAACTATTGATATATATCATGTCTTTGTTTCGGAACTGAAAGTTTCGCTTGTTTGTCATATTATCGAAATAATCACATGAATCCTTTCCTATAATTGTGCTTACAAGTTTACTATCTGCTCGCAAGCTATCCAAAATGGATAATAATAGTTCTTGTGAATAAATACTGTTCAATGAAATAGTTAAAAGAAACAGTAACAAAAAAACTCTTTTACGGTAAGTCAAAATATATGCTTCCATCATTTTATTCATAAGTTGAGCAATTACAGACTAAAATCCGGGTAGACTACCTGTAAATAACCTTTCCGGATCAATTTTTCCTACCGGAGAATCTATGCTATCATTCTCAACTTGATTAATACCAAACCGATCATTTAATTCCTGATAAGTTATATTGGCAATATTCAGATTTCTTTCCAATAAACTTTTACTCTTAAAACAAATACTATTTAGACATAAAAAAAAAGTTAAATATGTTCTCAAATCTCCTCTTTCAGATATATTGGTACCAACTTGATTCCTTGTTACAAAAATAGATATGCCCCATATACGGTCAAATTGCTTATCAAGTTCTACTATATATTGTATATTTCTCGTGAATTCAGCATCTATCAAAGCTGTATTAGCTTCTTTGTTTTGAAAATCGAACCAGAGTGTCATCGAATATTTGAAGTAATAACAGCGTTGAAGTTTAGTATCAAAAAGTACAGCTAATTTGACTCCCGAACTTTGAAGGCCCTGATAAGATTCTACTTTGCTTAGACGATCTTGCGAAACCATTAAGTACATAGAATAGTGTTTGTAGCTATTGATATACACCATGTCTTTGTCTCGAAATCGGAAGTTTTTCTTGTTTGCCATATTATCGAAATAATTACATGAATCTTGTTCTACAATGGTACTGACTGGTGTGCTATCTGCCTGTAAACTATCCAGAATAGATACTAGTAATTCCTGAGAATAAGCCCTATTCCATGAAATTGTTAGAAGGAACAGAAATAGGAATAGAATTCTTTTACCGTAGGTTGAAATAGGTGCTTTCATCATTTGTTACTTTTATGTTATTAGGTACAACTTCCAGGTTTTTATACGAAACGACCTTATTATCTGTCGTGTATACTAATGCTTTATTGTTTTTGCTTTCTTCTTTTTCTAACAGTAAATACTTGAAGTTCGGATTTAGATTATTTTTTTTACCAAAAAGAATCTCCCCATCTATACGCCCCGATGATTTCTCGTCTTTGTTATAGGCTGCCAATTCAAAGATACCAATTAAGTTTACCTTATAGTTGGTCAGTTTCATTAATTCTTCCATTAAAACCTTATCATATCCGGAATTGCAAGAGCCAAATATCAAATACTTCCCGTTTGATACACATTTGATCAACTGCTTCATAGATTCCATATCTTTTTTCACTTGATCTGTCAATAGGTCATTATACTTCTTCTTTTCTTTTCCTATTTCTTGCTTAAAAGCGTCGTACTCTCGCCGGTCATTCTCTTCTTCTATTTTATCCTCATCAGCCTGCCTAAGGTCATCATAGTAGCCATTGGTCATACTATCTTTATTCTTCCATTTTTTTTCCTTTTTTAACTGTTTTACTTCTTCTTCCGATAATTCGAGCGTGCCGTCTCTTATGGCTTGATTCTTTTTTCGTTGCTGCTCCCTTTCAGCCCTATCTGCAGTTCTTTTTTGATAATAGGCTTTTTTTTCATCTTATCCCTGTTTTTTTGACCTTTACTCTTCTATAATTTCGACAATAGTACGATTTGATTCTAAACCGCAGAAAGATAGATATACCTCATATTTGCCTGGTTTGAAAGGAATGTTTACATATTTCATGAGATTTACATTTATATAATTAGCTCCAGCTAAACCAGGTTGTTCGAGTTCTTCATCGCTATATTTTTGTGCTTCCTCCACTCTTGCAATTCTTTCTTTTTCTTTTTCCTCATGATAAGGATTTGGCTCGGGATATTCATATTGTAAATCCTGGTCCACAATTTCCCCTGAGTAAACTGTTTTTTCATTAAGGTTTCTTATGTGAAGCATTTTAGCTGATAGGGCGTTATACTTCAGCCCTCTTTTTAACGAGATTATATATGCAACACATACAGGTATAACAGGAGTAATACTTTCATTTTTAGCAGTATATAGTATCTTATTGGGGGTATTGATAATTATTTTATTAATTGTCATCACTTGACCAGGTAATTGGGGAGAACCAAGACTCTCTTTTGTTTCATAATATCCTAATTTTATTTCATTGAATTCTTTGGGTATAAAATGTATATTTTTCATCGGTTCTGATTGTTTTTCGTTAATTACTTTGGGGTTTTGTAAGCTGCCACATCCTAATAAAATGGGAAAGAATGTCAGCCAAAGTATTATTACATGAACCGATTTTGTCATCTTATTCTTTATTTTTGAGCTTTACTCTTCTACAATTTCGACAATAGTATGATTTGATTCTAAACCGCAAAAAGATAGATATACCTCATATTTGCCTGGTTTGAAAGGGATATCTATATATTCCATCAGATTGACATTCATATAACCACCACCAGCTTGCCCCTCATTTAGCTCATTATCATTATATTTCTGAGCCTCTTCTTCCTTTGCTATTCTCTCTCTCTCTCTCTCTCTCTGGCGAGGGTGCGGCTCAGGGTGTTCATATTGTCTATCCTTGTCGATAATCTCACCTGAATACACTGTTTCTTCATCAAGTTTTCTAATGTGGAGCATCTTTGCGGATAGCTTATGATACTTAAATCCTCTTCTCAAAGAAATTATATATGCAGCACATACAGGAATAACAGGTGTAAAATTGTCGCTATGTAGTTTGTATACAATCTTCTCTGGAGTATTGATTGTTATTGTATTTAAAGTTATCTCACCATTAAGGAATGTCGGTGAACACTCATTTTCAATTGTTTCGTAATATCCTAGTTTTATTTCATTAAATTCTTTGGGTATAAAATGTATATTTTTCATCAGTTCTGATTGTTTATTATTATTTACTTGAATATTTTGTAAGCTGTCACATGATATACAGACGGTAAAAGGAAATAGAAATAGTATTACTATATAAATTAGTTTTTTCATCTTATCTTTTGTTATTAATTATACTCCCGCTACCAAATCAACTTTTCTCAGCGCTTTGGCACATTCTACACAAAAAGCAGACTTTCCATTGGTTGCTCCATACATCACACATTTAGAATTAGTACCATCCGTTTCTGAATCATAACGGGCTTGTCCTGCGGCAATATCGTAATGGCAATGGTTGCCTTTATGCCCTTTACTACTGTCATAAAAATAAGATGTTTTGGCGGGTAATTTACCGCTTCCATCGGAAACCATCCCTAGTTGATGCCCTATTTCATGAATTATAGTCTGGCACATAGCCGCTTCGCTTTTGGCTCGCCACCATGCTTTGGTACATATAGCCACTATATTTGTCCCTCCAAATGACAATCCTCCACGCATCCGGTCTACCCAGTTAACTTTTAACGTAATTGTACCTATATCCGCTGGAAGAGAACTAATATCCACACTTACACTATCACAATAACCGGTTGCATACAGAGTATTTTGGATAGGCGTACATTTTGTTTTTTCAATGGTTACTTTATCAGCATCAGTCCCTCCATTTTTTATAAAGTAGCATTCCACAAACCAATCTTCACTTGGAATGATATCCTTCCAAAGTGCATAAGTTTCTCTTGTTGTAGGATCAGCTATCGATATTATAATGGGAGTTATGCTTCCCCCTATTACATTAAAAAAGGGAATCTTTTGATTTTCAGTTTTCACCGCCAAATGATCGGTGTACCCGATAATCACACAATAGGGACTTTTAGATGGTCCGCTAGATGCAGCATAAGCCGTCTGTATACGACTTTTAAAGGTGGTGCTATCTGCTGTATTACCTATATTCAGCATATGGGCAATATTTACACCGGGTAGACCTTTAAAAGTGATATTGTGTTTGTCGTATTCATTGGTAAAAGTACTTAGGTTGGAAGCAATTGTAGTAAGCCCGGTCATTTTAGCTTCCACATAGTACATCATGCGTTGCGTTTTTACTTTACCAGCTGTCATAATTTCCGTCCCCAGCATGTCCTTAACCGAAATAGTGAAAATATCTCCACCCGCAGGACTTACAAATACCTTATCTCCGTATACAATTTTTTCACCATTAGCATCGGTAGTAAACTCTATTTCTCCCTCACTATATTTAAAATTAGGGTTCCTGCTTTTTTCATTTGCAGTGTAGACAGCATTAGTAGTCTCAGGGATCAGTTTGACCTTAAACTTCGATACTCCTGGTTTATCGAACTTGACTTTAAATCTCAGTTTCTGCCCCAGTCTATCAATATGTGTAATGTCTGTTCCATCCACATACTTAGCATCTTTCTTTATGTTTACATATTGAATGACTGTTCCAGGTTCCGGAACATCACCACTAAGTATCTCTACCGACTGCACTACCTGCTCGGGCTCGGTTACCATTACTTCCACTTCACTCAATTCAGCCCTTTGTCCACTATCAATAATTTTCAAATCCTGCCCACTGATCATGCAAGGAATAGTCGATTTAACGAGTAAAGCATTATTATTACCCACCATAGTCTCTGAGAAATCTTTCCACTCGCCTAGACTAATAACAGCCTTGCAAGGAGGAGGTGGAGCACCGGGCTTTTGTTGGGAAGGATGAGTACATACCCCTGTAAAGTTGAAATTGACTTTTCCGTCTTTGTCCTTTATACTAGCCCATGGCTTATCCTGTAACAGGATAGTGGAAGATGTTACAATTATATCTGCCATAGGAGGATTGCAGAATGTGCATTGTGCTTTGCCTCCCTGACAAACGAACTTTAATGGTTCGCTTACATCTGCCCACTGCTCTTCCTTCTTTTCTTTTTCTTGATCAGAAGTTGACTCCTCTTCTGACATAGATGAGTATGATCCTTGTTCTGATACCTGCTCTTGTTTTTGCTTCGCCTTTTCGTCTTTGGTTTCTATACCAAAGAGGTTGCAAACAAAGTTTGTTATAGTTGATACTAACCCCATAGTGATAATAATTTTATAATTGAACTCGCTGTAATTTGAAATTCCAATGAGTGATAATATTTGACCTCTGAAAGCTTATATCTATTGATGCTGTTTCAGGTAAAATTTCTATTTTTTTCTTACTTATATACCCTTGATATTTCAAGAGAATAGTACGGCTATCAGGTAAAACATTCCCTGTAATAAGGTAATTTTCAATATTACCTTCTGTTTCACTATGAGTTATCTGTTCCTCAAAGAATTCTTCTTCATACTCCGATAACTCTATCATTCGTTTTTGTGACCATCCTGATAGATGGTTCATAGGAATTTGTGGAAATACAAGCCCAAAATAAAAATATTGAGATGCAGCACCCAAAACAGCACCATCTGTTATAAATTGCTTATCGAGTTTATCAAAATAATTATCCACAACTCCACCAATATAATTTTCTTTTAACTTCTGTTTCATTTTCACCCATCTTTGCTTCAATTCTTCTTTATTATTGATAGAAACAGGTTTTCCTGTTAATCTGACAAGAAGCTGCATCCAATCATACCTGTGATATGTTGCTCTCAAAAATTCAGAAGCACGTCCTAATCTGGGAGATAAAAATAGGCGTACCTTACTTATTTCTAATTCAAAAACAATAGATAATGCTGATTTATCACTAAAATACATATCTAATTCTCTATTGTAAACAGTAGCCTTCTCTCCCGTTTTTTTTAGAAAACGTATCCGAATTATATGTTCATATACGTTACTCTCGCTTACTCCATTATTAAGTGTTACTAAACTACATGTAAGCCTATAAGATACTGTGTTATCCATCATGCATAATAGGTTTCTCTTATTCCACTCTCTGTAGGCGAATTATTTTCGCTAGGCCTATGTGGTGGTGGTATAACCATATTTTCCTTAAATAAAAGACCTTTGTAGTGCGCCGACCAATGTAAATATCTGTTTCGTAAGCCTTTCAGGTAGATCTGGTCGATAATCCTCTTAAATAAGGCATTTTTTACTTTATTGACAGAATCTTCATTATAATGATTGAGCTTGTAGGTATTGAATATGGTAGATGAAGGGATATAGTTCCAACCTTTCGATTCTCCCGATATAATTTTATGGATGCGCTTTTGAGCATAAATAAGAAGTCCCTCATCCGAATCTACAGGCATGGACAACTCAGCTAATTTTCCATCCTTTGTTGAGCAATCAAGCCAACTTTCTATAAACTTCTTCCAATCCTGTTCTCTTTGAGGTTTAAGCGTAGCTATAATATTTTCGTCCGGAACTGGACCAGTATATCCTCTGATATTATCTTTCCTAAAAGTATTTACATCCTCTTTCCATTTAAAGAATAATTCGGCGAGACTCGAATTCATATAGGTATACCAAGCACTTTCGGCTATTGCTCCCTGATTTGAAGGTAGAGAAGGTATTTTTTGTAGCTTCTTCATATCAAACATTTTATCGTTTACCTCCAAGCCATATTCTGCCATAATATTTAAGACAATATAAGCATACTTGTTACTTAACTGGCGCTTTCCCAACAGCTTATTACATCGAACCATCCGGTCAAAAGAATTAGAAGTTTCTTCTTTCACACTTAGTTCATCCTTCTTATCTGTATACCAACCTTGGGCTCTCAAAGCTTGTGCTCTTTTTAACAAGTCGTCAGTTCCCCTATATTGGAGTTTTATTTCCACCTCTTCATAAGCCTTATTACGGTATCCGCCACCTATATCGCTATGCACTCCTGGTAGCTTTTTCTCAGTGGCTTTTGTGCTTTTTTGGATAGGAGTTATGGCAAAATTTTTACGGTGTTCGTCGTCTGACACTAAATGTACGGCTTTCTTCGCTTTGGCAATTCCGGCATTCATATGCAAAAGTTTGGCTCCTTCTTTAAATTTAGGATCAACGTTAAATGAAATTGGTGTGATCAATGCCGGTGCATAGCTAATGACCTTAGGACCTTTAATAAGGCCTTCGGGATCGTAAGATGCCACAGTATCGAATAAACCTACAAAACGTATATTGATCGTGATATTGGCAATATCAAGACCCTTTTTCCCTAGAAAATAGCCTAGAAAACCACCGGCTTTCACTCCTTTTGTTTTATATTTTTGTTTGTCAACCGTCCCTTCTTTTTCGATACCATCTGAACGAGTTATCTCATAGGCAAAATTACGAGCAGCAGCTGCACCACGGCTAAAACCGAATATATCAATATTTAGCCCCCCAAACTTGTCACCATCAAAGTTATTGGCTAGTTTCATACAAGCTTTTTTTACCTTTCCCCGTATACCACTATCACCCATTCCAAAACCTGCCCCTTCACTATCATCCGCCTCCAGATCTTCTGTGGCTATGCCTTCTATATAAAGATTTATTACATCTTCACTTTTCCGATAAGCTTTGTTCAGCAGTGCAACGTTTGAGTAATCGCCATGATAGCTACTCTCCTCGTCCTTTTTCCCATTTTTAGCATATTGACTCGGGGCATACGAAAAGTGTTTCTTTTTGGTGTCAGCAAGTTCTTTCTCGTATTGTTCACGGGCAGCCACATTGGTTCGGTTATTTAAAGTTCCATCAAAAAAAACACCAAAAGTCATGTAGCCTTTTTTTAAGGTAGTTTCTTCTTGCCTTATATTGGGGTTGTCATATGTCATAGTGTATTATTTTATTGATTATACATATCCTTAAACTCCTCCCTGAATGCAATATATCGGTGTCGATCATTTTCATCCACCGGATATATTTTTATATATGCCTTGGTCAGCTCCAGTTCTCTCGGATATTCAGCATGGGGATCAGACAACCACAAGCGGATAAAATTATTCTCTTTATTGACGTGTACTCGCAACTCTATTTCGCGGTCGGGATTACCTTCGTAGAGAGTGTTGTATGCCTCCATCAGTTCGGTTTCGTCCATCATGACTGTTGTTTCTTTCAAAGTACGTCCAAACGACCAGTAGGTATTGAAGAAACGGATGCGAGCACGCTTTTTAAAGCCATTGTCATTTTGAGGATAAATCTGCATATATTCCTCTTCTCCATTGTAATATTCTGACTTTATCCTATCAGTCATAGCGTTGGGGTCGTCGTAATCCATCCTCACCCTAAAGAGAAATTTTTCACGGTATTTGTCCCATAAGCCAAAGGGTATTTTCCCTTGAATACTGTCTAAATGCCTGCCTGCACGAGATTCATTTTTATAAAGAAAGGAATTCCTAAAATCTTCCTGTGTTACGTCTTTAGGGTCCATATCCAATTCCTGAACCCATCCCCATGTTCGTAACTCTCCAAGAAAACTTTCGAGAGTACGAGTTGTTTCCTCTGCCTGGTAATGTCCCACTTCTGTAACCCATCCGTCACTACTGCGCAACCATACTGCCACCGTTCCTCCTGGAGCAAGCCCTACCAAGAGATACCGATACGTCTGATGTAACCGCTTGTCGATAACGGGAAATCCTCGCTCCATAAGGGCAATAATAGTATCTTTGGGCAAGCTAAAAGTACCTTTATAAAATTTATTTTCGGTAAAGGAAAACCACTCGATAAATAATTCATCTGGCAGCGATTTCAGCTCAGATCCAACCAGTTCGGTAGAACCATGCTTTCCCCAGCCATTATCTACAAAGTCATAATTAGGAACAAATGCAACTATTTTTTCTTCCGAAGAAAAATATCCGCTTACAATCCAAACTGGATACATTTTAGGGGCGCATTCAGTAGGAAGCCATTCATATTTTTTATTTTCCATTCCGTTACAGTTTACATGAGTTACAGCAATAACTATTAATAGAAGTATATGCAGTATTTTTAGTTTTTTAGTTTTTTCTTCTTGCTTTATATTGGGGTTGTCATATGTCATAGTGTATTATTTTATTGATTATACATATCCTTAAACTCTTCTCTAAATATCAGATATTGATGTCGAAGCGTCTCGCTTACAGGGTATATTTTTATGTATGCCTTGGTCAGTTCCAGTTCTCTCGAATATTCAGCATGGGGGTCAGACAACCATAGGCGGATAAAATCATTTTCTTTATTGACATGTACCCGCAACTCTATTTCGCGGTCGGGATTACCTTCATATAGAGTATTGTATGCCTCCATCAGCTCGGTTTCGTCCATCATTACTGTTGTCTCTTGTAAAGTACGACCAAACGACCAATAGGTATTGAAAAAGCGGATGCGGGCACGCTTTTTGAAGCCATTGTCGTTTTGAGGATAAATCTGCATATATTCCTCTTCTCCATTGTAATATTCTGACTTTATCCTATCAGTCATAGCATTGGGATCGTCGTAATCCATTCTCACCCTAAAGAGAAATTTTTCACGGTATTTGTCCCATAGGCCAAAGGGTATTTTCCCTTGAATACTGTCTAAATGCCTGCCTGCTGTGGAGAACTTATTTTTATAAAGAAAGGAATTTCTGAAATCTTCCTGGGTTACGTCTTTAGGATCCATATCCAATTCCTGAACCCATCCCCATGTTCGTAACTCTCCGAGAAAACTTTCGAGAGTACGAGTTGTTTCCTCTGCCTGGTAATGTCCCACTTCTGTAGCCCATCCGTCACTACTTAGTAGCCATACTACCACTCTGCCTCCCGGGGCAAGCCCTACCGAGATACAATTGTATGTCTGATGTAACCGCCTGTCAATAACAGGAAATCCCTGCTCCATGAGAGAAGCAATAGTATCTTTGGGCAAGCTAAAAGTACCTTTGTAAAATTTATTTTCGGTGAAGGAAAACCACTCTATAAATAATTCATCCGGTAGGGTTTTTAGGTCAGGGCCAACTACTTCGATAGAGCCCTGCTTTCCCCAGCCGTTATCTACTAGAATACCACGAGGTACAGATGCAATGTATTTTTCTTCTGAAGAAAAATAACCATACACAATAGATACCGGATACATTTGAGGGGCACACCTACCAGGAAGCCATTCATATTTTTTATTTTCCATTTCGTTACAGTTTACATGAGTTACAGCAATAACTATTAATAGAAGTATATGCAGTATTTTTAGTTTTTTAGTTTTTTCTTCTTGCTTTATATTGGGGTTGTCATATGTCATAGTGTATTATTTTATTGATTATACATATCCTTAAACTCTTCTCTGAATACCAAATATCGATGTCGAAGTGTCTCGCTTACCGGGTATATTTTTATATATGCCTTGGTCAGCTCCAATTCTTTCGGATATTCGGCATGGGGGTCAGACAACCACAAGCGGATAAAATTATTCTCTTTATTGACGTGTACTCGCAACTCTATTTCGCGGTTGGGATTACCTTCGTAGAGAGTATTGTATGCCTCCATCAGTTCGGTTTCGTCCATCATTACTGTTGTTTCTTTCAAAGTACGACCAAATGACCAATAGGTGTTGAAGAAGCGGATACGGGCACGCATTTTAAAACCATTGTCATTTTGAGGATAAATCTGCACGGATTCCTCTTCCCCATTATAATATTCCGATAAGACCATGTCTGTAACGGCGGTAGGATCGTCGTAATCCATCCTCACCCTAAAAAGAAATTTTTCACGGTATTTGTCCCATAAGCCAAAGGGTATTTTCCCTTGAATACTGTCTAAATGCCTGCCTGCACGAGATTCATTTTTATAAAGAAAGGAATTCCTAAAATCTTCCTGTGTTACGTCTTTAGGATCCATATCCAATTCCTGAACCCATCCCCATGTTCGTAACTCTCCGAGAAAACTTTCGAGAGTACGAGTTATTTCCTCTGCCTGGTAATGTCCCACTTCTGTAACCCATCCGTCACTACTGCGCAACCATACTGCCACCGTTCCTCCCGGAGCAAGCCCTACCAAGAGATACCGATACGTCTGATGTAACCGCTTGTCGATAACGGGAAATCCTCGCTCCATGAGGGCAATAATAGTATCTTTGGGCAAGCTAAAAGTACCTTTATAAAATTTATTTTCGGTAAAGGAAAACCACTCGATAAATAATTCATCTGGCAGCAATTTCAGCTCAGATCCAACCAGTTCGGTAGAACCATGCTTTCCCCAGCCATTATCTACAAAGTCATAATTAGGAACAAATGCAACTATTTTTTCTTCCGAAGAAAAATATCCGCTTACAATCCAAACTGGATACATTTTAGGGGCGCATTCAGTAGGAAGCCATTCATATTTTTTATTTTCCATTCCGTTACAGTTTACATAAGTTACAGCAATAACTATCAATAGAAGTATAGAGAATAATTGTAATTTCATATTTAGTTAATAACGAATCTTATTAAATAGAAAACATAATTTTATCCTTTGCTTACTCTCGCATCTGTTGCTCCTTGCACTAAGGCTTTTCCTGCACTCTTTACTATCATATCTCCATTTGTAGTTATAATATCAGTTTCACCAGCTATTTGCGTAAGTTTTTCACCTATATTTATTTCTGAATTTGAAGAAAAAGAATCTTTCAAGTTAGTTGCCGTACGTTCTACGTCACCTACTACTTCTATTCTTTGATTGCCCCCTATAGACGTTTTCATATCTCCTCCAACCGTTATATCCATATTTTCTTCTACGTTAACAATCATGTTTTTTGAATTTAAAGTCAGTGTCTCGGGAGTGTTAACCGTTATATTTCCATTACCATCCATATCCCAAGTATTTCCACTGGGGTCTTCGATATGTAGCGATTTTTGGTCATCATTAAATACAATCTTTATTCCGCTTCGGGTAATAATACTTTTTTCAGCATTATTGCTTCCCCCTCCCTTACCGTTGGCTCCATGAAACATACTTCCTTTTACAAATGGACGGTTAGGATCTCCATATTCAAAATCAATCATCACCTGATCGCCTTCTTCGGGTACGAACACCATTCCTCTATTTTTACCAACTTCATTGCTCGAACCTGCATTGAGTGACATCACACGCATCCAAGTTTCGCTTGCACGGTTTGTTGCGAAAGGAAATTCTACACACACTCTTCCCTGTCCTTGAGGATCATTGTTTTTAACTACCTGTCCTAATAATGGACCGATAAGAGGCATTTGAAGTTGGGGTACGGGGAAAAACTTCAAAGCCGAGGGTATACCTTCAAATTCGCAATGATATCTGCTTCCTTGATCTATAACATGACGTACTTTTATTATGCGATAGGTTCCCAGATTACTTGCTCCGGGCATATTTCCAGGCATACGTATAGTTAGTAGTCGTCCTATTCTTGGTGCACAAGTTTTGGCTTTTCCTTCTACGTAAACAGTCCGCGATGCAGTGGTTACTTTATTCCGTTTCACTATTTCGTCCAGTGATCCTTTGTCTTCTACATTTAATAAGACAGGAGCTTTTACTGGGCGTTTTTCTGTAAGTTCTTTACTTTGTAATGCTGCGGTATTCACATAATCATTGGCATCGTCTATTCTTTCCGGTGCATCCTGGATCAACATATCGTCATTATCGGAAAGATACTGGTAGCCTGTAAAGTTATTAGCTAATAGCCTTGCCCCTGATCTGAATTGGGTAATCTCTTTATCGTAGGTTACCTCCATCGGATCCCAATCTTTATACTGACCGAAAACAAGGTCTCGCCCTGTATAGAACAAGGTTTCTCCCGATATGGCAGACAATCTCTGTAAGAATTGCCAATCACTTTCATTATATTGCATTAGGAAACTTACCTTTCCTGTATACGCAGGGCTATTTACACACGACAACCGTTTGTTAATTACACCATCCGTTACTTCTTTAAAAACTTCTTGCAAGGTCATTTCACTAAAGACATCCATACGTTTACCTCTCTCCAGAAGTACGGTTGTACTATATCCTTGTAAAATGAGATAACCGTGCTTTCCGTCTTCGCCTTCATTGCTAACATCTGCTATAACACCTTTAAATTCATAGGCATTGGCACTATCATTACCCTGTAGAAGTTCTATATCAAGAATCTTACCGATCAGATTCATTTGTTCCAGAGGATTACTCATAAATTCTTGATTCAGGCTATCATAATCCATTTTAATTTGGAATGTATGATGCTGACCAAATGCTTGATCAAGAACTAATGAATCAAACTTCACTTTTTTACCTTCTACATAAACTAAGGCATTGGTAGCCAGTTTCTCTTCTAAATAACTTTGTGTTGCCATATGTTTTTATGTTTTATAGGGTTGTGTTAATGCCTAGATATGCTTTATGCGTTTTACCCGATAAACGGAATTTAGACTCTTCTTTAGAGATTCGGTATTTTATTTGTTTATTCCTATCAAAAGGAAGTACTATATCTATTAGTTTTTTTAAAATCAGATCATTCGACTTACCTGATTCGAATAGTTTCATTTCCTGAGGACTTAGAGGTCCTATTGTAACAATCAAATCTTGATCATCACTTTCAACTGAGTTACCAAGTATAGAATTATTACCTAGTTTCCATTGCCCTAGCTTTACTCGATCTTGAGGTTCAAGTTTCATCCACGATTTTTTGTCCTCATTTATCGTGACCTCAAAGCCCAATACAATAGACATGACTTTTTCAGACAAGTTTTTGCTTTCTGAGACTTCGGCTATAACAGGAATAATACGTATAAATAAAAGAGCCTGCGCTAAAGTCAAATGTTTGAGAATATCCCATTGGTCTTCAAAAATTTCGGAAAGATTGGAATGAAAATAAGCCTTATCAAATTTCTGTTCATACTCTTGAGCACCTACTAAAAGTTTATCAAACACCATTTCGAAAGGCTGAAAGTACCTTCGGGCAAAAAATTCCTGATCACGATAGCCGCGTATCTCATGAATGATGTCATCTTTTGTCTTTTGTTTTTTAACATGGCTAGGTTGATGAAATATTCCCTCGGGTAACGAATCATATATACCAAATCTATTAGTATAAATGTATAAGTACTCCATCATGTCATAAACGGAATAATCATTTTCGATCCTATCAATATCTTTCGAGACATGTCTTTTATCACCTCTCTGACGGATGATCATCGTTTTATCCTCGGCATTACCTGTGGCAATTAGTCCAGCGGCAATAACTTCTGCACGGAAATCTGTTCCAAGTGTATTGACAGCTCTTACTTTCTCTTTTCGAGTACTACTTTTGGTCTCCATTGCTTCTTAATCTAAAATTGTCCAGCCACTTTTTACCTTTGGAGCATCTGTTTGATTAGTACGTTCCGATATAACAATATTTTCTTTATGCTGACCGATATATTCCAATGAACTTAGTTTCAACCATAATTCACCCATAACTCGCAGAAATGACTCTATCTGTAACATAATTGTACGGATATTGCCATGTTCATATATAACATTCAAACTATTTGCTAACAATTCTTCGAATGAACCTGGAGTTACATCACTCCATTCATAAAAATACTTAAGCAACTCTTCCCGTTGTGTTCTCGAAATAAAATTCAAACTAATAAAACAGGTATGAGCCAGAGTTGAAAAGTAACCTACTATTTCTACCGGAGCTGCTGTACGCCCTGTATTTCGATATGCAAAATAGATGGATGCAATATACCTCATCAGGTCTTCACACACATTGCCTATATGCGTAGCCAAAGGTGAGTTTCTAGTTCCTTCACGAGTCTTTGATATAATTATCTTTGAAGCTCTTTCTATATCATTCAAATAGCTACCAAAGCGCTCATAATAATCCAATAAATCGGGATGACTACTCATACTTACACAAGGAGGAATATATTGTGTATCCACTTCATAACGGTTACCATTTTGTCTGATACGCCCTATTACTAAATGAAACATCCCTAATTGTTCCTTATTTACTTGCCCTTGTGGAGCAATAGTCAACCCATAATACTCAGTAGTATCGGGATGCCTTGGAGGAGTCTCTTCTCCATCGGGAATGCCAGTTGGGATTCTTTTAAAGGGATCAACCGTAAGAATTACATCCCAAAAACCATTTCCTTTTGATTGAGACTCTTTTTCTTCAGAAAAAGTATGCGTATACAAAAGAAAGTTCGATTGTCCAGGGTTATAAGATATACGACACCCTCCACCAGTAATTGCATTACAACTTCTAAGTTTTATTTCCACCTTACCTGTAAGCTGTTCGCTAATCTCAAATCTACTTGATACTTTATTCTCTCCAAAAGGTGGTAGTAAGCCGTAATTATGACCATTCATCATTACAGCTTTTGTATCACAAAGACGGTCTATGAAATAGTTTTCCAATTGTTCTAAATGTGAACAATCTACATCCATATTTTCTTTCCAATTAACCAATCTATATATCTTATTATCCATGATCCTATATATTATTCATTTTTTCAACTCCTCTATATTTTGATCACTAGTTGTATTCTTTATATTGAACACGTTTAGCTATGATCACATTTTCTTCTTTTATTTTATTAGCCATAAAAGATAATCTTGGGTCTATATATTTCTTACGCCCCAATATGCTTGAGTTCACATAAAACATCCAGCCATATGAATCACTCTCATCATCAAAAGCAACTGCTGCATTAGGTGATTTTTTATTATAGTCGCCTATAAACAATTTGAACCATATACCAAAAGGCATATTCTCCGAAGCTTTAACTTTTATGTTCAGAGGTTCTCGGTGTGTTACTTGTTTAAAAATTTCTAGTTCTACTACAATTATCTTGTTGTTATCCATATATTCGGCATCTATCTCATCCGACTCTTCTTTATATGACCAGATATCATACACTTCCAACGGTATATCCATGAAGGTTCGGTATGTTTTCATAAAAAGAGATGGGAAAATAAAAGTTAGCAAGCAGGTCGCTGCCCATAGACCATATTGTAATTCGTTGCATAGGTTAAAGACCAATGAGAATAACCCTGCACCAACAATCATAAGTACAAACACCAATAGAAATTCTACATAGTAGGGTTTTTCTTCGATACCTTTAACAAAATATTTCATTAGCTTGAGATTCCACCAACCCAATAATAAGTATAGAACTTGTAGACCGATATAGCAATAGGGCATAAACCAATAGTCTATAAAACCCAAAAAGGCAGGAGCAGCCAATAACAAACAGGTTGCAAGAAAATAGAATATAACTTTCTTATCACTCAAAAGCCTGTTCTTTTTGGCAATAAAGAACATTACCACCCCAAGTAGTAGTCCTACAAGTGGCAATAATAAATATAATAGCACAAAATTACTTAATACAAGTTCCATATAAATTATCTTAGTTTGAGAGTGTTTTATCAATAAATACCCTGTATCTGAACGTAAAAGGAGAATTCTTTTTCAATAACTCACAAAAGTAAGTTTCATCACGTTGCCCCATATAATTATTCAATCCTCTACGTGGTTTTAAATAAACATCGGTAGTCCGAATAAAGCCGATTGATGAATCTTCACTTTCAATTAGTCCTTTTCGTATCTGAACCTCACTTATTGAATCTCCGAATTCCTGCATACAATAAGCTTTAATATCATCATTAGTAACCAGTATGCGACTATTTGTTATCGTTTTACTATATATCTTATATTTTTCTGATTCACCTGGTGCACCTTTCCCTTTTTTTACGGATGACACTAATACAATAGAACTCGGATCTAATTGTAATCCAGGTTCAGCCTGCATTACCAATCCTTGGTTCATATTCTCTGGAATATTATTAACTGTCACCCAATAGTTGACGAAGTAAAGATTCTTATCATTTATTTGTGGACTCAAAAGAATATAATTTTTAATCTCATATCTATCTTTGGAGTTCAAAACGATGCTACGCAAACCTTTCAATAATAAACTTATATCTTCCTGTATTTCCTCCATATCATTCTTTTCGTCCGCTTCCCCTGACATAAAGGATGATGCCTCTTTAGTTATATGAGTAAGTATATTTAGAAGGTACTGCCTTGCTTCGCGCTTATCGTATCTCTCACAACCTCCACGGCGTAAAGCATAAATTCCATATAAATCACTGTTTTTAAATGGCACATCATAATATTCTTTACCCATCGAATCTATCAGAGAGCAAACGGATATAAATGACTCGTCATTACCAGTATCTAACGGGATTATGGGTACTACTCGATTTAACTCGATAGTCTTGGATATTAACTTCTTACAGACAACAGGAAAAGAGTTAATATTCAAACGTATCGAAGAGATCGCCTCGTCTGTAACCTCTGAAGGACAAGCAACTTCAATCCATATAAGAGGCTTTGTAAAATCTTCCAAAAACCCTTCTGGATAATATTCCTTTAATTTATCAGGAAAGAATTCTCTTTTTTCTGTGATATCGAAGCTTTCACCTATATGAAGAAAGTAAGGATCGTATTCTTTTTTTATAGAATCATTTATTTTGTAGGACAAGTCATATCCAGAAAACAATTCCAAAGTGTGGTTTGCGTATTTTTCTTTTTTACAAGGAATACCTCTGGTTATAGGTATCTCTCTATCCTGCATCTTCCATATACTATATGGTAGCAGGCTTAATTGGTTCATCTTTTGGTAGGTATTCGTAAAATCAATATAGAACGAAAGCTCTTCCAAGTTATTTATTTTCTCATCCACTTCTAGCCCCATCCAGAAAGTGTTATCTGCAAATTCGGATGTTTTCTTAGCCCTAGAAAGTAATGTTTTATGTTGTGTCTTATCAATAGAGTAGAATAGTCCTTTGTGGGCAAAATACTTGATATCACCCTTAAACAGTTGTGTATTACATACCGGAAAAAAAGTAAGATCATTATCAGCCTGCAAAGTAAAAGATGTTTGAGGTGTAACCAGACATTTACTTTCAGATGGGATGGCATGCAAAACAGCATGCGCCGGCCTAGCTATAGCTTTTACATCAGATACAAGCATATCAGCTAACTTATCTAATATCCGGTCTTCCATATTATCAAACTCTCCGGATATTTTATAAACTTCCTCTGCTAGGCACTCCAGCAAAAGAAGAGCCATTGGATCTCTCAATTCATTTTGCTTGATACCCATATACTCAGAGGTAACCCTGATCATACGATCAAGTATACTCCTTTTATGTCCATATTCTGTTGATAAATCTGCCATTGTATTATTCTGTTGATAAAGGCCCTAGAAATAATGCATACTTAAATCCGCAAGGTATATTTGTTGAAGTAATGATCCCATTTATATATACCATGACCTTTTTTTTAATAGCCGTGGTCTTCATCACATGATCTTCTTTAGTTACTTCCAGAATATCTATAGAGACGGTCACATCTTTTAATCTGCTTTCATTACGTTGCACAGCACTTAAAATATGTCCTTGAAAATCATCAAGCCACTCTTTTCTAGAAACAACCATTTCAAAATCCATATCCCATATCTTGCACCCAAAATTTTTATTAAACTTATGTTCGCCCGGGCAGGTTGTTATTAATAATTCCAAGTAATCATCAATTGACTCCAATTCGGTACACATAGGCATTGTATCCGCAACACCTGTAACGATAGACTGAAAGTTAAAAGGAGCTTTATAACAGATCTTTTTCATAATTATTGATGCAATACTTTATCTAATTAGTGCTTTCTTCGAACTGAATTTATCGGACTGGAATCAAACATTCTTGGAGTCCTACTTACTCTGAAGGGTGACTTACGTTTCCTCATAGACGATTGAGCCGGATTATCTGTCATAAGTTCTCGAAGTGCTCCCAATTCTATCGAATTAGTTATTTCAATACAATACATAGTTTTTATCTGTGCCATTGTAGTTTGGCATACAGCTATTACAGCTAAGTACACAAGTTGCCTATTCCAGACATCTCTTTTGACTAGATGTAAGTCCAATAAATATAACCCAATGCCCAACTGCTTTGCGGGAGAAAACGATGTATAGCTATTCAATGCTTTAGGTAGATAATACCCTGTATTGGTAGAGTTATCATTCTCTATATCTACTTTTTTAACGTGTCCCCATCTGGCAACACGGCCTGAATTCCATATATCGAGTTTCAGGTATAAATACAATTCGGTTATAGTATGTTCTGTGATGCTCATTTCCACTTATTTTCAAATTCTTCGGTTCCCACTTTTATTTTGCGAGGCGAAACAATTAAAGTTGTCAGAGTTCCCGCTCCTTTGGGGTTCAATGTCTTTTGGTAACTGATACAGTAAGCATCCTGAAATGTTATGATCAATGCTGCACCTTCCGTTATCTTACTCTCATTTGTAAGAAACCTTATTTCACCATCTCTTTTTTCATAAGGATTCATCATCCATAAGTTAATCCACTGGTCGGGAGTCTCACTAAATGTCAGTGTAAGAATACCGCCATAAGTATCACTATCGGGTTTGTTCTTCTCATTCACATCTTGTCTAAATTCTAAATCGAATTCTTCTAGAATATACTTTTTCTTCATGAACCGAAATTCGGTTACCATGGCAGGCATATTCTTCCCATAGAAAAGCTTGCCTTTTCTAAAACGATCAAAGAATCCCATCAGCTCCAACGATTTATATATTCAACATCGCCTACAATCATACGCTGAGCATTAATCGAAAGCAAAAGAATTACATTCTCTTTATCCTCATTGGGTTCATAATGCATTCTGAATCCTACCAAGCGACCTTCTTCAAAGTATATCTTATCTAAAGATTCTTCATGAGCATCGTGGATGGTTATTTCTCCATTGTATTTCTTGCTACGATCGAATGCCCAAGACAGTAACTCAGCAGTAGGCAACATAGGTAATGCTACTCTTATATTACCTGCCAATACCTCTGTTCTCACTTTCCCTTCTTTTGTAATACCCTTATCAAAGGAGTATTCGCAATGCATAAGATCGTAATTCTCAAAATAAAGATTTTGAATATTATCTTCACTTGGCTTACGAAGCTTGAATATACCTTTACCATCCATAGTTCATACTTAAATAAGGAGGCAGCTAAAGCACTCTTTGATTATCTATCATTATAACGAGTGCTTTGTGCGAGCCATCATATTGAAAATATTATTACTGCTGTTCAACCTCTGTATTCCATGCATTCTCTTCTTCTCCTTTTGTTCCGTCCATTTTGATAACAAAACTTTTTGCAGGAAAATATGGAGTTATATGAAGATCCAAATAAATACGGTCTTTTTGGTTAGGATCACGTTCGAAGCGCACGATCTTGAATTTCTCAATCAGGCGATCAGGTCCTTGTACACCATCTAGAAATTTGATAATTTGGCTCCTAAGATCTCTTTCAGTCTTTCCGCTCCAATTCTCAAATGCTCTGCGATTTAAGAAATCAAACAAAACTTTCATGATATAGTCGAATACACGAACTACCGAATAAGTTTGTAAGCCTAAATTATCTCCATTGAATAATGTTTTACCCGAGAACGCCATTACTTTGCCATACTCGTTTACCATAGGAATTAATCCCATTTTGTCCAACTGAGAAATTTCGCTCTTCTTTAGAGGAAATACTACACTATCAACTTCATTGATTCCTCCATGCTTCTTTCCGGCAGTAATCTGAGACATAAGTGTACCATATATCTTTCCGGCAAGTGCAGCAGCAGGAGATACATGTAGATCATCTTCTTCGCCCAACTCACTATATTTACCTCTACCTATCAACCAGTTACAAGCTAAACAAGTATTCGCTTTATAAGCTTCACCCGAAGCAAGTCCTGCATTGAAAAACATATCAACAACATCATCCGGTTTATCCAAATCCATGAAGTCGGTATATAGCTGAACTTTATTCTCATAAGCGATCTTCGACCATTTATCGATAACTTTAGCACTACCTAAATATCCAGGGATTACCATCAAAGAATAATTGTTACGTAGATCTAGCTTATCATAATTCTGTTTCAGTTCATTAGCAACATAATCAATAAAACGTGAGTTATCCAAGTCTGAGGTCTGCTCTGCAGAAGCATTCACGATGGTAACATTAGTCAGTTTGTCTGATTCTGTGTTTTTGTAGAACAACATCACATTGCGATAAGATTTCTCCAAATCTTTTACAGCTTCTACAGCAGCCAATTGATTTTCTGCCAATAATTGTGATACAGCTGTTGATTTTTCTTGAGATTTATCAAGCATCTCACTAGTGGTTGCTGAAGATCCTAAAATATCAAGCCAAAGATTTATATTATTACGTAAATCAGCTCTTTGTGCTGCATGACCATCCTCCACTAAGAATGCTTTCTTGCGAGCTTTACGTTCGGGGCTCATTGCCGCAATACCATCTACTGCTGACTCCAAAAAATTGAATCCTCCGAATTTTGCCAATGTATTTATTGCCTGATCCAATGATTCAATCGAACCGGCCTTCTTGGTAGCTTTTACCTTTTCGGCAACATCTTGTTGCACTGCTTCTTTCTCTGCCATTATTGTTGTTTGTTTTTTACATTGATATATTTTCGACCTCGTCCATTTCTGCCAATACACCTTGTAGAGCAGCTACGAAAGCAGCTTTTGCCTCAGGATTTTCTAAAGCTCTTTGCAAGACTTTATTCGAACGAAGTTGCTTTGTAAGGTTATCATAGAAGTCTTTTTCGGTATTTACACCTTTTAGAAAAGGGCTTTGAGCAGTCATGCTTTTCACGTTAAAATCTCCGACGCAAGTAAAGCCAAAAGTTTCATTTACAGACTGACCATCTGCATTCTGAAACTCCACATCAACCTCTGGTTTGTAATGTGCAAAAACTTGCTCGATAGACGTTAATCCCGTTACAGCAGACGGATTGATAGGCTCATCAGACGTCAATTTTTCGACAACTAATGTTCTATTTTCGGGAATTGCTGAGATAGCCTCTGAGGAATCTATTTTGACCTCATTTCCACCAATTTCATAGTTATTTATCATATATCTTTAATTTAATGATTATCTTTGATTGTTATCTCCAGTACAGGCACAAAAGAGGAAAGTTGATACTTTCGACAAGCATCAATATTCTTTGTTTGTAAGGAAATAATAAACAGAGAGCAGAACGGAGCGATATCTCAATTACTTTGCGGGAAGAGAGAAATCCACTCCGCTTCTGTTCTACTTTTTAGTTGTTTAGAGGCCAGTTTTGTTCGAACTGTGCACCACCAATTTTTAATACTTGAGCAGAAACCTCAAATGTTAGAGTCATTGGTTTTGAGCCAACTACATCGATATTTTCTTCAAAAGAAACAATATACCCGTTCTCCCATGTAAGTTCCTTCATCTTAGCCTCTTCGTCTCCTTTTTTGAATACGATGCTACCCGAGTTAGGTTTAAATTGTGCTACTAAGCCTTCTAAAATAGATGTATCTTCGGTTGATTCTACATGTACTTTAATAATACCGCCATAAATGTTAGACGCAGGACGTCCTTTTGAGTCGATATCTCTGCTCAATTTGTAACTACAATCAAGGACATCAAATTCTTTGCCCCCAAAATTTAGTGTTGCTCTAAAAGCCATAATTGTATAATTTAAAGTGTTGATATTCCCTGACACAGAGTATCAGGCTTGATTATTCTATATAGTTCTTGGGATGATTTTTTGTTAGTTTCTTTGTTTGTAATTGTTTCGTCGTTTTTGTTCGTCGTTAAAAAATTCGAATTGATAATTATGTTTTCACTTAATTATCGGCGTGTATATTAGTGTTAGCTCTTAATCTAATGGGATATTTACCCAATTAAGCTCAATAAAACATTATCTTTTTATTATTTTTAGTTTAGTATGGTTTTATAAAGTTGTATAAAATAAAATTTGCAACAAGGTAAGGCAGACTAGTTTTATAAAGTTTTCAATACGTGTTACGTTTACGAATATAAGTATGTTAAAAACAACTGACAAGTGAACAAAAATTAATCTTGTCAATACTTCTTTAAATATCACAACAAAACATTATCTATCAAACATTTGACAACTATGTTAAATTTAATTAACGACCTGTTTTTTAACTTTAAAGTGAGAACAAATCTCATTAAAATTTGTGGCCCTACCAAAAATGTAGATTTTCTTAAGAAACAATTTCATTTATACAACTGATAATCTACACTTTATAAAAACAGAGAAAATATAAGCTATTATTAAATATTTATTTAAATAACAAATAAATTATTGATAGATCATATTTATATATAACCTACTCATATAAAATTGAAAGATGTAATTAGAGTATAATCAATTAATAAGGAAACATATAATAAATTATTAATACACGATGATAATCTCATTTATTTAGCTCCAGAAAAGACAAAAATAAAAAGAGACTAACTAAAAAATCACAAAACAATTATCTATTACCAATATTAACACATTTACAAAAAAATAACCATATCATATTTAACGAATAAAGGTCTAATAATAAATGAAGAAGCAATAAAATTTTCAAATAATGAGAGCTGTTTCAGGCAATACATCTAAGAGAGAGAGATAACGAGCAGTGGTACTTTATTGGTAAATATCACAAAAGCCACTCACAACTAGCGTGTCATGAGTGGCTTTTTAATATTTTACATAAACGAGAATAACTCTCTTATCTATTATTTTAGAACTTATGTGTATTTAAATTTTTATCAACTAAAAATCCATCTATAATCTTCAAATCAAATTTCAATTTTTGCTTAGCTCTAAATTTCAAGATAAAGAGATCCACAGTACCTTCAATAGGTTCTTTGTTGCCTATGTTGATAAATGTTGGATACAAAGCTTTTACTCCATTTGTATGAAGTCTGTCATTAGTAAGGTTCTCCATTTCTTTCATATTTAATGGCTCTATGCTAATAAACTCATAATTCTGTGGATCATATGGCAAAGCAAAGCTCAAAGCATTTAGAGATCGAAGGTCAATTCCCTTAACATAAATTTCGAATACTTCATCTTTATTCAAATTTTGCCTCTTTGTACTTATCTCAATATCTCCAGTAACTTTTGCGACTTTATCATCTCCTACACCACCATCCAGCTGTGTTGCAACAACAGAAATATCGTAAGCATCTATCAAACCATTCTTATTGATATCTCCATTACTGATATATCCTTCGAAATCAGCATCATCTTTTCTCAATCCGGTGTAATTAGTATATGATGTCAAGTCGTTTCTATCAATCAGGCGATCATTATTAATATCTCCCGGAAGATAACTTTCAGTATTAGGCACTTTAAATACATATAATTCTCGACCCGAACCAAAGCCTTTAACCCCATCCGTAACAGATAATTTCACATAGCGAGCTGTCGGATGATTTGTAAAATCAAATACTTTGACCTCGTCATTATTTGCCCATTCAAATGAACCTGCTTCCATCCAAATTTCTTTGTCATTACGATAAAAGACATTCCCTTTCAATAATGTTCCATTTCCTCTTCCAATACGTGGCAAATAATGAAACTTATCTAATTGATTTATTGTTTTCAAATCCATTATCAAATCGAATGGAATAGAGTTTGTTCCCCATTTAGTATGCCACAAATTACTTTCATCAAAGTCGAATAGTTTTTCAATATCCGATTCTGCTTCATTTTCAGCAGTAGTCTCACCTACAATTCCTCTAATAGCAAATTCCAAAGGATTAGATTTAGTTGTAGCACTGAATGTAGCCCAATCCGAATATCCATCTTTATTTACCGAGCGTATTTTGAAAGGATAAGTCGTTTCTACATTCAATCCATCAAATAACAACTCCGTATCTTTTATCGTCGTATAAAGCATTCCGTTGAAATCAATTTCATAATAATTTGCATTGTCTACTCTATCCCATGTTGGTTTTAAAGTATATGCTTCTCTATTTTCTTCTGTAACTTGAGCAGCGGCAGGAGCTTTTATTGAACCCGATGTTACTCTATACTTATCAGAAGGCTCGAATAAAAACCCTTCTATATTCAGGGTTGTTTTGCTAGTTGTAATATCAGAAGAAGCCAACTTTACAAAAAGCTGCGGGTTCTTAATAAGAACTTCTTTCTCAAACTCACTACCTTTAGTTGCAAACTTATTTAAGTTTGGGGCAGCATCGTAGAAGTAAACATTTTCCTTTTTCAAAAATTCGTCCTTCGAATTTACCTCAGCTAATTTCACTTTATTATCCCCAACCTGAGCTGAAATCTTCTTTGGCTTTTCCGTTACATTTATCCTGAATTCTGTCGATTTTTGCTTAACAAAACCATTAAAATCACCTTTTGAGGGATGTATAGTCAGCACTACATTATTTTTGCCACTAACATTGGATTCAATTAAAGTAGTAACTCCCTTACCCAATCTGTATGCTTCAGTTGTTCCATCATCATCATATTCAGTAAATGAACTGTTCCCAAATGGATAGATTTCATATATACGAATGCCTTTATCTATTTCGGAAACATTGTTATTGGGATTAGTCATTGGAATAATAGCTCCATTCTTAACAAATACCGGAAGTTTCCACAATGGTGATGCATAATTATTGATAATGGAATTACCCTCATATTTATCTCCTGAGAAATAGTCAATCCAAGAACCTTCTGGTAAATAAATTCCATTGCGGATATCATTACCTTTATCATCCGACTTCGTCTCTTGATAGATAGGTGCAATTAAAAAATTAGCTCCGTATAAGAATTGATATTGTGTAGATTTCCCTTTAGTATAATCATTAGGATATTCCAAGAACATGGCTCTAATCATAGGCATTCCGTCAATGGCCTCTTTGGCAATGCTATATGTATAAGGAATAAGTTCTGACTTAAGTTTCAGATACCATCGGTTTATAGATGTTGCCGGTTCACCCAACGCATGAGGGTATTTTTCGTTAGCTCCCCATCCATCCATATTCAATTCCATAGGAGTAAATGTTTTCCACTGAAAATCTCTGGTATTAACTACCAGATTTTTACCGCCAAAAATTCCATCTACGTCAGAGGTTATGTTAGGTTGACCCGATAATCCCGACCCAATATAAGTTGGTATGTGAAAACGAATGTATTCCCATACTCCACCGGTTTGGTCTCCCGACCACACTCCGGCATAGCGTTGTGTACCTGCCCAACCATCAAGCGATATGATAAAAGGTCTGCTGTTATCTCCATAATAGGTCATAATATTAGCCACATCAGCAATACCATTCAAGCCAAAAGAGTATCCTGCACCTACCCAAGCCACATCTGTTTTTAAGACACGCACACCCGCATCTCTTACTTCCTTTACAATATCTCTTTGCAAGAGAGCGTCTATTTCGGGTTTAGGATGTAAGTCCGATTGAGTCCAAAGACCAATTTCAACACCATTCTTATGAGCATAATCAGCCAGGCTCTTCAAATTCTGAATATTTCCATCCAAAGTTCCCGTTTGTCCATATCCGGCACCATAGCCATCATTAGGTAGAAGCCATCCTAATGGCATATCATGATTTTTATAGCGGTCGATTACTCCACGAGCCGAAAACTGATAATTGTCTTTTTCTCCATTCAAAGACTCTTTAATCCCTCCATTATCTTTTTGACTTTCCTTGTAACGCTTTCCATCCTCAAAAAGAATTCCTTTTTCGTCTTCTTTCCAGTAATCTCTGTTGTAAGCATTTAAATGACCTTGATAGAAACCAAATTTGGGTAATAATACAGGGTTTCCTGTAAGTTGATAATAATCATTCAACAAAGGCACAGCTCCATCACTTATCATATAAAAAGCATCTAGGTAATCTGTATCGTGAGATAACTTTACAATGCCTTTTTCTCTTCCTCCAAAATCATACTTCCCTTTTTTGAAAGTATACCACATCACACCATATCCATTGGTAGACCAATAGTAGGGAGTGGGCGAAGCGACTCCGCCATCAGTCCAGCTATTTTGGTTTTCAATAGATATAGCTTTTCCTTTATGCGAAAATCGCCCATTCTGAACTCCACCTCCGTAAAAATACTCTTGAGGATTCTCTTTGAATGTTAAGACGACTTTTCCTTTCTCAAAAAGAACAGGTTCAGCTTCTTCCAATACAATTCTATTGGTTTCAAGATTAGTGATTTTCAAAAGAGACGTTTGCTTATCTAACTGAACTTTCACTTTTTCGGTAGAAAAAGATATATAACTGTTATCATCCTCTAAATCTAGTTTAGAAATAGATTTTCTAGGATTATCAACTAAAATTTTCGCTTCGGGTTTTGCTACGGGATCTCTTATTATCCCACCTGAATTATCCAGGAAAACTCTAAAGATATTTTCGCCATAAAAATCGAATGCCATTCTCTGATTGTTAGAGAATAATACTTCAACAGTTGTTGGATTTATCTTTTTTGCACTAATCACATGTTGATTTTGCTGTGTAATCTCAACAGCATTCCTTGTTTGTTCAATGCTATACGCTGAAGAATACGAAAACATCAGAGGTATAACCAATACAAGCAGAGCTTGTTTCTTGTGTTTAAAATTACCAGTTAAGTTTTTCATAATTTAGACTATATAATTTAAGGTGATTTAAATATGATAAAATTAAAAAATATCCACCACTTCTGAGCTTCATCTATATTAAATATAGTAAAAGCGGCTGAAAGAAATTACAAATACAATCATCTCAAAAACTATTAAGATCAGGAAACTAACTACAATGATTATTTGAGATTGAATTCGACTTTTTGTAGAAGTCTTAGAATAAAATAACTGAGGGTATCCAAAAGGATCCCCTCAGTTAATCAAAATAAAAGATGTTTTTTATTTATCTATATCTAGAATTATCATACCATTGTAATCGACAGATCGCCGTGAATAATACCTTTTACAGCGGTTAGTTGATTAGCTAAATCTCTCAAGACCGAAGCATTACCCTTCAAAGCAATAATTTCCATACAAGTATCATGATCGAGATGTATGTGCTGAGAGCAAAGGATTACATGATAAAATTGATGTTGTATCTCGGTTATTCGATCTAATAATTCTCTCCTGTGATGGTCAAACGATAATGTAATGGAACCCCCAACAATTTTATTGGAATCCAATTGACTTTCTACCTCCACCTTCTTTATCAAGTGACGAATAGCTTGAGAACGGTTAGGGAATTTATTACTAATAATATAATTATCCAATAAATCTAATACATCCTTTTCTACTGAGACTCCAAATCGAACTACTTTCATTTATCTTGTTTTTTATTTTTCCATTAAAATTAGAGACAACTTCATTGAAGCTCACCAAAGGGTAGCATAAATTTTTTATCATCTCTTGTAAATTCTACAAAGCTCATACCATATACTTTTTCCAACAACTCAACATTAGGAGCAGCAGGATTGGTAGGCGTATAAATATTGCCATGATGCAGATAACAAAAATGATCTGCATACTGAAAAGCGAGAGTCGGATTATGCATAATTGCAATTACTGTAAAATCGTTCTCCGAATAATCTTTCAACTTTTCCATCAGATAGTGTTGATAATAAACATCTAAGTGATTGGTTGGTTCATCCAGAAGTAAGATTTTTGGCTTTTGCATCAATAATCGCCCAATCATTACAATTTGTTGCTCGCCTCCAGAAAGCTGAGTAAAAGATTTGTCCTTTAATCGTGTAATGGATAAGTCTTTTAATATTTTATCAACTAATAAGCGATCTTCTTTTTTAGGAGCGAAACCCGAAAAGGCAGTACGACCTGTTAACAGAATCTCTTCAACTGTAAACGAAAAAACTGACTGGGTAAATTGTGGTAGAAAGCCTATAAGCGAAGCTCTGTCTTTGAAACGCAGCTTATCCATATCCTGACCACAGATGCGAATATTTCCTTGATGCCCTTTCAATAACCCGGCAATAATTTTAAACAGGGTAGACTTCCCTCCCCCATTAATACCCAACAAGACCGAAAACTTATTCTCGGGAAATACAACATTTACTCCATTAAGCACGGGCTTATCGCCATACGAGTAATGCATTTCTTCAATATGTATAGCCTCTGTAATCAATTCCAATTCAGTTTATTTTTTCTCATTAAGAAAACAAAGAAAGCTCCACCCAGTATAGTAGTGAAAATTCCTATTGGTACTTCAAAAACAAATAAAGCCCTAGATAAGTTGTCAATTAGCAGAAGAAAACTTCCTCCTAAGAAAATATTTCCCGGAATTGATTTACTATTGTCCGAGCCAAGTAACATTCTTACAATATGTGGCAAGAATAATCCATAGAAACTAATAATACCGGCAACGGCTACCGTTGTAGTAGTCATTAAAGTGGCACACACAATCAAAATCAATTTGTCAAAAGAGGGATTCACACCTACCGATTTGGCTGCATCATCACCCAATGCCAATAAATTTATACGCCAACGATATAAAAATACAATAGCTAAGCAAATCAATATTGGAATAAAAGCCTGCTTCAACTCTATCCAAGAAGCAGCATGTAAATTGCCCATTGCCCATTGTACAATAGCCTGCAATTTGTAAGGGTTACTAATATACTGAACCATAGTAAGCAGAGCCATAAAGACTCCCGAAACGATCATTCCCGAAAGGATAATAGAGACCGTAGATATTTGCTTATGAGAACCGGCAATCATATAAGTTAGAATAACTGCTATAGAGCCACCTACAAAGGCATAAACATTGACAAAACTCAACGAATAAACAATTGCTAACGATGCCCCAAAAGCCGCACCTGATGAAATGCCTAAGATATAGGAATCTACTAATGGATTTCGAAATATCCCCTGCAATACACCGCCTGATGTAGACAAAGCTGCCCCCACCAAAAAGGTAAGTAATATTCGCGGCATCCGGACGTTGAAGAGGATATTCGAAATCATTTCGTACTGAGTAATCTCGCTCGCAGTCATAACACTATCAGCCAATTTCTTATATAGTAAAGGCAAATAGTCAAAAACATTTACTTGTGCAGATGAGCCTATGAACAAAGAGATTACCAACATTGGCAAAGGTAGTCCAAAACATATTATATTAGCAATTTTTCTACTCAATGCAGATATATTTAGAGTGTTAAGATTAGAGTTTAATAGCCGTTAATTGAAAGAGAGCTTCCTCATTTTCGGGCTTATGCAAAATTCTGTTTTGAGCCTTCTCGTCAACCTCTACTTTCGTAAAGCCAACTTTCTCTAACAATTCCATATCTTTTTGTGGACGACTGTGTTTGCTGATATCCAACTTACTTTTAATAATGTTTGCTTCTTCCATTATACCGGCTGGATATTTTTCGTGTCCTTCTTGCGAAAAACACATATCTCCAAAATCGCCATCGAAGTTCAAAAACAAACCTTTGGATTTTAAGACCTTGAAGCTTGCAGCATAAAACTTCTCTACATCGGGAGTTGTCCAAGTCATTAATCGGGTAAACACCAGATCAAATTGATTCTCGGGAAATTGTAGTTCCTGAGCATCCATTACATGATAATCAATCGGAAGACCCAAATCTGCAGAAACTCGCTGAGCTTCCTCAACCATATTGGGCGACAAGTCTACCGCTGTAACTTCGTATCCTGCAAGATGAAGGATATTAGCAAAATAACCCGAGGCTGTTCCTACTTCTAAAACTTGATTTCCGGGTAAATGAGGTAAGAGCGATTTAAAGTATTCCAACCAATATGTGGTTTCGGGCAAAGTCCATGCTTCTTTTTTTTCTTCACTCCATATGGCACTTTGTTTATCCCAATATTTAGCAATTTCTGTAATCATTATAAATATTTTATAAGTTTTTCACTGGTTTCTGTTCCGTAAAGCTCCCCTAGTATTTCTTTTATCTCATTTGTACCATCCCCACCCTTAGAAGCATAAGCCCAATTGTGTATAGCAACTGCTGCACATAGTGATTTGAATGTATGAGGATTATAAAAAAACATCGGCATAAGGTTATGAATCTGCTTTTCGCGAATTGCTGTTACCCCGCCCAATTCTTTTTTATTATAAAACAAATCAGGACTATCGTTCCACATCACAATCATATCAGGATTCCATCCAATCAAAGTTTCGGGATTAATGTTTGGTTTATCCATCTCGAATGGGCATGCATTTTCTACACCAGCCAAATCGAGGCAATCGTTCATCATACTGCTACGACCTGCGGTAGAGAAGATACGTCCGTTTGCCCAAGTAAAATAGACCGTTTTATGATTTGAATCACCTTGTGAAGCTGTACGCTCTTGTAAATCCTTTATTTTATTTTTCGCATAAGTGATTAACTCCTCTCCTCTTTCGGTTTTGCCTGTCAGAATCGAAATGTCTTTCATTTCTTTTACCAAGTCTTCGTATCTTGCGGCAGCAGCAATATAAACCGGAATATTCATTCCTTGAAGGGTTTTAACTACACTTTCGGGCAATTGCTGAGCAATAACTAAATCAGGACCCAACTGAATAATACTTTCTAAACTCGCCAGCTCATTACTTCCCGGTGTTGCCAATTCCTTATTTAGGATACGAGAATCGATGTGTTTGTAATAATCATATAATTCACTATCAAAATAAGTCTCAGCAGGAATTCCGATTAACTTATCTTGAGCTTGTAACATATAAATCACATCTACTGATGGATCGAACAAGCATACAATTTTCTCAGCCGGTTTAGATAAATTAATCTCATTTCCTTGAATATCGGTCACCGAAATAGCAGAAGAACTATCCGACTTCTTATCCTTTGAATTTTGATTACTACAACTTGCGAGAGCTATTAAGCTTAGGAATATAAAAATAATACGCATGGTAAATAGTTTATAGGTTTAGAGTAACTGAGCAACGGTAATTGATTGGAGCTAATTGTACCCAATAATACATATCATTCTTCTTCCAACCTGTTGAATACTGATGTGTATCCAAGATATTATTCACCATCAGATTTACACTGAATTTCTTTTTTGTATAAGCGATTCCTCCATCCATTCTGAAAAAGTCTTTTAATTCCTGAGGATCAATAGATGTAAACCTTTCAGCTCTTCCTACCATATATTGATACCCTAAAGACAAACTAAAGCTATTGAGTGCCTTAAATGGTAATTCGTAATTAACCCAAGTATTCTGTATATGTTTGATACGGTTAGGTGTAGCCATTCCAACCATAGCTGGATTCTTATCATCTTTAGTAATCTTCGAATCGGTATAAGCGTAATTGATAATTACATTCAAACCTCTAGCAATACGTCCTCGAATATCAAATTCTATTCCTTTTGATTCATTTTCTCCTGATTGGTAGAAATCGTTATTTACCGGGTCTTTAACAATATTATTACTACGAGTAATGTGATAAAATGAAAGAGTTGTACTTAAAGCTTTATTATACCAATCCTTTTTTAATCCTGCTTCATAACTAACACCACGAATAGGCTTTAATGCAGTTTTGTCATAAGCTATACCTGCCTGAGGGATAAAAGTATTATCATATAATCCATAGACACTGAAAGATTCTGTTAAAAGAAAATTGGCTCCTAACCTTGGTGTAAGCACCCAATCTGAGGCATCGGTTTCCTCTCCATACTGATTGAAATCGGCATCGGATTGAGTCAACCTGAGTCCTCCCGTAATTTTCAGTTTATCGCGTAACAGAGATATTTCATCCATCACATATGCAGAAGTGTAATATAATCTGCTATCAGTTAAATTTTCGGGAGCATTTATTCCATTCTCCGAATTAAAGTCGCCACCTATCCCATTATTATTGATAACATTCGAATATATAGGATTAGACATACTTAATGGATAAATAGTAGTTGCCGTATTCCAAGTATCTTGTGTTTTGTTTCGTTTGTGGTTAAAGTCTACTCCCGCAAGTAAAGCATGCTTTACTTGTCCGGTCGAAAATTTACCTTGCGTAAACGCCTGTGTCGAAAAGATGTTATATTTCATACCATCATAAACATAATAGCGGTCGAGAATATCAGGGTCTGTTTCATTTTTTCCATATACCCAAAAGATAGTTCCTTCCGATTGACTATTTATATTTGATACCTGTGTAGTAAAAGCCCAATTTTCATTGAATTTCCTTTGGAAGTTTACAAAAACACTATGGTCATTAGCTCTATATGGTCTCAAATTCGGATCGCTTATACTAAAATCTCCAGGTAATGATCCAAAACCATTTGGTGAGATTTGTGCTTCACTCAAAAACATATAGTTTAATCGTTGGTAGATGTAGTCAACCGATAACGATGTTTTATTATCAATTACATATTTAAGAGAAGGTGCGATCAAAATACGATCATTATTATCGAATTGCAGAAAGCCTTTTTTATTCATTCCCATTATATTGAAACGGTACAATAACTTTCCATCCTCATCCACTGTTCCATCCAAGTCGGCTTCAGCTCTTATCAACCCAAAACTACCTTGTATCATTCTGAAAGTTTTTCGGTTCGTGCCAGTAGGCTTTTTGGTGATAATATTATACGAACCCGCAGGATCTCCTATTGAATTCATAAAACCCGATGGGCCTTTTATAAACTCTACACTCTCAATTATGGCAACATCATCGCCAATCGGACCTTTTAACAAAGGACGAAGATCAACTCCATTGCGTTGAGCACTTATATATCCTCCACGTGTATATATGTCGGGAGAAACACCATTATGCAATTCTTCACGAAATGTTCCACTCACATTGCGAGTAACACTTTCTGTTAAATTTAACGATAGCTGATCTTTTAAAACAGATGCATTGATTATCTGTATATTCTGGGGAGTCTTAAGCATTTCTCCTTGTATTCTCAAACTACTGGAGATATTATCCAGATTATATTTTTTATACGGCTGAGCCTTTACCGTAACCTCTAATAGAGTGACACTCTTAACGCTATCTGATTCTAAGGGTGCTTCCTGAGCACACACATAAGATAAAGATAATAGGAAGGTTATAGATCCAATTAACAATACTTTCCTCATAGGTATGATAGATATTTACATTAAACTTATTTTGTTAGACTCAGCGCTGTTATTGTCAATAGTAGCACGAATATTATTTTTTTGCTACTTACATTTATGAACAAACATTCAATGATTTTGTTTTTCATTTTTTTGACAACTATGTGAACAAACATTACCCATGTGTTAATTTGCAAACCATAGAGTGTATATATTTAAAGAAGAATAATATATATATGATTGATTTTCATAGTTAATACAACAAAGAGAAGAAACTCTAAAAAAAGACACAATCAGACAATGAGAGATAAGCTTTAACTAAATTCGATAGATAAAAAGAATGCAATTATTTATTTTATTTATAATCCTTCTTCAAAAAGAGCGAGAACTATGGTTATAGCAAACCATTTTGAATCATAGAACATCTAGCAGCGTGGGATAGATAAAACTAAGAATCCATCCTTGGGAAGGATAGTTTAGAAAAGTAAATATCGAAAAACGAGTAAAGGCAGGTTAAACCTGCCTTTACTCGTTTTTCGATATTTCAAGATTATATAAATAAATACATCTTCGTCATATGTTGACTATTGTCAGACGTTCTTCTTCCGGAACAGCGATATAATCCAAAGTAAAACAACAGCTCCTACTACCGACATTATTAATACCCCGAATATTCCACCGGTACTAATACCTAGTAAGCCATAAATCCATCCGCCTAAGACACTACCTACAAGACCTACTATCAAATTAACAATAAAGCCAAATCCATTTCCTTTCATAATCCAACCGGCAATAGCACCTGCGGCAACACCAATAATTATCGACCATATAATTCCGTAACCTTCCATAATCTAAATTTTTAAATTAATATTTATGTAAACTCCAATTGTAGAAGTCTGTCAATATTTATATAAAACAAGGAAGAAGAAGGTTTTGTTCGATTTATTATGCATTAGGGAACCTGAGCTTTATACAAAAAAATACTCATTGCACTTTTCTAAGACACTTATTTCAAAGGTAAATTTCATCTGCTAAATAGATTTTTGCTTGCCCGTTAATTTCAGCTCTATCATTCAAATGTTTACATTTCAAGCACCCTTCTCGTTCCGATAAATACTACAACTAAGAAAAAACACTTTCAGAATAGAAGGTTCCAATAAAGTGATAAATACCGTATGTTTGTAGTCAAAATCTAATTAATATCTACGAATCTTCATTGAGAGCAGAATAATTGTTAGTTTTACACTCAATAAATTTTCAATATATTTACATCTTTTAATTCAATGCTAATTTAGAAACTCAATATGACTCCATTATTTTATAAAGATCAGGAAAAATTTTATGTTTCTGTGGACTGCCTTATTCTCGGATTTAAGAACGACAAATTGTATCTTCTTATATCAAAACGTAAATTCGAGCCATTGAAAGGACAAGATTCTCTCATGGGCGGATTCGTTCGGGCAGAAGAAAGCCTTTCGGAAACAGTTTCGAGAGTCGTATTTGAATATACTGGCATTCAAGATGTCTTTATGGAGCAAGTAGGTGCATATGGTGAGATTGGACGTGATACGGGAGAGCGCGTTGTTTCCTTAGCTTACTATGCTTTGATAGATATACAATCGTTTGATGATCAATTATGCAAAGTGCATGATGCTCGTTGGGAGGAACTGGATAAAGTTGGTGATCTTATTTTTGACCACAATCTAATATTAAACGATACAATCGAAATTCTGAGGAACAAAGCTGCAACCAAACCACTTGGTTTCAACCTTCTTCCTGAAAAGTTCACATTGCCTCAACTTCAAAGTTTATATGAGGCAATCTATCAAACTCCTTTAGATAAACGAAATTTCAGAAAGAAGATTTTAGAGATGGACATTCTCGAAAAACAAGAAGACAAAGATAAATCGAGCTCAAAAAGAGGAGCTTTCTATTACAAATTCAATAAAGAGAAATACGATCTTCTACTAAAAAAAGGATACTTCTTTTCATTATAACATACATCAAGGTATCATAAAATGATGTCTTATAGCCGATTATTTAGAATATTATCTGTTGTAAGGCATTTTTTATTATTAATATGTTTTATAACACATATCGGATAAGTGTTACTTAATACACTTATTCGTAATATTGCAAGTGTATTCAAAACACTTATTTTCCTTTTTTAACCTTGTAATAGCATGTTAGAAACATTAAAGAAAGAAGTTTTCGAGGCCAACCTTAATCTAGTAAAGCACGGATTGGTAATATTTACCTGGGGAAATGTGAGTGCAATAGATCGAGATTCTCAATTAGTTGTTATTAAGCCATCGGGAGTATCGTATGATACAATGACAGCCGAAGATATGGTTGTTGTTGATTTGGATGGTAACGTAGTAGAAGGGAAATTAAAACCCTCTTCCGATACAGCTACTCACCTCGTCTTATACAAAGCATTCCCTGCAATTGGCGGAATTGTACATACCCATTCGACCTATGCGACAGCTTGGGCACAAGCAGGGTGTGATATTCCAAATATCGGAACTACTCATGCCGATTACTTCAAGGATGCGATACCTTGCACCAGACAAATGACCCCTGACGAAATAAAAAACAAATACGAACTGGAAACCGGTAATGTAATTGTGGAGCGATTCAAGGATTTGAATTCAGAATATACACCCGGAGTTTTAGTGAATAATCACGGTCCTTTTTCATGGGGAAAAGATGCAGATAATGCTGTATACAATGCAGTTGTGTTGGAACAAGTTGCTAAAATGGCATCTATATCATTCGCTGTAAATCCTCAATTGAAAATGAATGATGACCTTATAAAGAAGCATTTCTTTAGAAAACACGGACCCGATGCTTATTACGGTCAATAACGTTCTGAGATAAATCTTTTATACTCATTCACAGATTAACTATTTAATACAAAAAAAAGTAAAAAGGTCACAGGCCTTATTAATCAAAAAATTTATATATCATGGAATTTAAAGATTTAGAAGTTTGGTTTGTAACCGGCGCACAATTGTTATATGGCGGAGATGCTGTTGTATCGGTAAATGCACACTCGACCGAAATAGTAAAAGGTTTGAATGATGCAGGTACACTACCCGTAAAAGTTGTTTTTAAAGGAACAGTAAACTCTTCTGCCGAAGTAGCAAAAGCTTTTTCTGAGGCAAATAACGATCCTAAATGTGCTGGAATCATTACATGGATGCACACTTTCTCACCTGCTAAAATGTGGATTCAAGGATTGAAAGATTACAAAAAACCACTTTTACATCTTCACACTCAATTCAATAAAGAAATTCCATGGTCTGAAATCGATATGGATTTCATGAACTTGAATCAATCGGCGCATGGCGACCGCGAGTTTGGTCATATGGTTAGCCGTATGCGCAAAAACAGAAAAGTAGTTGTAGGACATTGGTCTGATGCCAAAGTTCAAAACAAAATAGCCGTTTGGCAACGTGTTGCAGCAGCTTGGGCAGATGCTCAGGGCATGATTATTGTCCGCTTTGGCGACAACATGAACAATGTAGCTGTAACCGATGGTGATAAACTAGAAGCCGAATTAAGATTAGGATATCATAATGATTATTATGGTGTTGGCGATTTAGTAGCTTTTCAAGATAAAGTAACAGAAGCAGACATAGATGCTCTAGTTGCAGAATATGAAAAAGAATATATATTTGCTGACGATTGTAAAAAAGGTGCAAAGAATCATGGACAAGTACGCGAGGCTGCTCGTGAAGAAATAGCTCTTCGTCGCTTTTTGAAAGACAAAGGAGCAAAAGCATTTACAACTAATTTCAATGCATTACACGGTTTGAACCAATTACCGGGTCTGGCTTGTCAACGTTTAATGGCAGAAGGTTACGGATTTGGTGCAGAAGGTGACTGGAAAACAGCAGCCTTACTCAGAACCATGTGGGTAATGGCTAAAGGATTACCCGGAGGAACATCTTTCCTTGAAGATTACACCTACCATTTCGATGGAGAACAAAGTGCAATTCTCCAATCTCACATGTTAGAAGTATCTCCTGAAATTACAACTCAAAAACCACGATTAGAAGTTCATCCATTAGGTATCGGTGGTAAAGCAGATCCTGCACGCTTGGTTTTCACAGCCCATGCAGGAACAGGTGTTGCAGCTACTATTGTTGATATGGGCAACCGTTTCCGTATGATTGTAAACAATGTAGATGTTATTGAACCTAAAGCAGCATTACCCAAATTGCCAGTAGCTAGTGCTTTGTGGATACCACAACCTAACCTGGAAATAGGTGCAGCAGCTTGGATATTAGCCGGAGGTACTCATCATACTTCATTCTCATATGCATTAACCAATGAGTTTTTGGAAGATTATGCAGACATAGCCGGAATCGAATTGATAACTATTGATAAAGACACAACAATCAATAAGTTTAAATTCGAATTGAAAGTAAACGAAGTGTTCTATTTGCTAAATAAAGCATTACAGTAAGTTAGTTAAAGTTTGACCAATAGCCTTGAAGATATTTTATCTTCGGGGCTTTAGGTCTAAATTGCAAACCTTACTCAACCCTTTTATTTAATCTTAACTCTGAATAGAATATGAAATATACAATTGGACTAGATTATGGTTCTGATTCTTGTCGGGCCGTTATCATCGATGCCGAAACAGGCAAAGAAATAGCTTCATCCGTAAAATACTACAAACGTTGGGCAGCAGGCAAATACTGTGACCCACATAAAAACCAATATAGACAACACCCTCTTGATTATATAGAGAGCCTTGAAGAATCGGTAAAAGAAGCTTTAAGCAAATCACCTAAAGGTACAGCCGAAAATGTTGTAGGAATCTCTTTCGATACCACAGGCTCAACACCTGCACTTATAGATAAAGACGGTGAAGTACTTTCTTTAAGACCGGAGTTTGCAGAAAACCCGAATGCGATGTTCGTACTTTGGAAAGATCATACAGCAGTAAAGGAAGCCGCAAAAATAAATGAAGTAGCTAAAAGATGGCCTATCGACTATACAGCTTACGAAGGCGGTATATACTCGAGCGAATGGGTTTGGGCAAAAATGGCCCATGTACTAAAAATTGACGAAACAATTCGTGATGCAGCTTATTGCTGGATAGAACATTGCGACTGGATGTCTGCTTTAATTACTAATACCACAAAACCATCTGATATAATAAGAAGCCGTTGTGCAGCAGGTCATAAAGCTATGTGGCTAAAAGAATGGGACGGATTACCAACTGATGATTTCTTGACAGAAGTAGAACCTCTGCTTAAAGGCTATAGAGACAGACTATTTAAAGAGACATACACAAGCGATGTTAAAGTAGGTAATCTTACTCAGGAATGGGCAGACAGATTGGGGCTTACTACAAATGTAGCTGTTGGAGTTGGTGCTTTCGATTGTCACATGGGAGCTGTAGGCGCTGAAATAGGTCCTAAGACTTTTGTACGTGTAATCGGAACATCTACCTGCGATATAATGATTGTGCCTTATGAAAGCATGCACGGAAAACTAATTCCCGGAATATGCGGACAGGTTGACGGTTCGGTAGTTTCCGGAATGATTGGCTTAGAAGCAGGACAATCGGGTTTTGGTGACATATATGCTTGGTTTAAATCGGTATTGGCATGGCCAATCGAAAATCTGATCAAAGAATCCTCTTTAATAGATCAGGCAACAAAAGATAAACTAATAGCGGAAGCTTTAGATAAAATGATCCCTGCCCTATCGATTGAGGCAGCAAAAATACCTGTATCCGAAAGTGGCGTTTTAGCAATCGACTGGATGAACGGACGCAGAACTCCCGATGCTAATCAATTGGTAAAAGGCACAATCACAGGTTTGAATCTTGCAAGTGATGCACCTATCATTTTTAAAGCATTGGTCGAAGCCACAGCATTCGGCTCGAAAGCAATTGTAGACCGTTTCATTGAAAATGGTATCGAAATAGAAAGTGTAATAGGAATCGGAGGTATTTCATTGAAATCTCCACTTGTTATGCAAACGCTGGCAGATGTATTGGATATGCCTATTAAAGTGGCTAAATCAGAACAAGCCTGTGCCTTTGGTGCAGCTATGTTTGCGGCAGTTGCAGCAGGTGTGCATCCAACTATAAAAGAAGCACAAACAGCCATGGGGCAAGGTTTTGCATCTGAATACAAGCCCAATCTTGAAAATCATAAAGTGTATATGGCATTGTATGATAAGTATCAAAAGCTTGGAAAATTTACGGAAACAGAATTATTCTCATAAGCTCTCAGAGCTTTTTATTGCCTTAGTAGGCGTAACAACAAAAGGTAGTTATAGCTATAAAATGAAGCAAAAAACATTTTACATCACTTAAATGATCTTATACGTATGAATTGGAATTCACATGAATTTATCTGGCTCGACTGGGTGATTATCGCTATTGGGATATTGGCGGTAACATGGGCAGTTTGGCGTTCGGTACAAAAAGACAAGCGCCTGCAACAAGGTGCCAATAGCGAGGACTACCTATTTGGTAAGGGAGAGCCATGGTACATCATTGGGGCAGCTATCTTTGCTGCAAACATCGGTTCGGAACACCTTGTAGGGCTTGCCGGAACGGGTGCTAAAGCGGGTGTAGGCATGGCACACTGGGAAATGCAAGGTTGGATGATACTCCTCCTCGGGTGGCTCTTTGTACCCTTCTATCAATTGATGAACAATAAGATGGGTAAAATCATCACAATGCCCGACTTTCTCAAATATCGTTATACACCAGCTACAGGCTCATGGCTGTCTATCATCACTCTTATAGCATACGTGTTGACCAAAGTGAGCGTAACAGCATTTACTGGAGGTATCTTTATGGAAAGTCTTCTTGGCTTACCTTTCTGGTATGGAGCAATCGGCTTGATAGTATTAACTGGTGTATTTACTGTTTTCGGAGGGATGAAAGGTGTAATGACACTATCTGCAATTCAAACCCCGATACTTATCATTGGTTCGTTTCTCGTACTTTTCCTGGGATTATCAGCTCTAGGGTACGGCAGTATCGCTGATGGTTGGACTGCAATGATTGATTATTCTAAAACACTGAATGTAGGAGCAGACGGAGCTGCACATGGTACAAATCATATGTTCCATTTCAATACGGGTGACCCATTGTACGACGATTATCCCGGTTTTTGGGTATTCATCGGAGCATCAATTATCGGTTTTTGGTATTGGTGTACCGATCAACATATCGTTCAACGTGTACTCGGACAACGCAAGGGAGAGGCTAACGATGTAGTAATGAAACGTGCACGCAGAGGTACTATTGCTGCCGGCTATTTTAAACTATTACCAGTATTTATGTTCTTGATACCGGGTATGGTAGCTGCTGCATTGGCTGCACGTCCCGACAGTGGGTTTACATTGGACGACCCTGATACCGCCTTCGGTTCAATGGTTAAGTTTGTATTACCTGCCGGTGTGAAGGGTATTGTTACCATAGGTTTTATATCTGCATTGGTTGCTTCTTTGGCAGCATTCTTCAACTCTTGTGCTACGCTGTTTACTGAAGACTTTTATAAACCTAAGTTCAAAGAGAAAAGCGAAGCTACCTATGTTTTAGTAGGTCGTATTGCAACAGTTGTTGTAGTGATACTTGGTATTGTATGGATACCTATTATGATGAGCCTTGGTAGTCTTTATGATTATCTGCAAGGCATACAATCGTTGCTTGCTCCTGCAATGGTAGCAGTATTTGCACTAGGTATATTTTCTAAAAGAATTACACCGAAAGCGGGAGAAGCAGGTATGATAGTAGGTTTTATTATCGGTATGACACGCTTATTGACCAACATATTTACAAACACAGGTAAAGACGTAATGACAGGCTGGTACTGGGAGTGTACAACTTGGTTTTGGCAAACCAATTGGCTTATTTTTGAAGTTTGGCTGCTTGTTTTCATCATGTTGCTGATGGTTGTAGTGTCGTTCTTTACTCCGAAACCAACTGCTCAACAAATAGAGGCTATCACCTTCACCGACGATTACAAAAAAGTTATCGGAAAGAGTTGGGACAAGTGGGATGTTGTTGCATCGCTCGGAGTTGTTGCTCTTTGTGGATTATTCTATTGGTACTTCTGGTAAACAGATATATTCTTTACTAAAATAAAAGACAATTTATATTTATCTAGTTATTTTGTATTTCTTGATTATTCTCACTGTTATTTATAAGTAATTATACAACAGTGAGAATTTTCTATCTTTAAGATTTCAGACCTTTTTATTACTATGATATTAGATAAACAACCCTAATTTATACATATATGAAAAAGATATTTTATCTAGGAATAGCACTTTGTTTATTCTCATGTGGAAATAAACAAGCTAAACCTGAACAAACTGCAGGATCACAAATTACATTGATGGCAGATTCGGCATTTACAAAAATAGTAGATGGCAAAGACATTAAACTTTATACTCTAGATTCGGGAAATGGCATAACCATGCAAGTTTCTAATTTTGGAGGACGGGTTATTTCTCTTTGGACTCCCGATAAAGGTGGCAAATATGAGGACATTGTTTTCGGACATGACAACATCGATAAATACTTGAATTATGAAGGAGAGCGTTGTCTAGGTCCAGTTGTGGGGCGATATGCAAATCGTATTGCAAAAGGACAATTTACGATTGATGGTGTAAAATATCAATTGCCCGTTAATAATAATGGACAAACGCTTCATGGTGGCCCCGATGGTTTTGATATGAAGATATGGAATGTGGATAGCGTAAGCAAAAATCGAATACAATTGTCTTATATTTCTCCCGATGGAGAAGAAGGATTCCCCGGAACTGTAAACGTAAAAATGATATACACACTTACTCCTGAAAATGAATTTAAGATTACATATAGTGGCACAACTGATAAGCCAACACATGTAAATCTATCGCATCATTCATTCTTCAACCTTAAAGGAGCAGGCAATGGAACTATTACCGATCATCTGTTAACGATCAATGCTAGTGGCATAACTCCCGTAGATAGTGTTTTAATTCCAACGGGAAAAATTACTTCGGTTGAAGGAACACCATTTGATTTCAGAACTCCAACAACTATTGGAGCTAGAATTGATGCTGACGACCAACAACTAAAAAACGGCTTAGGATATGATCATAATTGGGTTGTAGATCGTAAAACTGAGAAAGATGTAGAGTTTATCGCAAGCTTATACGATCCTACAAGTGGTAGAGTAATGGAAGTATGGTCAGACCAACCCGGAATACAATTTTACAGTGGAAATTTTCTGGATGGGAAAGTTATCGGTAAATACGGCAAAGCTCATAATTACAGAGAAGCTGTAGCTTTAGAGACACAAAAATATCCGGATACTCCTAATCAACCACAGTTTCCGTCAACAAGACTAAATCCGGGAGAAGAATATGTACAAACCTGTATTTATAAATTTTCAACAAAAAAATAAAAAGGTCTAAGACTTTTCTTTTCGCTTTGGCGTAGAGGCAAACCAATATGTTCGTTCACGGAGAACAAATACATAATTCTGCTCTTACCAACGAAAACGCGATACAACTAAAATATAAGAATGAGAACCGAAAAAGAAAAAATGTTTGCAGGAGAGCCTTATTGGGCACATAGCGAAGAAATGACAGCTATCCGCTCCGAAGTAAAAAAGCTTCTTCACAAACTGAATATTACAGAATATCATACAGATAAGTTTCATGATGTGATGCGAGAATTATTTCCAAATTCTGCTAATAACTTTTATACTGAGCCACCTTTCTATTGTGATTATGGTGATCATATTTATGCAGGAGATAAAGTCTTCATCAATTTTGGAGCAGTTATTTTGGATGGAGCAAAGGTTACTATTGGTGATGGAACTCTAATTGCTCCCGGAGTACACATTTATACAGCTCAGCATCCTCTCGATGCTAACGAGCGTGATGTATGGGAAGATTGCAAACCGGTAACAATAGGTAAACGTTGTTGGATTGGTGGACATTCTACCATTTGCCCCGGTGTAACTATTGGCGATAGATGCGTTATTGGAGCAGGGTCGGTAGTCACAAAAGACATCCCATCCGACTCTCTTGCCGTGGGTAATCCTGCAAGAGTTATCCGAAAACTGAATAAAGATGAAGATTTATCTAAAATACAAATACCTTAATTCCGATATGTATAACTAATATATATTGAAATATTTTATAAAGAAGGTAGTTGCAGTCCAACAACTACCTTCTTTATTTAAGACATATCCTTAAATTCCGTCGAGATTGATTGCCAATCTATATGAATGAGTTATACCGTAAATAAAGGGAGAGGTATAAGGCATAGCTACATTTTAGCATTATTAATTATAGTTTTGATAATCGTCTTAAAATCTTGCGGATACAAAATCTTAGCGACATCTAAAAAAGAAAGATACCATCGGGCAAATCGTTCTAAAGAGAAAACCATGAAATGTAATTCAATTTTCTCTCCTTCTTCTTTCTCTTTTATCAACCCCTGATAGTATTTACTCTCATCAATCAGTGAATATTCTGTTTTATTTACTTCAAGAATCACTTCGTGTAAATCTTGCTTATCGCCTAGTGATTTTAATAACGATTTAAATGATGGATGCTCACGTTCAAAGTTGTTGTCTGTCTCAATAATATTCTTAATTCGGTTGACACGAAAAGTTTGGTAATCTTTTTTAATATGACAAAAAGCGATTAAGTACCAATTAGACATCGAGAAAAATATACCTATCGGGTCTATCTTTCGATCTGACAACTCTTGCTTATTATAAGAGAAATAAGAAATCACAATTTGCTTTCTATTTGCAATTTGTCTCATTACCGCTTGCAGAATATTCTGAGAATCAGTCGGATTCTGAAATTGAAAATCCAATGAATCAATAGTAGGACTAAAGTTATCAATGGTCTCTCTTTCAGCCAAACGCATCACAGCTTTAATCTTCTCAATACCTGATCGGTAATTCTCTTTAAAGCCAAAATCAGAGAACCTATCAACTAATCTTTCTGCTGCCAAAAATGAAAAAGCCTCTTCTTCGGTAAACATGAGTGGTGGTAGTTTGAAACCTTCGACCAACGAAAAACCTACACGAGAATCTCCTGTAATAGGAATACCTGCATCTTCTAAAGCTTTTATATCCCTATAAACCGTTCGAACGCTAATATTAAAGCGATCGCTGATATGCTTCGTTTTTACGGATGAAGAAGATTGAAGCATTATTAAGATGGCAGATAACCGATCTATACGATTCATAGGCATGGTAATTTATTACTATGGTGAAATTACTACTAAAAATAAAAAGATCAGCAGAATAATAAAAAATTCTACCAATCCTTTTTTTTCATATACACTGCTATTATTAAGCAGAATAATCGTCATCGGTCATCATTATAAGCCATCGGATACCAAATTTATCAACCACTTCACCAATAGCTTCTGAGAAGAATGTCTTTTCGAGAGGAGTTGTAATTTCTCCATCTTTAGAAAGTAAATCAAATGCGTTGTTTAATTCTTCCATATTGGTAAAAACCAACACTTGTTTGGCATTATTTCCGCCATTTATTATTTCTCCTCTATCAGCATCCTGCCCTCCTATTTCAAAGTATTTAGTTTTTAGAACCATATGAGAAATTTCCTCACCCTCTTCTTTGCTAACTTCAATACTTTTATCCTCTCTTTTTCTGAATAGAAAAGCAATTTCACCATTCAAAGCTTCTTTATACAAGTTAAAGGCTTCTTCGCATGTTCCAGGAAAAACCAATTGTAATTTCAATTTCATAATTGTCTGTTTTTTGTTTTAACGATTCTCTTATCAACAACAAAAATAGATAGGGGTTGCGACAACCCTATGTCGCAATTTTTGAAATAATTATCAGAAACTTCCTATATTTAGTCCTCTTTATAATTATAAAATATTGAATTGAATATGATAGAATATCGCAAGGCTACAATAGATGACATTTCTTTACTGGCAAAAACAAGAGTAGACTTTCTTAATGAAGTTAATAACATTAGTACAGATACAGAAGAATTATTTATAAATAATAAAGCATACTTCGAAAATGCTCTTAATAACAATAGTTTTGTGGCATGGATAGCTTTAGACAATAATGAGATTGTTGCAACAAGCGGATTAACTCTTTATCTATTGCCTCCCAACAGAGATTCTCGCAATGGAAAAGTAGCCTATATTAGCAACATGTACACTGTACCAAACTTTAGAGGGAAAGGAATAGCTTCCCATCTTTTTTCATTGATAATGGATGAAGCTAAAAATCTAGGTTATAAAAAAATCTTACTAAATGCTACAGATGCAGGTAGATCAGTCTATGTAAAATATGGTTTTATAGATGCTAAGAGTGAAATGCTATATCATTTTTAAACTTAACTTAGAGTATAATCACTTATATACAACAAGCTTTATTCTGTCAGAACAATGTCTTTTGATTTGTTCTCAAGGCTTTCATTTCTTTAAGAGTAATAATATCTGTCTCATTAGGATGACCTAAAAGTTTGGGGGATTTTTTATCATGTAACTTTATATTCCGATATACTCTATCACCGTTAGTGGTTGCATAACAATATATACAACCATGAGAGCAGGTATCATAAGTGCCAATATCTACACTTTCTATACAATTACACATAGCCCGCTGATTCTTATCCTTTTTAGCAATCAGTGGACACTCTATAATTTGCTCTATCAAATCTTTATCAATACAGGCACCATGAGATATATTGAATTCATTCAAATCAATATCTTCCGCACATGTTTTGAGTTTCAGATTAAATTCAGATACTATTTTCGAGAAAGATTCCATTATCAATTTAATCTCATAATCTGACATTGGGTTTATATGGAACCTATCAAAAACGTTTTTTATATGAGCATAATGATCGATAAAACTAATTATACATTTCTCCGTATAATCTTTCAGCTGTGAAGTTATTCGAAAAAATGCTTCCTGATGAAACTCTATAGAATACGTCTCATTAATAAAAATAGGGTCATATCTCCAAACAATTTTGTCGCCTCCTATTCTATCTGACAGTCGCTTAAATATCTCTATTCTTTTTTCAACCGACGGTAATCTTATTTCGATATCTCTTTCGTAGGGAGTTAATGTAAACTGAAAATAATACTTATAATTATCCAACTCACTCAGCCTATTGATCATAGGAAGTGGATTCTTCGACCAAAACACAAAACAATCCACAACTTGTGGATTCAACAATACTTTACTAAATCGATAAGGATTTCTTGGATTTTGTACAAGAGCATATCCCTCTTTCAATCGGTTAAAAAACCAATCGGAATATAAAGCTGGAATATCTGTACGTCTACTCGCACTTATTATCATACCCTTATCGACTTTTCGAGGTTTCTTCAATTTTATCTATCAGATAGCTTTTACTGTAGTACGGTCCGTTTCTTGATATAGTTCTTTGAGTATTTTAATCTCTTTGGCATGACCATCTAACTCATTAGGAGTTTCCAGATAGAAAGGTAAATGAGTCAACTTTGGATGATTAATTACGTGCTTCATCGTCTCCAAACCAATTGTACCTTCGCCAATGGTTGCATGCCTATCTTTACCACTTCCTTTAGGATTCATACTATCATTTAAATGTATAGCGTATAATCTTTCTAAGCCAATTACAGCATCAAAGTGAGAAATAACTCCCTCCAGATCATTTACAATATCATACCCTGCATCGTATAAATGACAAGTATCGAGGCAAACACCCATTTTATCTTGTAGAGTTACGCCATCCAATATTTGCTTTAATTCCTCAAATGTTCTGCCCACTTCGCTCCCCTTACCTGCCATTGTTTCGAGTAATACAATTGTAGTTTGCTCGGGAGTTATAAGCATATTAAGCGCTTCTATAATCTGTCCGATAGCCACATCAACACTCTGAGAGGTATGACTGCCCGGATGAAAGTTATATAATTTACATGGTAGTTGTTCCATTCTTCGCAAATCATCAGCCATCATTTCTCTACCAAACTTTCTAGTTTTGGGTTCAGCTGAGCATAGGTTTAGGGTGTATGGAGCATGTGCTAATATAGGAGCAAAGTTATTTTCGGCCATTAATCGAGCCAAAGCCTCGGCATCTTTCGGGTCTATCTCTTTAGCACTACCTCCACGAGGATTACGTGTGAAAAATTGAAAAGTATTTGCACCAATACTTAAAGCGTCTTTACCCATGGCTTCATAGCCTTTCGATATAGACAAATGACATCCTATATTCAACATTTTTTATTTTACTTATTAGTTATATTACTCAAAAACAATATTCCACATACAATAAAATAGTGTCAGACATTGCAATATCTAACACTATAGCGACGAAATATAATTAATATACTTCTACTTTTTCAGTATTTAGAATATCTCGTTATGCAATCTTTAGCATATAAAGATAGTCCATATATTATTTACTCATGCAGTCTATCAACAACAATTATAAATAGATAAAAGTTAACACATATAACACTCAATATAAATAAACTTATTTACGGTGTTCTACCCATACGAGCTTAGATACATCATATCCCAGACTTTCTGCCTTTTTAAGATAAGCTTGCTTTACCTTTTCGGGCATCGTTTTTTTTCGTGAGAGCAACCATAAGTATTTAAGACTCTTACCTGCAATCAAGGCATATTTATAATCAGAATCTATGGCGATTACATTATAACCTGCATAAAATGGACAAAAAAAAGATACTTTAAGTTTTGCCTCATCCGATGAGCCTACAAATTTAGCTTTGCCAATAGCCTCCTTTTCCTCGTTCTTTATGTAATTATACCCTCTATTAACAACTTTAATACTACCATCTTCATTTAATGAATATTCGGCTGATGTATTATTCATATTCTTTTCGTAATGAAAATCCAGACGTGCAATCTCATACCATTTCCCTAAATATTTTTCCTTATCGAATGGTTTTACAGCAACAGCCCCCTTAGGTATTGTTTTACAAGACTTAAGTGCAAAAGCAAGAGTTGCACCTACAACTAATGCCGAGCAACCAATCAATAAATTTCTATTTTTCATAATCTGGTAGTTTTAATGAATATATATGTAGATATTAGCTTTCTAAGGAAAGCTTCAATTCTAATTAAAACACTGAAAAACATTGTTTTGTTCGGCACTACCAATTTCCATAAACCTTGCAATCCAACTAGCCCCAACCCTATAAAGAAGATTGGCTACTATAAAAATAGGCTTACATTTTCATGTAAGCCTATTCTATATTTATTTTTTACTCTCTTTATTTATTCCATACTCTTGGAGATGGAACCGGTTTAAGAGGTTCTCTGGTTTTAAGATCTTTCATTACTTCTTCAATAGCTTTATTCAGCTGTTGATCTTCGCCATTCCATTCTTTAACGGGATCATTATCTATCAGAATATCTGGGTCAACCCCATGATTTTCGATAATCCATTGTCCTGTTTTAGCATCATAACTGGTAAAGAAAGGTACTCGTATATCTGTTCCATCAATAAATGGTAAAGAACCCGATATACCAACAATACCACCCCAAGTACGTGTACCGATAAGTTTACCTAAGCCTAAGGCTCTGAATCCCCAAGGGAAAAGATCTCCATCGGAAGCCGAATATTTATTAATCAAGCAAACTTTAGGTCCTACTTGAACTGCATCTGGAACAGTACCAATACGGGTTGAACCACGACGCATTGTTAAACGGTAAGGCTCGCGAGCAAGACGTTCCAAAATCATTGGTGATACATTACCTCCACCATTTGCTCTATCATCTATAATCAATCCCTCTTTATCTAATTGAGGGTAGAAATAGCGTGCAAATTCATTAAGCCCTTCAGGTCCCATATCAGGAATATAGATATAACCTATTTTACCATTCGAAGCTTTCTCTACTTTCTTTAGGTTATTTTGTACCCACTCGTAGTGATATAATGAATATTCCTCAGCAAGAGGACTTATTACTATTTTACGTGCTCCTGCCAATTCAGCTTTATTATTCAATGAAATTTCAGTAGGAACACCTGCTTTACCAACTAATAGAGAATACATATCATTCACACTATTGGTCGGAATTCCGTCAATTGCAACAATAAAGTCTCCAGTTTTTGCTTCTATTCCCGCATCAGTGAAAGGAGAGCGTAAATCTTTACTCCACGAAGCTCCTTGCAATATTTTCTCGATTCGGAAAAATCCACTCTTATCTCTAGAGATTTCAGCACCTAACAATCCCGTATTGATACGCTCTGGACGATCTACTTCTCCCGGATTTACGTATGCATGACCACAATTCAGCTCGCCAATCATTTCGCCAATAACATAATTAAGGTCTAAACGATTTTTTACGTATGGTAAAAGAACCGCATATTTTTCTTTGATTGCTTTCCAATCTACTCCATGCATATTTTCCACATAAAATCCATCGCGATAAACACGCCATGCCTCATTAAATATCTGAGCCCATTCCTGAGGATAATCGGTAGTAATCTTCATGTTAGAAAGATTAACCGGATCTTTTAAATCTACTTTTCCAGCTGGAATATTAGTTACAAATACTTGCTTGTTCTTCAAGAACAAAGCTTTCTTATCGTAGTTCTCAATGTATATAGTAGCACCTTCTGCTATTGTTTCTTCTTTTTGAGTTCTTAGGTCAAAAACAAAAGACGATCCACCTTTATTATAATATACCTTTGCTCCATCCGAATAAAAGCCCCAATAATTAGAAGGATCAAGAGGAAGTTTTACAATTCGATCTGCTATTCCGTCAAAATCTACTTTTACAACTGTTGCAGAATCTTTCTTCTCAGCCGCTGCTTTCTTTGGATCACTCGACTTAGGAGTACTGCTACTTTCAACTTTTACTTCTGCGTCTTTTTCAAGAAATGGTGAAGGTGTTGATTTTGATAAAAGAGCTACATAAATACCATTTGTATTAGGGTATATATGATTCCACTCTTTAGACCCATAGATTGGATTAAAATCGCGAGCAGAAGCAAATATTAAATATTTACCGTCTTTACTGAAAGCTGGACTATACGATTCGTACCATTTATCAGTAATAGCTGTTTCCTTTTTAGCTGCAATATTAAACACATATACCACATTGAATTCGTTAGACTCCATACGGCTATAAGTAAGCCATTTACTATCAGGAGAAAAAGTTACACCACTTGGCTCACTTACAGGATCGGTCAGCAATATAGTTTTTTGTTTCGTTGAAACATCTACTAAATTAATTCGGTTCTTTCGGTCTGTATATACGATCGATTTAGAATCGGGACTCCAATTGAAATCACGAATATAAGTATCATTATTTTTTGTCAGTTGAATAGCCGCCTCAGATCCTATTGCATCTTGTATGTATAATTCGGTTTCACCCGTTTTATCTGAAATATAAGCAATCGTTTTTCCATCGGGCGACCATTGTGCATCACGATCGTGCGCACCTGGCGAACGTGTTATATTTTTTGTTACACCTTTATCAGCAGGAAGATTAAATATTTCTCCACGTGCAGTAACCACTAAGCGCTCTCCATCAGGAGAAAGGCTTGCTGCATTCAAATATTTTTCGCCATTCTTAATTTCACTACGAGCATAAATATTATCAGAAGATAACGAGATATTTACTTTAACAGGTTGCTTATTTATAGCATCTAGTTTATAAATATATCCTCCATTTTCAAACACTATTGTATTACCATGATGACTTGGAAATTTCACGTCATACTCAGTAAAGTTTGTTACTTTAGAAGTTTGTTTCGTCTTTGTATTATATACGAAGATATTCATTGTACGATCGCGATCGGAGATAAAATAAATATCATCACCAATCCACATAGGCATAATATCCTGCGCATCATTATTTGTTATATTTTCAACCGATTTATTGGCAGAATCATATATCCAGATATCATCAGCCATACCTCCTTTATAGTATTTCCATGTACGGAATTCTCGCATTACACGGTTATATGCTAACTTTTTACCATCAGGCGAATAACTACAAAAGCCACCTTCGGGTAATGGAATAGTTTCTGACAATCCTCCCTCGTTACTAACCTGCTTAAGAAGTCCTATAAAACCATCGCTAATGCGATTACGGTACACTATATTTTTCCCATCAGGTGTCCATGTCATTACAATGTTGTTGGGTCCCATACGGTCGCCAATATCATCTCTCCTATTTGTTGCCGTGTAGGTTAAACGAAGAGGTTCTCCTCCCGACGATGGTATACTAAATACTTCAGTATTACCGTCGTATTGCCCTGTAAAAGCAATTGTTCTACCATCGGGCGAAAACTTTGGAAACATTTCGTACCCCACATGAGAAGTAAGTCGTTTAGCTTCGCCGCCATTAATTGGTGTTTTGTATAAATCACCTGCATAAGAAAACACAATTTCCTGTCCATTTGTAGATGGGAAACGTAACAAACGTGCTTCTTGTGCAAAAATCTGCGGAACAGAACATGCCACAGATAATAAAAGTAACATTATCCTTTTTCTAATAATCATAATAATGTAATAGTTAATTTTTCATATAAAAGCAAAGGTAGAAGTTTGCATGGAAAGAGAAACTCTTTATTCTGTTTTTTACAATTATCTATTCAAATTTCTCTATAAAGAATAATTTGCATCGCATTTATCACTCCAGAAAGATCAATAGACAATCAAAATATCAATTATTAAATGAGATTTATATCCGAGTCGAGCCTATATAAATCAAAGCCTTTAGCCCAATAATCTTTTACAACTTCTCGAAGTTCTAAGCCAAATTTTTCATAGAACGGATATACTAATTGTGATGTTCTTACCGAGACAATCTTCACTCCTTCAATTTCCTTTATTCTCTGAATTCTAAATTTAGTCAATGCACTTCCATAACCTTTACCTTGTCTTTGAGGATCAAAAATATCCCACGATATTTTGCCTATCTCTCCATCTTCCGATAGATTAAAACCGCCACATCCTACTATCACATTATCGTCTTCAATAACATAATAGTTGTCGGCATGATTATTTAAATAATCAATTAAGTCCTCTTCTTCCTCAGGCGAAAAATACTCGGGAGTATTTAACTTTAACAACTCCATTATCCGTTTCCTATCACTATCGGTGTGTTTCCTTATTATCATCTTCTTTTAATTTTAAGCTGAACTTTCAAAAGTACAATTTTTAATTTTGTATTCGAAATACTTATATAAATAACTATAAAGGAGTGTATCTTTAAGTGGAAAGCTCAGCTTTTTAATCATAGTTTCTTCAATTTTATATTATTATATTTGCTATTATTTAGCAGCTAAAAGCCTATTCATGAAATTAACAGTATTAGTAGATAATAACACTCTGATTGATCAGTACTATTGTGGCGAACCTGCTGTTTGCTATTATATTGAAGATAATGGGGTCAAGTTATTATTGGATGTTGGATATTCGGATGTATTCATAAAAAATGCAGAAGCTTTGCTTATTGACCTAAATGCTGTATCTACGATTGCTATTTCTCATGGGCACGATGATCATACCAGAGGATTAAAGTATTTATGCGAAAAAGTAGATCTTTCTAATACGAGAATTGTTGCTCACCCTGATGCTTTTAAAGAAAAAACATTCGAAAACGAATCTATAGGATCGCCTTTCACTGCTAAGCAATTAGAGAAACTTTGTAAGCTGACTTTATCAAAGACGCCTATTAAAATTAGCGATAATATTACTTTTCTGGGAGAAATCCCTACTTTAAATGATTTCGAAAAAAGACAACCAATAGGAATATTAAAAGACTGCGGTTCTGAATCTGATGATTTATTGTTGGACGATACTGCACTTGTCTATAAATGCGATGACGGAATATTTATTATTACAGGCTGTTCACACAGTGGCATTTGCAATATTATTGAATATGCTAAACAAGTAACAGAAGAAGAGCGTATTATTGGTGTTATTGGAGGATTCCATTTATTTGATATCTCTCCTCAGCTTCTAAGTACTATCAAATATTTCGAAGAGAATAAGATTGAAGAATTATATCCCTGTCATTGTGTTTCCTTTAAAGCCAAGGCTGAAATAAATAAGCATATCTCCATTCACGAAGTAGGTGTAGGATTAAGAATCGAAATAGAGTAAGACTATCTTACCTGAGTAGCATTATAAAATAGGGAGTATTCAAATAGAATACCCCCTACTACCAAAAACATAAACCTCGAATTAACAATTAGAATTCCACTATATTCCAAAAACTCTGCTTCATATTTAGCTCATTATTAAAAATGAAGGGATAGTCATGTCTATTCGGTACAGGAAAATTGTGTAACCATGTATAGTTATCAGCCAGTCCCCAGAAAGTAACTCCTGTAATTTTCCCTCTATTAGCTCGGAAAACCTCGAATATCATTTTATAAATATCGGCTTGCTGTTTAGCCAACTCAGGTGTCCATGCACGAGTTTCTTTTACCTGTATTTTGGCTCCTTCACCATGATATGTGGTATAAACAGTAAGGTCTAATTCGGTAATCTGAATTTCAAGACCTAAAGACGAAAACATATCTATTGATTTCTGAATATCCTCGCATGTAATATCCTGCATACTCCAATGCCCTTGCATGCCTACTCCCTGAATAGGTACACCTGCTTCCTTCAAACGTTTGAGCAATTTATAGGCTTTTTCTCGTTTCTGTGGTTGCACAAGATTATAATCGTTATAAAATAATTTTATATTGGGATTAATACGATGTGCTGTTCTAAAAGCTCGTTCTATAAAACCTTCGCCGCAAGCTTTATACCAAGGGCTATCTGTTCTGTAAAATTCATCGGGTTTATCAGATAATGCCTCGTTCACTACATCCCAGCAATATACATCGTTTTCGAAATGAGTCATAACATCTGTCATATACTTCTCCATACGATTATATAATTCGGTCGAATCTAACGGATTGCCTTTATCATCTAAGAAGAACCATTCGGGAGTTTGATTGTGCCAAACCAATGTATGTCCACGCAGTTTCATATTATTCTCACGAGCAAAATGAGCTATACGATCTGCATTCTTGTAATTATATCCCCCACCCTTTACTAAGAGGTTTGATGGTTTCATATCATTTTCTGCTGTTATGCTATTGAAGTGTTTTTTTATCATAGCTGCTTCCTGACCTCTAAAGTGATTCATTGATACGGCTACTCCTATTAGAAAATCGTCCTTATATACATCTTTCAATGCAGGAATTATATTTGCCGAAGAAGCATATATTCCTATCATGGCACCCGTAAAGCCTCCTGCTGATTGTGTACTTAAATTTTTAGCATCCACATTTTCGGCAACTATTTGCCATGTCTTTCCTGCATCAAAAGAAGCAGAAAAGCTATATTTATCATTAACTCCTGCAACCTTTAATCGGACTGAGCTTTGTAAATATTCGTCTGGGATGGAAACCTGAGCAATACGCTTTCTTTCTTTTTCTGAACGATCCAAGACTAATATCTCTCTGTTATTATCTATCGTTTTTCCAAAAACAAAGTTGAATGCTTCGTTTTGATAACAGACCAATCCTGCCAGCTCGTGAGAACTTTTAGGTGTAAATTGTACTTCTGTTTCTGCTTCAAAAATAAGATGTTGCTGACGTCTACCTATAAAAGCAGGGTTATCTACATCATATATACTTCTAGGAATAGCATCTAATACAAGGTTGCCATCTTTTAAATGCCACCACTCACCACGAGGTGTACGTATAGTTAACCATTCTTGTGCTAAAGTATTCAGTTGAAAATCATCTCTCCAAGTAAAATTACCTGAGAAAAAGTTTGTATCACTTGGGCTAAGTCCTTTTTTCTTCACAACTGTCGGAACAGGGATTTCTTTATCTAGTATAACAGGAAAGCCATCTTTCCATTTTACTGGCAATAAGAATGTTTCACGCCCCGTATTATAATAGTTTCCCTCATAAGGACGACATCCTAAGAATATAGCATACCATTCTCCATCGGGAGTTTCTATTAAATCAGCATGACCAACACTCGTTACTATATCCGGACGGGGTTCAGCCATACCCCGTTGGGTAAGAATAGGATTATTTTCATAAGGGACATACGTACCTTTTACATTATCTGCACGAAGTATTACTTCGGAGTGATTTACACTTGTGCCTCCTTCGGCAGCCATCAGATAATATTTACCTTTTACTTTATAAATATGAGGACCTTCTATCCAAACAGGTTTTGTGCTTCGATCTACACCTCCATCCAATAATAGTTTACGTTCTCCAAAAGTTTTGTCTGTTTCGGTATCGTAGTCATGTATCCAAATCGCCCTGTGCCCATTCCATTCAGGAGTTCCTGCAGGTGCATCATTATGTATAATATATGCTTTGCCGTCATCGTCAAAAAATAAAGATGGATCTATGCCTCCCACATTAGGAAGCAATATAGGCTCAGACCAATTATTTAGCTGCGGGTCTTTCGTTTTCACTATAAAGTTGCCAATACCATCTACATTTGTTGTTATCATGTAGAAAGTATCGTTATACTTATTATATTGTATATCGGGTGCATATATTCCTCCTGACAATCTGATACCATCTAGATTTAATTGTGAGGGGCGATTCAAGACAAAACCAATTTGTGTCCAGTTCACTAAATCTGTACTGTGTAATATAGCTACGCCGGGGTAATATGAGAATGTAGAATGTACCATATAGTAATCATTCCCTTTTCGACAGATACTCGGGTCAGGATAAAAACCGGTGACTATCGGATTAAAGTACTCACTCTTGGGGTCTATTTTTCGATTAAAACGGCTGTCATTTCCCCGATATTCAAAATAATCAAACTTAGCCTGATTAGTTTGTGCCAAGACTTTCGTATTTGCTAAAGGATTAAATTGAAAACCTATAGCAGTGACCAGTATTAGTTTTAAAATTTTCTGCATAACATTATAATAGTATGATGATATGCAAAAGTAGAACGAGTACAATAAGCACAAAAGAATATTTGTTACACATCCTTTTGAGCACGAAACCTCGGCTCTCTTTTTTGTAACATTTATTTTCCTCTTTGTTACAAATAAGGTCTCATACCTATTTGCTGCCAGAGTTTCTTAAATATTAAAGATAGTTGTACCTCTAAAATGTACTAATAAATAACAACATCCGTTTACGAGTTATAGTATTTAATATTCACAAATTAGGTTCAATATATCACTCAGATTCCTCAGAAGGATTCGAGTTAATATATTCAGAAGGCGATACACCATAAAACTCTTTGAATGAATTAGAGAAATGCGATAAATTGGAAAATCCCGTAGCATAAGCAACTTCCGAAACTGATAGCTTTTTACTTCTCAATAATGTAGCTGCTTGTTTTAACCTTATCCCCCGAATAAAATCGCGAGCTGATTGGTTGGTCAATTCTTTTAATTTTCGGTGCATGTGCACACGGCTCATTCCAACACTGCTTGCAAGCATCTCCACATTCAAATCGGGATTAGAAAGATCTGCATTGATTACCTTCATTATTTTTTCTATCAAGATTTCGTCCGAAGACTTCATCTCTATCTTATCAATCTTATCATCCTGCTGCTGGCTTCCACTGAATTTGCTCTTCAATCGTTCGCGATTAGCTATCAAGTTACTTATAGTTTGTTTTAAGACATCCGTATTAAAGGGTTTTACAAGATACGCATCTGCACCTATTTCGAGCCCTTCGAGCCTGTCTTCGGTTTTCGACTTTGCTGTCAGCAAGATAATCGGTATATGATTTATATTAATATTCTGCTTTATCTTCCGACTTAAGGTTATGCCATCCATTTCGGGCATCATTACATCACTTATCACTAAATCTGGCTTTTCTTTCAGAATATATTCAAGGGCTTCTTTTCCATTCGGGCACTCTTTAATACGGTATTCTAAAGATAATTCATCTCTCATGTATTGTCTTATTTCATCTTCATCTTCTACAATTAGAATACGATATTTTGTCCTCGACTTGGTACGTTTATTTGTTTCTTCCTCAAATTCTTCCTCAAATTTATTATTTGTTTCTGCTCTGTTTATAGTACGGTTTTCAATCAACAATTCACTTTCTTCGAAAATTTGAAGTTCTTCCTGATTAAAATGAGTGTTTCCTAAAGGTATCCGAATTATAAAATGACTTCCTTGTCTGTCACTTCTATTTTCGGCATAAATAACCCCATGATGTAATTCTACCAACAAGCGTGAAAGATGCAGACCGATACCCGTTCCAAAATTAGAATTAGTCTGATCATTATTAATCTGATAGAAGCGTTCGAATATCTTTTCTATTTTATCTTTATCAACTCCAATACCCGTATCAGATACACTGATCTCAAAGTATTCTTTCAACGGTCCTCTGGTCGAAGAGTCTTTTCCCGCTGTTAGTTTTACAGTAATTTTTCCCTGCTCAGGTGTAAATTTAAAAGCATTCGAAAAAATATTCAACAGAACTTTATCAAAATTATTTAGGTCAATCCATACTTTCAGCAACTTGTCTTCATGCTCGAAAGTAAAATCTATTTTATTCTTTTTTGCCTGATATTCAAACGTAAGCATCAGATCTTCGATAAAGCCTACTATATCTGTTTCACGACATTTGAGCCTCATTTGTCCTTTATCCAATTTACGAATATCCATCAACTGATTGATTAGTCGAAGTATACGCTGCGAATTTCGATAAATCATCATATAGACTTTTTGCTTATCAATATCCTTATTCTCCGAAATTAATTTCTCCAGTGGGTTAATTATTAACGTCATAGGAGTTCTTATTTCATGCGAAATATTAATAAAGAACTGCAACTTGGCTTCGCTAATCTTTTCGGCATGATCCTTTTCCATTATTTCCTGCTTATGCCTAATCTTAGAAAAAAGATAGCCAACTATTCCATATATAACGAAGATGAATAATAGTCCATAGCCAGCATATGCCCACACCGTTTTGTACCAAGGAGGAGTAATCACAATACGAATAGTTTTAACAGGCGAATAGTTATCATTATCGTAAGCCCTTACTTTGAAAGTATAAGTACCCGAAGTCAGATTATTATATGTTACCCTACTAATTCCGGGAGAAGTACTCATCCACTCTGAATTTAAGCCTTCAATCATATATTGATACGATATACGCTCGGGATTAATAAAATCGAGAGTAGAAAACTCAAAACTAAAAGTGTTATCTGAATACGATAAAATAAACGAATCGGCATCTAAAACCGAAGTTGAAACTATTTCGCGACCTCCCGATTTATCCCCTTTTTTTATGGGTTGATTAAACAGATAGAAATTTGTTAACAGGAGATTTAACTCTCTTTTTTCTTCTACTATTTCTTTAGGCTCGAAGCTTGTCACTCCATTTATTCCTCCAAAAAATAGTGTCCCCTTGCTATCTTTAAATACTGCTCCTCTCGTAAATTCATTTCCTTGTAACCCGTCACTCGCATAATAATTAATGAAACGGTTATCCTTACTATTAAATTTACTTATTCCATTGTAAGTGCTGATCCATATATTGTTTTGATCATCTTCTAAAATACCACATATCACATCGTTCGACAATCCGTCTTTCGTTGTGTACAATTTCATTTGCTGAGTTTGCTTATCGAAGCAATATAATCCAGACGAAGTCCCTATCCAAATTTTTCCAGCTTTGTCTTCCAACAACGAAAAAACAACAGTACCGGGTAATAAATTATTCTTACCAAAGTAAGAGAGGAATGTCTTTTTAGAAGGATCGAAACAACTTACACCTTTATAATGACCTATCCAAATTAAGCCTTCTTTATCACAAATCAGATAATTAACCCAATCGTTTGATAATTCATTAATGGCAAGGCTATCATTTTCCTGTTTAGATGATTCATAATGAATTGCCTCTTTCCCTTCTTTATCTAACATGAAAAAGCCTGAACCGTATGTACCAATAAGTAAATTTTTATTTTTATCTTCCCTTATACAATATACCTTTTCTTTGCTAAAACGTTTAACATAGTCACAATGTCCCGTCTTCGAATTAAACTTAGCCAACCCATTAGTATATGAGCCCAACCACATATCGCCTGAAGAATCTTCGAAAATGGAATGTATAATATTAGGAACAGAGGTTGGAGAGGCTGTCTGATAAAAATGAGAAACCCTCACTCCCTTATTATTTATCCCGTAAATACCATCATTATCAGTACCTATCCATGTAATACCTTCTTTATCTTTATAAATTGCAGTAACACAACTTGATCCTATCGGATTATTTTTGAATGATTTGTATCCATAATAATTAAACTTATTCTCTAAAACCGGAATAAAAATAATGCCTTTCTGAAAAATCCCCAACCATAAATTCTGATCCTTATCTTGAAGAATAGAATGTATCTTCCCCTTTGAAAAGTCAAAAGGAGGAGAGTTTACTTCATAATCTTCTATTATATTTTTTTCCTTATTATACATCATCAACCCTTGTCCGTCAGTACCAATATATAGTTGATCTTGTTTGTTTATCATTAATGAGTTGACCAGTAATTGCGTATTACCTTTATATAAAATAGGCTCGAAAGTTTGCATTTTCGGATTGTATTTGTTCAAACCCTGAGTAAGTGTACCTACATAAATATTTCCTTCTATATCTTCTTTAATAGCCGATATGTTGTTACTGCTAATATCGTGCGGAGCTTTAAACACAGTAGTCTTTTTTGTGCGCGGATCATAACAATTAAGTCCATCATTTTCAGAACCTATCCAGATATTAAACTCTGAGTCTTGAAAAATAGAATTGAGAAAACTGCTACTAAGAGATTTATTTAATATGGGGTCAGACAAAAAATTATCAGTCCCTTTTTTCAGGATAAAAATACTTTGTCCTGATGTTGTCAGCCAAATATCACCATTATGAGTTTCGATAATAGAAATTATATGAGGACGAACGATCTTTCCATCACGATACATCTTTATGTCTTGAAACGAGTCGGTAGACCAATCATACTTCATTAACCCAACGATGGTTCCGACATAAAAATTGCCCGAACTATCTTCAAATAAAGTACGCACATAGTTATGCTTAAGCGAAGTAGAGTCTCCATCAATATGCTTATAGATAGTAAAGTTAATCCCATCAAATTTATTTAGACCATATTCGGTCGCAATCCATATAAAGCCTTTTTTATCTTGATATATCTGATTGATAAGGCTATTAGATAACCCATTATCAGTAGAATAGTATTCTCGGTTTTGGGCTAATAATTCATTGCAAAATATAATGCTTAATGCTAGTAATATTAGAACAATTGTTTTTTTCATTTGTTAACACATTGGTTCATTTAAAACTTCCACAAGAAGCTCTATCTAACTTTATTATACAATAAAAGCTTATAGGATTGTGGATATTAGATCTATTAAGGGTACATAAATAGTATTTCTCCAAATATAAAGAATATTCTAAATACTAAGTCGAGAAATAATGCCTAAAATCTCGATAAATAAGGGTTATCGTACTATGAACAATAAGATGTAACATACACAAAACAAAATGTAACGAGTACATAAAATATGTTACAGCATCAAAATAATAAGATACATTTTACAAGGGGCAATAGTTTATTTATTCATAATTTCGAAACGTCACAAAAAATGTTAAATAATTTAAATCTAAATCTTCAAAATGAGTACAAATGCCGCAAGCATATTTTAGAATTTCTATTCATTAAATACCAAAGAAAAAAAGAGTAACCTCTGAATTACTAATTTTATTACCAACATCATGAAAGACATTATTATCACGAAACCCATTCGGGTTTTATTATTATTTCTCTTTATTCCACTGTGGTTGTCTGCACAAAATATATCCGTAAAAGGAGTTGTGAAAGATGCCCAAGGTGATCCTGTTATAGGAGTAAGTGTGGTAGAAAAAGGCACAGCTAATGGTATTGTCACCGATTTGGAAGGACAATACACCCTGAATGTTTCCTCTAAAGCTAAACTTGACTTTTCTTATTTAGGGTATATCACCCAAACAGTCGATGTCTCAGGAAGAACCAAAATTGATGTCATGCTACAAGAAAATACACAAGTATTAGATCAAGTAGTGGTTATCGGTTATGGTACTCAACGCAAAGAGGCTGTAACAGGTTCAGTGGCTTCCATAAAAGGAGATGCCATAAAGGAAATGGCAGCCACCGATGTTTCATCGGCTCTATACGGTCGCCTTGCCGGAGTAGACATGTCGCAAACCTCATCTAAACCAGGTTCTCCCATGCAAATTCGTATTCGTGGTACACGTTCTCTTAATGCAAGTAATGACCCACTAATTGTATTGGATGGAATTCCGTTTCCAGGATCTATAAGTGACATTAACCCCAGTGACATTAAGAGTATCGACATTCTAAAGGATGCCTCATCAACAGCCATTTACGGTTCTCGTGGAGCAAATGGAGTTTTAATGATCACTACTAACAAGGGGCTAGCAGGAGCTAAAGCATCGGTATCTTACAATGGATTTGTCGGAATGAAAACTCTTTTTGCCAAATATCCGATGATGAATGGACAAGAGTATGTAAAACTTCGTGAATTTGCCGGAAAATACCAAAATGGACCTGACGAATTGAATGATGTAAATACCGATTGGCAAGATCTATTATATCAAAACAGTATGGTAACCAATCACGATTTAAGCATCTTAGGTGGTACTGAACAAGGCAGTTATAATTTCAGCCTTGGCTATTTACGTGATGAAGCCTTGATACCTCAACAAAATTTTACCCGCTATTCAATGCGAGGTACACTTGATCAGGCAATAGGTAAGAGTTTGAAATTTGGGTTTATTACAAATAATAACTACTCTGTCTCCAATGGAGGTAATTTGGGTACATACGGTAGCTTAAGTCTTACACCAATCTCCAACCCTTATAATGCAGACGGTACGTGGAAAAGAACCGTAAAAATGGCAGCTGACGAACAGTGGGCATATTCAAGAGATGCGATAGATGCCCTAGGTGACAAATGGATAGATCAAGGTAGAGCATTTGGCTCATACAATACAGTATATGGTGAAGTAAAAATTCCGGGTGTAGAAGGATTGAAATACCGACTAAACTTAGGTCTAAACTATCGCCAGAACAATACAGGAAGTTATACGGGAGAAGGTGTATTTAGTTACGATCCAACCAATCCTTCAACAGCAACCATCTCTAATTCACATACAACTAACTGGGCAGTCGAAAATCTAGTGACTTACGACCGCATCTTTGCAGAAAAACACTCGTTAAATGTTGTAGCATTATACTCAGCTGAAGAGACTCAATATAACAAATCTCAAATGTCGGCAAAGGGTATTCCTGATGATGCCTTCCAGTTTTACAATTTGGGACAAGCTACAGGTGAAATTACAGTAAGTCCTGCCAATCAAGGATATTACCAAAGCGGTTTGATGTCATGGATGGGACGTGCGATGTACTCTTATGACGATCGTTATATGGTGAGTTTGGCATTTAGATCTGATGCTTCCTCAAGATTAGCTCCTGGTAATAAATGGCATACTTATCCTGCTGTATCTGCAGGTTGGAATATCAGAAAAGAAGCCTTTATGGAAGGTGTTACATGGATGGATAATCTAAAGTTAAGAGTTGGATACGGACAAACTTCGAATGAATCTATCGATTCTTACAAAACTCTTGGACTTCTAAGTACCAGACCTTATAATTTTGGTAATGAAAATACAGTCGGATATTATGTTTCTGAACTACCAAATCAAAATTTAGGTTGGGAATATTCTGAAACATGGAACTATGGTGTCGATTTTTCATTCCTAAATGGCAGAATCTCGGGAAGTGCTGAATATTATGTACAGAACACTAAAGATATTTTGTTGAGAGTCAATCTACCTTCAACAACAGGTGTAGGCAGTTATATGGCTAATGTGGGAAAATCTCAAAATAAAGGATTTGAACTTACACTTAATGGAACCATATTAGATAATAGCAATGGTTGGACATGGGATCTTGGTATTAATCTATATACTAACCGAAACAAATTGGTTGCACTTGCTTCAGGACAAACAACAGATGAAAATAACTGGTGGTTTGTGGGACATCCCATTAACGTAATATACGATTATGAGAAAATAGGTCTTTGGCAGGAAGAAGACAAATACCGTGATATTCTCGAACCGGGAGGAAATGCAGGTATGGTTAAAGTAAAATATACCGGCGAGTTTAACGAAGACGGTTCACCCAAGAGAGCGATTAATGCCAGTGACAGACAAATCATAGATGTAAATCCTGATTTTCAGGGAGGTTTCAATACCCGCGTAGCTTATAAAGGATTCGATTTTAACGTCATAGGAGCATTCCAAAGAGGTGGAACCCTTATTAGTTCCCTCTATTCTTCAACAGGATATCTCAATATGTTGAACGGACGAAGAGGAAACGTGAAAGTAGATTATTGGACTCCCGAAAATACAGATGCTAAATATCCTAAACCTGGAGGAATAACAAGTAACGATAATCCTAAGTATGGTACTACCCTCGGCTATTTCGATGCAACGTATCTCAAAGTACGTAATATTACATTAGGATACACTTTCAATCCTCAATTATCTAAAAAATTAGGTGTCAACAAACTATATGTTTATTCTACGATACAGAATCCGTTTGTCCTATTTTCGCCCTATTATGATGAGTCGGGAATGGATCCAGAAACAAACTCTCTGGGTAACGAAAATCAAGCAGTTACCACCGGATACCAAAAACGTCTTCTGGTTATAGGAACAAACACCCCTTCGACCCGTAACTTCCTGATAGGATTAAATCTAACATTCTAAAAAAGACCGATATGAAACGAACAGATATAAAAAAATATATAGCGACACTCCTTTTAGCATCTCTCTTTATAGGGTGTTCCGATATTCTGAACGAAACTCCACGTGGTATTTATACTCCCGAATATTTTAAAACCGAAAAGGGTGTTATAGGGGGAATAACCTCGCTATATGGAAATCTACGCTACGTATATGGAAATGGCTATTGGCTGATAGCCTGTGAAGCCGGAACTGATGAATATACATACGGCAGTCTCGGAGATAATAACTCCAAGGATATGGACCTCTCAGGAGCAGGATCGTTGAATCCTTCCAGTAGCCGTTCCGATGTACTATGGGGTAGAGCATACTCCGATATCAACACAGCCAGTGGTATTATTGAAAATGGCGCCCAAATAGAAACTATTTCAAAAGCATTAATTGCGGAGGCTAGGTTTTTCAGAGCGTTTGATTATTTTACATTGGTACAAACTTTTGGAGGAGTGCCTCTTGATTTAGGAGCAGGTGAATTGAAGTTCAACACTTCCACTTCTCGAACTTCTGTCCGCAATACTGTTCCTGAAGTATATACTAAGGCAGTATTTCCAGACTTGCTTACCGCAATAACCGATTTACCTGACAACGGACGTGTTACCGGAGGTGTTACCAAAACTTTAGCTCGTTTATACTTAGCAAAAGCTTATCTGACTTATGGCTGGTGGCTCGAAAACCCCAAGAACATACCTACTTATCCGGAGACTCCAAGAACAGATCCTGATGGACACAATGCACAATGGTATTATCAGGAAGCTTATAATATAGCTACAGCAGCCATTGCCAATCCCGGTCCTTTCGGCTTGCAACAAACATATTATGATGTTAATCTGGCACAAAACGACCGTAATAAGGAAATGCTGTTATATGCAGATCATACCGAATCGAGCGAATATTACGATGGAGAGCAAAGCCACTCATATAACACCGGAGGATCTCCTGGAAACTTTGCTGTTTGGATGGCTACATGGGATTATACTGGTCTCGAAAGTGCCACTACAGCCGATTGGGCAGGAGCTAAAATAAGATCTGTTCAACGTGAAGCCGCTCAAGCCTACGGACGTCCATGGACACGTATAGCACCTACCATCGATGTAGTGACAAAGACTTTTACTGATAAGGCTATTGATTCTCGTTACGATGGTACATTTGTAACTTCTTTCCGTGCCAACTGGAACAAAGCGGGGGTGAAAAATGAGGTTCTTTACAATGCAAATGGCATGCCTGTATATCCGGGTGATGCAATCCTTACTATACTTGATGAAGAACCAACGACACCTATAGATTACTCTAATTCTGTCTACAAAAGCAATGTTGGTGCAGGCGTATTGCCCGGTAGATCCGATTTTGTGATAGCACCAAGCGGCATAAGTAGATATGCCTTTCCAAATCTTTGGAAACTGGGTACTTATCGTACAGACAATGGCACCGGACTCGGACAACCCAATGGTAGTATCACCCGTCCTTTCCCTATTGCCAAGTTCTCCGAACTTTATTTGGTAGCAGCCGAAGCTGCTGTAAAAGGAGCAACTACAACAGCGGGACAAAGTGCCCGAGAACTGGTTAATGTGCTTAGAGCCCGTGCCGGTAAGTGGAATTGGAGTAACAACGGTAATATGGCTAAAGTACAGGATAATAGTGCAGCAATGATAGCAGCAACTCCCGCCACAATAACTATTGACTATATCTTAGCTGAACGTTCACGCGAGTTCTTTGGCGAAGGCTATCGCTGGTGGGATTTAGTACGTACTCAAAAATGGAGCGATCTTGCTTCTTCTTTTGAAATTTGCGGAACTACTCCCGGAGATCATACACCTAAAAAAGGTACCAGAAATATTCAACCCTATCTCTATTTACGCCCTATTCCTACAGGTCAGATAGATGGTATGGAAATGAGTGCTGCCGATAAAGCAGCTTATCAGAATCCGGGTTATTAATAAATCATGGAGATCAGCCGGACGATTCGGTTCGTCCGGCTGATTTCTCATTACATAAAGAATATAATACATGAAAATAAAGTATATTGTCTTACTTTATTAAATTGAAACAGAAGTTATTGATGAAGTCAAATTTAAGGAAGGAATCAAGGCTCACATTTCTGTATCTCAATAAAGGAGTGTAGTATTCAATATGTAAAATTGTATGATTATAAATAGAAAACTATGGCTAAAAGAAATTTATACCTGATCATATTTTTACAGCTTCTTATTTTCTCGAATACAATATCTGCTTTTGACAAAGAGCAGTTTGTATTCACTCAGAAGAATGCCTCTTACTTTCCTTTAGCTATTGATGGAAAGCCTGCATCTATACTTACAGATGATACGGATTACAAAGGTGTACTGCGTGCAGTAAACGATTTGAAAGAAGATTTACGAAAAGTAACGGGAAATATTCCTTCATCGGAAGCTACGAAGTTTTCTGTAATTATCGGCACTGTCGGTCAATCGTCAATTATTGATAATCTGATACAGGAAGGAAAAATAGAAGCTAAAGACCTTACAGGAAAGAACGAAAAGTACATTATAGAAACAGTACAGAATCCCACCGACGGAATAGATGCCGCTTTAGTTATCGCAGGCAGCGACAAACGAGGTACAATATACGGTATTTACGAATTATCGGCACAGATAGGCGTCTCGCCGTGGTACTATTGGGCAGATATACCTGTCGAAAACAAGAAAGATTTATATGTAAAACCGGGCACATACACCGAAGGAGAACCTGCCGTTCAGTATCGGGGCATTTTCTTAAATGACGAAGCTCCTGCCTTAACAGGATGGAGTAAAGCTACTTTCGGAGGATACAATCATCAATTTTATGAGAAAGTATTTGAGTTGATTCTTCGCTTAAAGGGTAATTTTCTCTGGCCTGCCATGTGGGGAAGTGCATTTTATGATGATGACCCTCTTAATGGACCAACAGCTGATGAGTACGGGATTGTAATAAGTACTTCGCATCACGAACCAATGGGGCGTGCTCATGCCGAATGGAGCAGATACGGAAAGGGTGCTTGGAATTATGACAAAAATCAAAAGATATTACAGGAATTTTGGAGGGAAGGTATCGAACGTATGAAAAACTGGGAAAACATAGTAACAGTGGGCATGCGTGGCGATGGTGACGAACCGATGAGCGAAGAAAGCAATGTTGCCCTGCTTCAAAAGATAGTGAAAGATCAACGAAATATTATATCGAAAGTTACAGGTAAAAAAGCGGAAACCGTGCCACAAGTATGGGCTTTATACAAAGAAGTACAAGACTATTATGACAAAGGAATGCGTGTACCTGATGATATTACTCTTTTGCTGTGTGATGACAATTGGGGAAATGTTCGCAAGCTTCCCGACCTGAATGCTCCCAAACGTAAAGGCGGATATGGTATGTATTATCATTTCGATTATGTAGGCGGACCTCGCAATTATAAATGGATAAATGTCAGCCAAGTCCAACGTATCTGGGAACAAATGAACCTGACTTATCAATATGGTGTTGATAAAATATGGATAGTAAACGTAGGTGATCTGAAACCGATGGAATATCCCATCAGTTTCTTTCTCGATATGGCTTGGAATCCCAATCGATTCAATGCAGATAATCTCTTACAGCATACCGAAGAATGGTCTGCTCAACAATTTGGCGAAAAATATGCTAAAGAATCGGCTCGCCTGATAAATCTCTATACCAAATACAATCGCAGAGTTACTCCTGAATTGTTGAATGAGAAGACATACAGTCTCGAAAATTACAATGAATTCGAAACCGTAGTTAACGATTACAGAAATCTGGTTATAGATGCCATGCGTTTATACAATGTGATTCCTAATAATTACAAAGATGCTTTCGATCAATTGGTATTATTCCCTATCAATGCCTGCTCCAATCTATATGAAATGTATTTTGCTGTTGCTAAGAATCGTTTTTATGCCGAGAAACAAGACGTTCAGGCAAATTATTGGGCAGATAAGGCTAAAGAATGTTTCGAGAGGGATTCGCTTTTGACCGTACATTACAACGAGAATATCTCAGGTGGTAAATGGGCACATATGATGGATCAAGTCCGTATCGGATATACTTATTGGCAGCAACCCAAAGAAAGCGTGATGCCTCATGTCGAGTACATAATGTCAACCATGGAATACAAAGAAAAAGTATTCTCCGAAGCAGACGGATATGTATCTATTGAAGCTGAACATTTTACCCGTCTACAAGATGGCAATAGCATATCGTGGAAAGTGATTCCCGATTTCGGAAAAACTCTTTCGGGAATTACCACTTTCCCTGTAACAGTTTCTCCCAAAGAAGGCGATAATGTATATCTTGAATACGATATGGATCTGACAAGTACAGGTGAGGCACGGTTGATTGTGTTGCTCTCTCCCACCCTCAACTTTAATTCGAATAAAGGGTTACGATATGCTGTATCTATTGATGGAGGTGAAGAACAAATAGTCAATTTCAATCAGACATATACTGAAAAGGAAAGAGAAGTTTGGGTTGCCAACAGCATTATCGAATCGGTTACAAACCATCGGATTGACAAGGCGGGATTGCATACCATACGATTCAGAATATTAGATCCGGGAATTGTCTTACAAAAAGTAATGCTCGATTTAGGAGGTTTAAAAACCAGTTACTTAGGTGCTCCTGAAAGTAAAGTCGAAAAATAAAATGAGATGAAAATCATAAAAAAACACATATCAATAAGGAAGGTAGCATTTATAATGCTACTCACCTTACTATGTACTGTTTCGGGCAGAGCATCGGTAAAACTCCCCGTCCTGATTAGTGATGGTATGGTTTTACAGCGAGATACAAAGCTAAAACTTTGGGGATGGGCATCTGAAAACGAAAGCATTGAAATTAGGTTTCTGAATAAGTCATATAAGACTACCGCTGACTCAAATGGGAAATGGGAAGTCTCACTTCCTCCTCAACAGGCAGGAGGTGCTTATCAAATGCAGATAAATGATATTTCTATCCATGATATCTTGATTGGTGATGTCTGGCTGTGTTCGGGGCAATCAAATATGGAAATTCCGATCCGCAGGGTATTGGATTTATATCAACAGGAAGTCAGTCAGATAAATAATCCTTATATCCGACATTTAAAAGTTCCTCTAAACTACAACTTTGAAAAGACGAATGATGACCTTAATGGCGGTTCGTGGAAATCGGCAACGCCTGAAAATATACTAGATATTTCGGCAGTAGCTTACTTCTTTGCCAAAGAATTATACGATAAATATAAAGTTCCGATCGGATTACTCAACTCGAGTGCAGGAGGCTCGCCCATCGAAGCCTGGCTTAGCAAAGATGCTTTGAAACAATTTCCGTCCGATTTACAAACAGCCGAGCAATTTGCTCAAGTCGGTTACATAGATAGTATCAAAGCTCAGGAAAAAAAAATCGCAAATCAATGGTATTCTACTTTAAATCAGAAAGACAAAGGTATATCCGATTGGTTTAAAAGTGATTTGAATACATTCGATTGGGGAACAATCAATTTACCCGGATATTGGGTTGATAAAGGAATCGGAAATATAAACGGTTCATTTTGGTTTCGCAAAGATTTTGAACTTCCGGCTTCAATAGTCGGTAAACCTGCCGTACTTCGTTTAGGTTGTATTGTGGATAGCGATTCGGCATATATCAATGGCAAATTTGTGGGAACAACCTCCTATCAATATCCTCCACGTATTTATACTATTCCTTTGGGGATTCTCCATGAAGGGAAAAATTCAGTAGCAGTACGTGTTATTAACTCCATAGGAAAAGGCGGATTTGTAGAAGACAAACCATATCAAGTTATTGTTGGGGATGAATCCATTGACCTGACAGGAGAATGGAAATATAAATTAGGGGCAGAAATGAAACCTTTAGCTCCACAGACCTTTTTTCAGTATAAACCCATGGGGCTCTACAATGGCATGATAGCTCCGGTAATTGATTATCCTATCAAAGGTGTGATCTGGTATCAAGGTGAAGCAAATACATCCAAATCCACTGAATATAGTGCCATGCTTTCGGCATTAATCACTGATTGGCGGATGAAATGGAACAGAGCTGATTTACCATTTATTTTAGCACAGCTTCCCAACTTTATGATGGCTAAAGAACAGCCTTCCGAGAGCAATTGGGCAATGTTACGAGAAGCACAATCAAAAGTTTTAGAGATTCCAAATACAGGGATGACTGTTAATATAGATTTGGGAGAATGGAACGACATTCACCCTTTAAATAAAAAAGAAGTTGGACACCGTTTGGCTCTCTGCGCAATGAAAATCGCTTACGATGATAAAAAGATCATAAGTTCAGCACCTCGATACAATAGCATGGTTGTGGATGGTAATAAAATAACCCTTTCGTTTACTGAGATTGGAAACGGTTTTGCCTCTACTGAAAAACTCAAAGGCTTTGCTGTTGCAGGAGAAGACAAACAATTTGTTTGGGCAGATGCTACAACTGAAGGGGATAAAGTGATTGTATGGAGTGACAAAGTGAAGAGTCCTCTTGCTGTCAGATATGCTTGGGCAGACAATCCCGAAGGAGCTAACTTACGGAATAAAGAAGGTCTACCCTCTAGTCCCTTCAGAACAGATAATTGGTAAGGTCACAGACCTTTTTATTATCCATATAGATATAAACAGTAAGTAACAATAGGTCGCAGACCTTAATAATGATAATTATGAAAATATTTAAAAACTTAAAACCTTTTTTGCTTGGTCTAAGCATCCTAACATTGACGGGATGCAACAGCAAAAAGATTGAACCTTATCAGGACACCTCTCTTTCTTTTGAGGAAAGAGCATCCGATCTTGTATCACGAATGACGTTACAGGAAAAAGTAGATATGCTGCGGTACGATTGTCCCGGAGTAGAACGTCTGGGCATTCCTGCTCATAACTTCTGGAATGAGTGCCTGCATGGTGTCGCCCGTTCGGGTAAAGCAACCGTTTTTCCTCAGGCAATCGGTATGGCTGCCATGTGGGATAGTGACGAAATGTTTGGTATTGCAAACGCTATTTCGGACGAAGCACGTGCCAAACATCACGAGTATGCTTCGAGAGGTAAGCGTGGCATTTATCAGGGATTAACTTATTGGACTCCGAATATCAACATTTTCCGTGATCCACGTTGGGGACGGGGAATGGAAACATACGGAGAAGATCCTTATCTGACTGCTGAGCTGGCTGTTCCTTTCATCAAAGGATTGCAGGGAGATGACGATAAATACCTTAAACTGGTAGCTACTGCCAAACATTTTGCCGTTCACAGCGGACCCGAATCGACACGACATTCGTTTGATGTATGGCCTAACGATTACGATCTGGAAGAAACATATCTGCCTCATTTCAAAAGAACCGTGCAGGATGCCCATGTATATTCGGTGATGTGTGCTTATCAGAGTTTCAGAGGAGCACCTTGTTGCGGTAATAAGTTTTTGGAAAGCATGCTTCGTGAAAAATGGGGATTCAAAGGGTATATTGTTTCCGATTGTTGGGCGATTCGTGATTTTTACGAAAAAAATGCTCATCACATAGTATCTACTCCCGAAGAAGCGGCTGCAATGGCAGTAAAGGCAGGCACAGACCTCAATTGCGGTGATACTTATATTCATTTGGTAGCCGCTGTTGAGCAGGGTTTAATTACCGAAGCCGAATTGGATGTTTCGGTTCATCGTGTACTCCTTGCCTTGCTTAAACTTGGCATGATGGACAATGATAAAGATGTAAAATACGCTCAAATACCTTACGATGTAGTAGAAAGTAAAGAACATCAGGCATTATCATTGGATGCTGCACGCAAATCAATGGTATTACTAAAGAATGAAAATAATCTATTGCCTTTCAGCAAAGAGGTGAAAAAGGTAGCTGTTATAGGACCCAATGCAGATGACTTAGAGGTACTGCTGGGAAACTACAACGGCTACCCTACTAATCCTAAAACCCCGTTAACAGGGCTGCGTGAAAAACTACCGAATGCAGAAGTTGTTTATGCCCAAGGGTGTGCTTTGGCTGAAAAACTACCCTACTTTGAAGCCATCCCTTCCGAATATTTATTTACGGATGCAAGTAAATCTCAAAAAGGTCTTAAGGCTGAGTATTTCTCCAATATCAAATGGGAGGGAAAACCTGCACACTCGCAAATCGATCCGAATGTAGATTTTATCTGGTGGACAACTGCTCCTTTCAAAGACATGAAATACGATCAATTCTCTGTACGATGGACAGGTGTACTTGTACCTCCCACATCGGGTGAATATGCTTTAGGTGGTGAAGGTTTCTCAGGATTCAACCTGTATTTGAATGACTCGTTAGTTACCAAATGGAAAGATGTACACCATCCTCGTAAAGTATATGAATTGATGAAACTGGAGGGTGGAAAAGCCTATAATATTCGCTTAGAATATGTTCAAGATAATACCGAATATGCCATTATGCGCTTGCTTTGGGGCACACCGAAACCAAACTTAAAACAGGAAGCTATTGATTTAGCAAAATCATCTGATCTGATCGTACTGTGTATGGGACTAAGCCCCTTATTAGAGGGTGAAGAAATGCCTGTAAAGGTAGAAGGCTTTTCGGGTGGCGACCGCTTGGATATAAAACTACCGAGTACGCAAACCGATTTGATTCGTGAGATTCACAAATTAGGAAAACCAACCGTATTGGTATTTTTGAACGGTAGTGCATTAGCATTCAATTGGGAAGCCGAAAACATACCTGCCATTATCGAAGCTTGGTATCCCGGACAAGAGGGAGGAACTGCCCTAGCCGATATTATTTTCGGAGATTACAATCCTGCCGGACGTTTACCGTTGACATTCTATAAGGATATCAATCAAATACCTGCTTTCAGCGATTATGATATGACAGGCAAGACATACCGTTATTTCAAAGGTGCTCCACTGTATGAATTTGGTTATGGATTAAGTTATTCCACTTTTGAATACGCTATCAAAAATGCACCCGAAACAATCAAGTCTGGTGATAACATAACTATTTCGGTAGATGTACAAAATACAGGCAAGATGGATGGTGACGAAGTTGTTCAACTGTATGTTTCCCTACCCGACAGCAAATTGAAAACTCCCATCAGAGCTTTGCAGGGATTCAAACGTATTCACTTAAAAGCAGGAAAAACCAAAACCGTTGAATTCACTGTAACTCCAAAACAAATGACCGGACGTGATAAAGAAAATCTGGCTCAGGTTTCTACAGGTAAAGTATTACTTTCGATCGGAGGAAAACAACCTGACAGCAAAGCCATCAATTCGAAACAAGTGGTTCAAAAAGAAATTCAGATTACTGGAAATACGTTTTATATCAAAGACTAATTCCATTTAAAAATAATATCCATTGAGTTAAACACAAAGATCACTAAGATTTTTCACAAAGAACACTTCTAAATAATGACTAGAAAAAGCTTTCCGTGCTTTGTGCATTGACTTTGTGTACTTTGTGTTTAACAAAATGGTGTACTTTAACAGGTCTGAAACCTTACAACTTATGAAATACATAATAAACGCATTGATTCTTTTTCTGTTCGCCTTTTCGCTTTTTGCGGAAGAGGGGAGCAAACTATGGTTAAGATATACACCTCCTGAAATACTTTATGATTTTTCGAAAGTAACGATGGATGAAAACAGTCCGACTTTAGATAAAGCTCTTAATGAACTTTCTATTGCATGGCAATCTTTCTCAGGAAAAGATATACAAATAAGCCAAACAATCGGTAATAGTTCTTTGATTATAGGAACTTCAAAGAGTAAAAATATAGCTTCTATTATTCCACAAAAAGACTTTGATGGTTTAGGCAAGGATGGGTACATTATCCGAGATATAAACAGGGAAGGCAAAAATAGTATTGCCATTGCATCGAACACTGAGGTAGGGCTACTTTACGGAGTATTCCATTTTCTGCGATTGATCCAAACAAATCAATTGTCAGCATCTGTAAATATCGAAGAAACTCCTAAATACGATATCCGCATCCTTAATCATTGGGATAATCTGGACAGAACTGTCGAAAGGGGTTATGCCGGATACTCGCTCTGGAAATCGGATGAATTACCCAATACTTTATCGCCACGATACGAAGCATATGCCCGTGCAAATGCCTCGATAGGAATAAATGCAACGGTTTTAAATAACGTAAATGCAAGCCCCCAAATACTAAGCAAAGAATATCTGACCAAAGTAAAAGCTTTAGCAGATGTATTCCGCCCTTATGGTCTAAAAGTATATTTGGCTGTTAACTTTTCATCCCCTAAACAGTTAGGAGGACTACCCAATTCCGATCCATTAAACACAGAGGTTATAAAATGGTGGAACGATAAAGCAAAAGAGATATACAATCTGATTCCCGACTTCGGAGGTTTCCTAGTAAAAGCCAATTCCGAAGGATTACCGGGCCCTCAAGATTATGGGCGTACTCATGCCGACGGTGCCAATATGTTAGCAGATGCTTTAAAACCATATAACGGAATAGTGATGTGGCGTGCATTTGTTTACAACCCAAGCAATGAAGACAGGGCAAAACAAGCCTATCTGGAGTTTATGCCTTTGGACGGGCAATTCAGAGATAATGTAATCATACAGATCAAAAACGGACCTATTGATTTTCAACCTCGTGAACCGTTCAGCCCATTATTTGGAGCTATGCAAAAAACGCCCGAAATGGTAGAATTTCAGATTACACAAGAGTATCTCGGGTTTTCGAATCATCTGGCTTATTTAGCACCCTTATTCAAAGAAACACTTGACAGTGATACCTATTCAAACGGAGAAGGTTCTACTATTGCTAAGATAACAGACGGTACATTGAGCCCTCATACACTGACTGCCATTTCAGCCGTTGCCAATATCGGCGAAGATACTAATTGGTGCGGACATCATTTTGCACAATCTAATTGGTATGCTTTCGGACGATTGGCTTGGGATCATCAATTGACTTCGGAACAGATTGCTGATGAATGGATAAAGATGACTTTCTCTAATAACAAAGACTTTGTGAATCCTGTGAAAGATATCATGCTAACATCTCGTGAAGCAGTTGTTGACTACATGATGCCGATGGGCTTACATCATATATTTGCTTTCGGACATCATTATGGCCCTGAACCTTGGGGAGATGTGCCTAATGCTCGCCCCGATTGGATGCCTTGGTATTATCACAATGCCGACTCTATCGGACTCGGATTTGATCGTACTACGACAGGAAGCAATGCTGTTTCACAATATTTCTCACCTTTGAAAGAAATCTATAATGATCCATCACGTTGTCCTGAAAATTTACTACTTTGGTTTCATCATATACCTTGGAACTATAAGATGAAAAACGGGCATATTATGTGGGAGGAACTATGTTATAAATACGACTCAGGAGTTCAACAAGTCAGAAGTTTTCAGAAAACATGGAATCAAATGCAGCCATATATAGATGAACAGCGTTTCAATGATGTAAAATCGAAATTAGAGATACAATCACAGGATGCTGTTTGGTGGAAAGATGCGTGTCTGCTTTATTTTCAGACATTTTCTAAACGTCCAATTCCTTCAGATATAGAACCGCCCATGCACAAATTGGAGGAGTTGAAGAAGATAAAACTGGATATGAAACATCACAATTAAAGCAGTAAACCTATGTATTCATCTAAAATAGGATGAACACATAGGTTTACTACTACAAACAATAATTATTAGAATCATGGAAAAAACTTGGAGATGGTTTGGTAAGAAAGATAAAATAACCCTTCCAATGCTCAGACAGATAGGTGTAGAAGGAATAGTGACAGCTCTACACGATATACCTAATGGCGAAATCTGGACTTTAGAAGCTATTCTCGATCTGAAAAAGTATATTGAGGATACAGGACTTCGGTGGTCAGTAGTCGAGAGTCTGCCTGTTAGCGAAGCTATCAAATATGCAGGAGAAGAGAGAGACAGATTGATCGAAAATTACAAAATAAGTCTGGAAAATCTGGGTAAAGCAGGTCTTAAAACAATATGCTACAACTTTATGCCTGTGATTGACTGGATTCGTACTGATTTGGAATATCCTTGGGAGGATGGGACTTCATCTCTTTATTTCGATAAAACCCGATTTGCTTATTTCGATTGCTATATTCTTCAACGTGAAGATGCAGAAAAAGATTATACAACCGACGAGTTAGCACGGGTCAAAGAACTTGGTAAAACAATAACCGAAGCCGAAAAAGATGCTTTAATAGATACTATTATCGTAAAAACACAAGGTTTTATAAATGGTAATATCAAAGAAGGAGACAAAAATCCCATAGCTATTTTCAAACGCCTGCTTTCGCTGTATGATGGGATAGACCGTGATACATTACGCCAAAATATGAGATATTTCTTAGAACAGATAATGCCTGTCTGTGAAAAATATGGTGTGAATATGTGTGTACATCCCGATGACCCACCCTATCAGATGTTAGGATTACCTCGTATCGTGACCAGTGGTGATGACATTAGCTGGATTTTGAAGGCTGTCGATAACCCTCATAACGGATTGACATTCTGTGCAGGATCGCTAAGTTCGGGAATACACAACAATGTACCGGAATTGGCCGCTCAATTTGCTTCACGCACGCACTTTGTGCATCTCCGCAGTACCGATATTCTTGAAAATGGGAATTTTATAGAAGCCCCCCATCTAGAAGGAAGAGGACATTTGATTGACGTAGTAAGAGTATTCGAAAAGGAAAATCCTTCGCTTCCCATGCGTGTCGATCACGGTCGTTTGATGTTGGATGATGGCGATAAAGGATATAATCCCGGTTATTCATTTTATGGAAGAATGTACGCCCTAGCCCAATTAGATGGTGTGATGGCAACAATAAATAATGATTTGAAAATACAATAAATAAAAACACAATAAGATGAACGAAATATTTAGTATTGCAGGTAAAGTTGCTGTCATTACAGGAGCAGGAGGCGTTCTTGGTGGTAGCATAGCAAAGAGTTTTGTAGAGGCAGGCGCCAAAGTAGTTGCCATAGATATTCGTCAAGAACAACTCGATGTAAGGATCAAAGAGCTAACCGATCTGGGAGGCGAAGCAATCGGAATCATAGGTAATGTGCTCGATATAGAGAGTCTAGAAAAAGTAGCACAGGAAATTCTCGCCAAATGGGGACGTATTGATATACTTCTGAATATAGCCGGTGGTAATATGCCGGGAGCAACATTAGCACCCGATCAGGCATTTTTTGATATGAAGATAGCCGATTGGGAAAAGGTAACCAGCCTCAATCTGAATGGCACGGTTTATCCATCTATGGTATTCGGTAGAGTAATGTCAGAACAAAAAAGCGGAAGCATTATAAACATCTCTTCTATGGCTGCCTATTCGGCTATTACACGAGTACCCGGTTATTCGGTTGCAAAAACAGGAATCAGCAATTTCACTCAATGGTTGGCTACCGAGATGGCGCTGAAATATGGTGATGGTATACGAGTAAACGCATTGGCTCCCGGATTTTTTATTGGAGATCAAAACAGAGCCGTACTTATCAATCCCGACGGGTCTCTGACCGAACGAAGTCAAAAGGTTTTAGCAAAAACACCTATGAATCGTTTCGGAGACATTACGGAACTGAACGGAGCCGTGCAATTTTTGTGTAGTCCTGCCGCCAGTTTTATTACAGGTGTTGTTCTTCCTGTAGATGGTGGATTTTCAGCCTTTAGCGGAGTATAAATAATTTACATCATAAAATAAAAACCGCCTGTTATTAATCCTAATAACAGGCGGTTTTTTACTTTATTTATATCTGTCTGTTATTTTGTTTGTAGAATAATTAAATAAATTCGAATACCAAATTAAACCTTTTGTCTTTATATTTGTCAAATACCTTACGTAGTTACACAATTGTCCCTTACTGATTATATTTATGAATAAAAAGGCTAAAATAGCACTGATAATTGCTATCGTATTGATAATTGCCGGAATGGCATTTTACCCCAACATAAAAAACATGCTCCCATTGGGAAATAAAGACTCTCAAATAGTTGGAGGGGATAAAGGAGGAAGTAGAGAACAAAGATCATTGAATGTAAATGCTCAGGTATTAAAATTTGAGAATTTAAATGATGTTTTTCGAACAAAGGGAATATTGATTCCCGATGAAGAAGTTGATTTAGCATTCGAAACCTCTGGGAAAATTACTGAGATTTATTTTAAAGAAGGATCTTTCGTCAAAAAAGGAGATTTATTAGCCAAAGTAAATGACAGCCCTCTACAAGCAGAACTAAAGAAACTCGAAGCTCAAAAACCTCTGGCTGAAGATCGTGTTTTTCGTCAAAAATCACTCTTAGCAAAAGATGCAGTAAGTCAGGAAGCATACGAATCAGTAAACACCGAATTAGGTAAATTGCATGCCGACATAGAATTAGTAAAAGCAAAGATAGCTCAAACTGAACTTAGAGCACCTTTTACGGGAGTTATCGGTCTACGTCTTGTGAGTGAAGGTGCTTACGCTACCTCTTCAACAATTATCTCTAAGCTCACAAAAATATCTCCCCTTAAAATCGAATTTTCGGTCAACGAAAGACAAGCCAATGATATAAAAGCAGGCACTCCCCTTATTTTCACCTTAGATAATGATCTTAATAAATATAAAGCTTCGGTATATGCTATTGAGTCCAATCTTGACAAGCAAACACTTACTTTAAAAGCCCGTGCCATTTATCAAAATGAAGGAGGTAAATTAAAGCCCGGACACTCTGCTAATATTGAGATACAATTGCAGGAGATAAAAAACACATTAGTTATTCCCAGTTTATCAACAGTTGCCGAAATGGGACGAGATATTGCTTATATCTATAAAGATGGAAAAGCGCATCAGGTAGAATTAAAAAAAGGAATGAGAACAGCTTCTTCAATTCAGGTCTTAGATGGGCTGAAATTGGGAGATACTCTTCTTGTTAGCGGAGTTATGCAATTACGAGATGGAATGCCAGTCACACTCGATAATATAGATTAAGGTCTAAAAGAACCTTTTTTTTATTAATGAAGTTTCCAATCAAGTAAAAAGATAGCTAAGTTGTTGTTTTCAAGTTACGATCAAAAGTTTACATACATATGACTATTTCAGAATTAAGTATACGACGTCCCGTTCTATCAACGGTATTTATGCTAATTATCTTCATTTTGGGGATGATTGGTTATACTTATCTGGGCGTTCGGGAATATCCTAATATAGATAACCCTATTATTACAGTAAGCGTATCTTATCCGGGAGCAAATGCTGAAATTATAGAAAGTCAGATAACTGAACCTTTAGAGCAAAATATCAACGGTATTCCAGGTATTCGCTCACTTGTAAGTAGTAGTCAAGGTTCGAGCAATATTACGGTTGAGTTTGAATTAAATGTTGATCTGGAAACAGCAGCCAATGACGTACGCGATAAAGTTTCACGTGCACAAAGATATTTACCTCGTGATTGTGATCCTCCGACTGTATCGAAAGCTGATGCCGATGCCAATCCAATCATACAAATGACTATTCAGAGTGGAAAACGATCTCTACTCGAATTGAGTGAAATAGCCGAACTTACCGTTAAAGAGCGTTTGCAAACCATCCCCAATGTGAGTGCCGTTGAAATATGGGGGCAGCATAGATATTCGATGCGTTTATGGCTCGATCCAGTTAAAATAGCTGCCTATGGAATAACTCCCATGGATGTAAAAAATGCTATTGATAAAGAAAACGTCGAACTGCCTTCGGGAAGTATAGAAGGAGACAAAATAGAACTATCAATAAGAACACTCGGATTGATGGAGACACCCGAGGAGTTTAATAACCTCGTTGTCAAAGAAGATAATTATAATGTTGTTAGATTCGGGAATATCGGTACAGCAGAACTAGGACCAGAGAATCAAAGAAACATTATGCGCAAAAACGGCATACCCATGGTTAGTGTCGTTATCATACCTCAACCCGGAGCCAATCAGATAGAAATTTCAGACGAAACAATGCTTCGATTGGAACAAATGAAAAAAGATTTACCCGATGATATACAACTTGGAATTGCTTTTGACAATACTAAATTCATCAGAACATCTATCAGCGAAGTAGAAGAAACAATCTACATAGCTTTTCTTCTGGTAGTAATAATTATATTTCTCTTTTTACGCGACTGGCGTGTCACATTAGTGCCCTGTGTGGTGATTCCGATATCATTGATTGGTGCTTTCTTCGTAATGTATATTGCAGGATATTCTATTAATGTCTTATCCATGTTAGCCGTTGTTCTGGCAGTAGGATTGGTAGTTGACGATGCCATTGTGGTCACAGAAAACATTTATCTGAAGATAGAGGACGGAATGGCTCCACTTGAAGCTGGTATAGAAGGTACTAAAGAAATTCTTTTTGCCGTTATCTCTACAACAATAACATTAGTAGCAGTATTTTTCCCTATTGTCTTTCTTGAAGGTATGACAGGGCGTTTATTCCGCGAATTTAGTATGGTTATTGCAGGGTCTGTAATTATTTCATCCTTTGTCGCTCTTACTTTTACCCCAATGTTAGCCACTAAATTGCTAAAAAGGAATGATAAACCGGGATGGTTCTACCGCGTTACCGATCCTTTCTTCAAAGGGCTGAATTCTTTATATAGTAAAGGTTTAAATTACTTCTTAGCTCATAAATTTCTAGTATGGCCTATCATAATAATCACATTTATAGGAATTATCTTTCTAGGTAAAAATATACCATCAGAAATGGCTCCATTAGAAGATAGATCTCAAATATCGATAAGAGTGAGTGCCCCCGAAGGTGCGACATACGAATTTTATAGGGATTATATAGAAAAGGTATCTCTGATAGTTGACTCAGTAGTACCTGAACGGCTGTCTAATATTATGCGTGCAAGAAGTGGTGGTGGAAATATAACTGTGATACTACCCGATATTAACGATCGCGAAAAGAGTCAGATGGAGATAGCCGATAGACTTTCTCCCATACTTCGCAAGGAAACCGAAGCTAGGGCTTTTGTTCAACAACAATCTACTTTTGGAGGACGTCGTACAAGTATGCCTATTCAATACGTTTTACAAGCCCCCAATATTAAGAAGTTGGAAGAGTTTATACCTCTATTTATGCAAAAGGTAAATGAAAGTCCTTTATTTCAGATGGCTGATGTAAATCTGAAATTTACGAAACCCGAAACCCGAATAAAAATAGATAGAGATAAAGCTGCCTTATTGGGTGTCAGCACTCGCGATATTGGGCAAACGCTTCAATACGCACTGAGCGGACAGCGTATGGGCTATTTCTATATGAATGGAAAACAGTATCAGATATTAGCAGAAATAAATCGCCAACAACGAAATACTCCATTAGATTTAAAATCGATATATGTCAAAAATCTAACCGGAAATATGATTCAATTAGATAACTTGGTAGAACTCGAAGAGAGTGTAGCACCTCCACAACTATATCGTTACAATCGTTTCAACTCGGCAACCGTATCCGCAGGATTATCACCGGGAGTAACAATAGGTGCAGGACTAAACGAAATGGATCGCATAGCAAAAGAAACTCTGGATGAGAATTTTCGCACAGCATTAGCTGGCGATTCTAAAGATTTCAGAGAAAGTTCTTCAAGCCTTATGTTTGCATTTCTATTAGCCATAGTACTTATATTCCTCATATTAGCTGCGCAGTTCGAAAGCTTCAAAGACCCTCTTGTCATAATGCTTACCGTACCTTTAGCTATTGCAGGTGCATTGCTGTTCATGTATATTGGAGGTATTACAATGAATATATTTAGTCAGATAGGTATTATTATGCTCATTGGTTTAGTTGCAAAGAATGGTATTCTTATAGTCGAATTTGCTAATCAACGCCAAGAAACCGGCATGAATAGACTTGAAGCTATTCGAGGAGCATCAGTACAACGCTTACGCCCTATTCTTATGACCAGTTTTGCAACCATATTAGGTTTATTACCATTGGTATTGGCTAATGCCGAAGGTTCAAACGGACGTATTGCAATGGGTATTGCTGTAATTGGAGGGATGACTATCTCTACATTCCTTACAGTATTTATTGTACCTGTTATGTATTTATATATATCTACTGATAGAACAAAGAAGCCTAAAAAAAATGAAGAGAAAGCTTAAGGCTTTGATTAAATTTGATTTTTTTGAAATTATGAAGAAACATTACATTATTATATTACTGTTCGCCCTACCCTATTGTCTATTTGCGCAGGATGTTTTCGATTTAAAGCGCTGTATCGAAATAGGCTTAGATCGTAATTATGAAATAAGAATAACCCGCAATGATGAACGTATATCCGATAATAATTTAACCATAGGTAATGCCGGATACCTACCCTATTTAAACCTAAATAGTGGTTATTCGGGAACGGTAAATAATACAGAACAACGTTTAACTTCGGGAGATATAAATAAGAATAGTGGCGTGCATAATCAAGCACTAAATGCCGGTATTAATTTAGATTGGACTGTTTTTGATGGATTTAATATTCAGGCAAATTATGGGCGCTTAAAAGAACTTCAACAAATAGGAGACTTAAATACAAGATTAGCCATTGAAAATTTCGTGATGAATATTTCCAATGAATATTATAATTATATACAACAAAAGATAAGGTTAAATAACCTTAGATACGCAGTAAAACTATCGAGAGAACGTCTTAGAATAGTAGAGGCTCGTTACAGTATAGGTGCGGGATCGAGACTCGAATTACAACAAGCAAAAGTGGACTTCAACGCAGATAGTTCGATGCTGATCAAGCAGAACGAAGTTATATTTACTTCCCTTGTACAAATCAATCAACTGATGGCGATGGATGATGTAGAACAACCTTTATCAATCACTGACTCTATCATTGACTTTAATCCATTTCTTAACAAAGATGATATCTGGAGAAATTTACAAGGTTCGAATGTTTTCCTTCAATTATATAAAAGAGACAAAAACATTAGTGTTCTCGATCTGAAAGCCATACAAAGTCAGTACTTTCCTTATGTGAAAGTAAATGCAGGATACGGATTCACTCAAAACATGTATGAGGTAGGCTCTTTTGACCGTCAAAAAAACTTAGGCTTTAACTATGGTGTTACTGTCGGATTCAATATTTTTGATGGTTTTAATAGAGAGCGTAAACGTAAAAATGCCGTAATAGAAGTTCAAAATAAAGAGCTTGAATATCTACAAGTAGAACTTTCTCTACGAACCGATCTTTCGAAAATGTGGATGGCATATCAAAATAACATGGAACTTACCAATCTGGAGAAAGAGAATCTCCAAACCGCCCAAGATAATTATACAATTGCTCTCGAGCGTTATAAACTGGGTGATTTATCTGGTATAGAATTGCGTGAAGCACAAAACAGTTTATTAGAAGCCGAAGATCGGCTCATACTTGCACAATACAACACTAAGCTTTGCGAAATATCATTAATTCAGCTTAGTGGAAAAATGCTGTCTTACATATATTAAATTATAATGAGGGTGAAAGGTTATACACGATCTTTCACTCTCTGATATATTTCAGTAAACATTCGGCATTCATTTCATCCATCCCTTTTTCTACTATATACCCAAGCACACTGCTTATTGTTTCTGAAGCTATTATAGCAGCAGCAACAATATCTCTACCCTTAGCTAGCTGTGATGCAAAAATCGCCGTAAAAAGATCTCCCGTACCTACTGTATCAATATCTATATTGTATGAGTAAATTCGTTCTATTCTATCTCCTTCTATCACAATAGTCTCAATCTGTCCTTCGGGGGTATCTTCTAAATGACAACCTGTTGCAATTATAATCTTTTTGGCTAAAAGTGAATTGGCTTTTACAGACTCCTTAATCTCCCCTATTGTAGATATTTTACGTTGAAGAATATATTCCAGTTCAAAAAAATTAGGCGTTAGTATATCACAATGAGGAATAAGAGTAGCCATCAACTTTGCCGCGACACTTTCCGGAACATAAAGTCCCGTACTTATATCACCCATCACAGGATCACAGATATATAACTTTTCGGGGTATGCTTTTTTTATTCTTTGTATAAACTCTGACGAAGAGAGTAAAATATCTTCAGAACCTATATACCCTGTGATAGCACAAAATGTAGAGTTCAAGACATCAATCTCTTCGATTCCCAGAATCAGTTCTTCAAAAAATTCTTTTGAAATAGCTTTTCCATGAATGGGTCTATGCCCTGTATGTGCTGATAAAAAAACTGTTGGAAACGAAATCACATCTAATCCATGTAATTGGATTGCCAACTCTGCAATATTATTTCCTACATAACCATATACAACCTTACTTTGTATAGAAAGTATTTTATTTTTCATTATAAGAATCTGTTTCTTTCGGAGATTATAATATGAATGTACGAAAAATAGTAATAGTATCTAAATTTTCTCATATTTTTCCAAATAGTGTCCCATGATCACCTAATAAGAATTGCTAAACAGATTTTGATTATAGTATTAATCGATTTATTTTTCGACGTAAAGAGTGGAATTTGTATAAAACACGGTCATAAAGAATGCCAAATACTAATATTAAAACAACCCTTTTCTTTACAATCAGTCATATACTCCCTTTATAGAAAATCACCGAACCAAGACAATCTTGGAAACATATTTTTATTCAGACCCTAAACATGTTATAAAACATAATAAATATCACACACAGGCACAAACCACTATAAACATCTAAATGTGAAAACATTAAAACAACGCATAAATGCTCACACTATTATCTTCAGAAAATAAATTATGAATTTACCATTTCCATTACAATCTAATAGAATCTTCTTTTATCACTTAATCCTTTCATTACGTGATGATATTGACAAATTACATTCTATATTTTATCTAATACAATTTTATCCCACATTTTGAGACCTATTTCATATAATGAACAATAAATAAAGTTTAACTGTTATGAATAGCATTAGTGAAAAAATAAAAGATATCACCAAATTAGACAATGCTAAAGAAGAAGCTCATATAACAAGCAAACACCTGCCTACAAACAGTCCATTTGTTAATTTACACAAATAACACACACTTAAACAAATTAACTTTACAACATTTTTATTCGTTAATTTTAATAATTAAATATTCGTGTTACGAATTATCAAAAAGATAGCACTTCGTTTTATTTTGTAATATGTTGCACAGCATGCAAATAACATAAAAAATTAATAAAAAGTAAAATAAAAACACACAAATAACAACCAAACACCTGTTAAAAAGCAAGATACAATACATAAACCAACATGAGAAGATAAAAACTAAGCAAAACAAGAAAGTACATAAAAACACCATTCAAACAAAAAAAAAATCAAAACGTAACAACAAATCTCATATTTAAGAAAACAATATCCCTCAACATATGTTATAATACGTAACCAATAAAGAGTCTTAAGTTGTCAAAAACCAGACTCGAGTTGTACACTATTTAATATAAAAAATACCCTATTATGCATTTAACACCAAGAGAGTCAGAAAAACTGTTGCTACATCTAGCAGGAGAGGTAGCAGCTAAGCGTAAACAACGCGGGTTGAAATTGAACCACCCCGAGTCTATCGCTTACATTTCGAGTCATTTACTCGAAGCAGCGCGTGATGGAAAATCAGTTGCCGAACTGATGCAATATGGAGCAACTCTGCTCACTAAGAATGATGTTATGGAAGGTATTGCAGAAATGATACCCGATGTGCAGATTGAAGCTACATTCCCAGACGGGGTCAAATTAGTAACAGTACACAGCCCTATACGTTAAACAAATTAAATTCAAAATTATGATACCTGGAGAATATTTTATCGCAAAAGGGGACATTGAATGTAATGTTGGCCGTAAAACTGTAAAAGTAAAGGTGACCAATACAGGAGACCGTCCTGTACAAATAGGGTCGCATTACCACTTCTTTGAAGTAAACCGTGCTGTTAGCTTCGATCGTGCAAAAGCATTTGGTATGCGTTTGAATATAGCTGCCGGAACAGCTGTACGTTTTGAACCGGGAGAAGAGAAAGAAGTAGAACTTGTTGCCTATGGAGGCTTACGTCGTGCATTTGGTAATAATAATCTGGTAGATGGCGACACTTCACTTGATTATAACAAGCAACGCGGCATCGAATTATTAAAAAGTAAAAACTTCAAAAACAAATAAGCCATGAGCCTAAAAATAGATAGAACCAAATATGTTGGAATGTATGGTCCAACCAAAGGAGATAAAGTGCGCTTGGGCGATACTGAGATTATTGTCGAAATAGAAAAAGACTACACTGTATACGGTGAAGAAAATAAATTTGGAGGTGGTAAAACTATCCGCGATGGCATGGCTCAATCAAGTGTAGCAACACGCGACCAAGGTGTTCTAGATATGGTAATAACCAATGTTATCATTATAGACCACTCTGGTATTGTAAAAGCTGACTTAGGTATTAAAGATGGCAAGATTGTAGGTATAGGTAAAGCCGGAAACCCTGATACAATGGATGGAGTAGCTCCCAATATGATTATTGGTGCTTCAACTGAGGTTCATGGTGGACAAGGTTTAATTGCAACCGCAGGAGCTATTGATACACACATTCACTTTATTTGTCCACAACAGGTTGAACATGCTTTATATAGTGGTACAACTACTATGATTGGTGGTGGAACAGGACCTGCCGATGGTACAAATGCAACTACCGTAACTCCTGGAGCATGGCATATCGAACGTATGTTACAGGCTTTAGAAGGTCTTCCTATGAACTTTGGTTTATTCGGAAAAGGTAATTCATCAACCGAAGCTCCACTAATAGAACAAATTGAAGCCGGAGCCCTAGGGTTGAAACTTCACGAAGACTGGGGTACTTCTCCTGCAACAATAGATACAGCATTAACTGTAGCTGATAAATACGACGTTCAGATCGCTATCCACACAGATACTTTGAATGAAGCAGGATTTTTGGAAGATACCATGAATGCTATCAACGGCCGTGTAATCCATACTTTCCACACAGAAGGTGCTGGTGGAGGACACGCTCCTGATATTATCAAGATTGCAATGTACCCTAACGTATTACCTGCATCGACTAATCCAACACGTCCTTACACAGTAAATACAATAGACGAACACCTTGATATGTTAATGGTTTGTCACCACTTGAAACGTACTATTCCAGAAGACGTATCATTTGCAGATTCACGTATCAGACCCGAAACTATTGCAGCTGAAGATATTCTTCACGATATGGGAGTATTCAGCATCATGAGTTCCGACTCACAAGCAATGGGACGTATCAGCGAAGTTATCATCCGTACTTGGCAAACTGCCGATAAGATGAAAAAACAAAGAGGTGCATTAGCTGAAGACGAAGGTCATGGAAATGACAACTTCAGAGCTAAAAGATATGTTGCTAAATACACCATCAATCCAGCAATAGCACAAGGTATTTCTCAATACGTAGGTTCCATCGAACCAGGTAAATATGCAGATATCGTATTATGGAAACCTGCTTTTTTTGGTGCAAAACCCGAAATCATTATCAAAGGCGGTATGATGATAGCTGCACGTATGGGAGATCCTAGTGCATCTATACCAACACCTCAACCTGTTATCTATCGTAACATGTTCGGAGCATATGGTAAAGCTTTAAATAAATCATGCTTTACATTCGTTTCGAAAGTTTCTTACGATAACGGAACAGTACAAGGATATGGATTGGAAAAAACTCTTCTTCCTGTTTCAGGATGTAGAAATGTATCCAAGAAAGACTTGATCCACAATGATAAAACACCTGAAATTACCGTAAATCCTGAAAATTACGAAGTAAAAGTAGACGGTGTTAAAATCACTTGCGAACCTGCAACTACGGTTCCATTGGGACAACGCTATTTCTTATTCTAAAATAGAGTAAAATAGATATCAATAACCGGAATGCGGTTAAACATTCCGGTTACTAAAAAATCTCAATACCATTTATGACTTTGAAATGTCGTGATCAAAGTACATAAGAAGAAATTACACGACCAATAAACAGTTAGCTGTATTAAAGACTAAAACGATTATGGTAATAGAACAAATATTAGGTAGCCTAAAAGACATAGAGATAGCTAATCGCAGAGTAGAATTGATCCAAATTCAATGGTTCGAAGCCAACAAACGCATACAACGACGCAAAACCAATGAGGGAACAGAAGTTGCCATACGTTTTATGAAAGAAGGACAACGCCTTCGTCAAGACGACGTAATTTATATGGACGAGGATAAAATAATAGCTATTGACATTCTTCCTTGTGATGCCATACAGGTAACACCGCATAATATGGTAGAAATGGGAAGTGTAGCTTACGAAATAGGTAATAAACATTTACCAGTATTTATTCAGGACGATTTAATACTTATCCCTTACGAAGAACCCATTTTTAAATGGTTAAATGCAAGTGGATATCACACTGAAAAGGTGCATAAAAAACTACTGAATATAGTAAATGCAAGTGTACAACCACACAGCCACGGACATTCGCACGGAGAAGGAAACTCTATTTTCTCGAAAATAATGGGGTTAGGCAAATAATAAATCCATACAACTATGAACGCTTATCTAGGGAAGTTACTGCACTTAAGTGATCCAACACTACCTATTGGAGGGTACTCACACTCCAATGGACTGGAAACATACGTGCAACACAAAATTGTAAAAGACGATGCATCAACAGAGGCATTTGTTCACAACATGATTACAAATAATATACTTTATAACGATGCTTCCTTTGTAAAGCTGGCGTATGAGATTGCATTGAATAACGATATAAAAGCTCTTGTTACTCTTGACCAAGAATGTGCAGCACTCAAAGCTCCTACTGAAATAAAACAAGCCAGCCGTAAATTAGGAATAAGACTTCAGAAGATATTCGACAGGCAAACAACATCTCCAATTATAGAAGAGTATCAGGCAGCTATTGCTTCACAGGATGCAGAAGGGCATTACTCAATTACATTTGGTTTGTATGCAGCTTTGTTCGAAATTCCACTTCACGAAGCAGTATACGCTTTTCTCTACAATGCAGCAGTAGGAATAGTGACTAATGCTGTAAAATTAGTACCGTTAAGTCAGCTTTCCGGGCAAGATATTTTATACAAAATGCAAGAAGTAATCCAATCAACAGTACCCAAAGTATTAGCTCTTGACAGAAACCTTGTAGGGCTTTGTAATATTGGGTTTGATATTCGTTGTATGGAACACGAAAAGCTCTACTCCAGATTATACATGTCGTAATCTAGAAAATAAAATTACAAGAATACGCAAAAGATTGAGATATTAAGATTTAGTGACACTTTATAAAAGACAAAAGAAATGAACAAGAGAAAATATGTAAAAGTAGGAGTAGCAGGTCCAGTAGGATCAGGTAAAACAGCTCTATTAGAACGCCTTTCACGCAGATTGATGAATGAATACAGTATAGGCGTAATTACAAACGACATATACACAAAAGAAGATGCTGAATTCTTAACAAGAAACAGTCAACTACCACAAGACCGAATTATAGGTGTAGAAACAGGAGGATGTCCTCACACAGCTATACGTGAGGATGCAAGTATGAATCTTGAAGCGGTTGACGAATTGGCAAACCGTTTTGATGATATCGAAATCATCTTTATTGAAAGTGGTGGCGATAACCTTTCGGCAACTTTCAGTCCCGATTTAGCTGACGTAACCATTTTTGTTATCGACGTAGCCGAAGGCGACAAAATTCCTAGAAAAGGTGGTCCGGGTATTACCCGATCAGATCTTCTTGTTATCAACAAAATCGACTTAGCGCCTTATGTGCTTGCTGATCTTGGAGTAATGGAACGCGACTCAAAGAAAATGAGAAAAGGAGCACCCTTTGTTTTCACCAATCTAATGACACTACAAGGTCTGGATACAGTGATTGCATGGATCAAAAAATATGCATTGCTTGAAAATACTCCAGAACCCGAAGGCTTAATTAGATAAGCAAAAAAATAATCGGGCAATTATCAAAAATTGACACTTGCCCGATTTTCTTACTGAAATAAATAAAACGAACTCTCTTACAACGTTTATACCATGATTAATAAGCTTGACTTAAAAATAGGACACAAAGACGGACAAACGTATCTTAAAGATACATATTTCACCCGTCCTTTCAGATTGGCAAACGTTGGTGAAAACCGTCCCGATCCAGCTCTCTATCTCATGATAATGAGTTCATCGCCGGGTATTCTTGATAACGACTGCTATGATATTGATATAACAGCAGAAAAAAATGCAAGGCTTCAACTACAGACGCAATCTTATCAGAGGCTTTTCAAGATGGAAGATGGTGCCAGCCAGAAGATGATTATAACACTGGAAGAAAATAGCGAAATCAGCTATATACAACACCCCATAGTTCCTCACGAACACTCAATATTCAAAGCACATAACAGTGTGTATATGGATAGTGAATCTATATTTACATACGGAGAAATAATCACTTGCGGCAGAAAGCATTCCGGAGAAATATTCCTTTTTAAGGAATTTCAGAATCTCACCGAAATATATCACAATAATAAACTGATAATAAAAGACAATATACTAATTGAGCCCGCATTAATGAATCTCAACTCAATAGGACAACTCGAAGGATATACACACCAAGCTACACTCTTGCATGTCAATACACGAAATGAAGATATTAATAGCCAAGCTGAGTATATTCACGACTTATTATCACTAGAAGAAGACATTATTTATGGTGTATCTCAACCCCTACCAAATTCTATAATAGTAAGAATTTTAGGAAATGGTGGAGAGCAATTATTAGACTCATTCAAAGAAATAGAGAAGTATTTATGGGAATTAAATACACCTAGTTCACAAACTCTGGAAAAAGACCTGATATCAGCCAAAAAGAAAATTACGTCTTTAAATTAAAACACCATGAATCCGGAATTACTGACTCTCCTCTTAACAACGGTAGCCATTAGCTTTATTCATACAGCATCCGGTCCCGATCATTATCTGCCTTTCATTGTATTTTCACGGGCTAAAAAATGGTCATTATTTACAACAGCAATGTGGACTGTTGCGTGCGGCATAGGACATGTATTGAGTTCGGTTCTGATCGGGCTAATAGGCTTAGTTCTTGGTTGGCAATTATCAAAACTCGACTGGTTTCAGGGTATCAGAGGAAATATAGCAGCCTGGGGATTTTTCATACTAGGAGGCATATACCTTATATGGGGATTATACAAAGCATATACCAATAAGCCTCACAAACATTTTGATGTATATAATGGTGACGATATTTACGTATACACACATAAACATGGCGAAACTGTATATCCTCAAGACAGAGTAAAAGTAACTCCATGGATATTACTTGCAATATTTGTAATGGGGCCCAGTGAGCCAATTATACCACTTCTTTTTTATTCAGGTGTTACACGTTCTGTAACCGAAATATCTTTAATAATAGGAACCTTTACGTTAACTACAGTACTCACTATGCTTAGCATCGTCCTGCTTGGCTATTACGGGTTCTCTCTTATAAAAACAAATGTTCTCGAACGCTATTCCTATGCAATAGGAGGAGGAGTTGTTACAATTTGCGGAGCAGGAATGCTCTTTTGGAACTGGTAACCAATACACTTAAGGTTTTTACACAATATATTTTACGGATTAATTACAAACATTAATACATGATTTTATGAAAAAGGTTATTTTAATACTTATCAGTGTACTTTTGTGCAGCTATACATTTGCACAAGATACAGGCTTGGAGACTGAGTCTAAAGATTCGCCTCAGCCACTTATTTCACTGAACAAAGGAAAATATTTTAAAGATGTAAATATGATTGCAAATATGCGATTTGCATCAAATAGTAATTTTACGGATAGTCATTTTGACAATTCTAAATTTCAGATGAATGAGTTTCGATTGGAAATTTCAGGACAAGTTACCGATAAAATCAGTTTTGTATTCCGAGACAGATATGCTAATAACTCTTCGGATCCAAACACAACTGATAGACTGAAGCATTCTATCGATTTGGCCAATGTTACTTATGATATAGCTCCTAATTTTTCTCTTACTGCTGGTAAAATGCTTTCAGAATGGGGTAGTTACGAGTTATTTCTAAATCCTGTATACATGTATACATATAATGATATGGTACAATATGGTGATTTCTTCTTGTCGGGTGTGAAAGCTAGCTGGACTGCTGCACCTCATCAAAACTTCACAGTTCAAGTAGTAAATTCTAATAGCCGATCATTTGACATGCGTTACGGCGAAACTCCCGGTGTAGAAGCAGCTAGAGCTCCGCTAGGTGGAACAGTAAATTGGAAAGGTGACTTTGCTGATGAAAAATTCAGTACCATGTGGAGTTATAGTATATATAATTTAGCTAAAAACCAACATTGGAATTTATTGGCATTAGGTAATCAATTCAAGATGCCTAACCTTACACTACAATATGACTTCAAATACAGCACCGAAGATTTAGATAATACTGGTGTTATTAGTAATTTACTTGGATATAATCCTGCCCACAGAGCACAAGATGTAAAATACATGGAGCATTGGGTAAGAGCTGAATATTTTTTCGCACCCAGATGGAGTACTACAATTATGGGTATGACAAATTCTAATTATTGGGACGGAAATCCTGATTCTGATGCAAACGATCACATCAGAACTCAATGGGGTTTTACTGCAGCTCTTGAATATCATATATACAAGCCTTACAATGTAAAACTTTTCGCAGCTTATGTAGGACGTTATAACAACTTCTCCGATTATGCTAAAAACACTCTGAATATGTCAAATAACAATACAGCACAAGTCCTTATCGGAATTGTAAGCCCTCTTGTTTTATTTTAGTAAATGATATACTATAATCCAACTTTTTAATAAATATAATAATGGAAACTAATAAAGTATATTTCTGGGATCCCTACCTTAAAGGTGTGGGGCAAATTATGTTGCAAAACAATGCACTCACAGGCTTGCTTTTCCTCATAGGTATTGTCATAAATTCGCCATTGATGGCATTGGCTGCTGTTGTTGCTGTTGTTGTAGGAACGATGACTGCTAAACTTCTAAAATTTAATGAAGATAATATTAATTCGGGACTTTATGGATTTAATGCTACATTGGTAGGTGTTGCCTTAATCGTATTTTTCGAACCTACGATAGTTATCTGGGCGGCTATTATAATATTGTCGGCTATAAGTACCTTAATTATGAATTTCTGTATAGAGAAAAAAGTACCAGTATTTACATTTCCTTTTATTGTGCTGGTTTGGATTTCTCTATACGTCTTTCATAGTCTTACACCAGTTCCGGCAGCATCACCCGATTATTTGGTTGATATAATTGATTATACTCCATTTTCATTGATGGACTATGGTTTAGGATTTGGTGACGTTATTTTTCAAGGTAGCCTTATATCCGGTATAATCTTCTTTATTGCTGTTTATGTTAGCTCTCCAACATCTGCCTTATACGGACTTTTTGGTGCACTATTTGGTGTTCTGATTGCTATCTTACTGAAAGATCGTATCGAAGATGTAAAGCTAGGGATGTTCAGCTTCAACCCTGTATTATGTGCTATTGCATTTGCAGGAACAAGAAAAATTGATGGATTATATGTAATCATTGCAGTTTTGCTATCGGGCATAACCGAAGAGATTATGATTAGATGTGATCTGCCTGTTCTTACCTTCCCATTCGTAATGGGTACTTGGTTAACTCTGATAATAAGAGACGTATTGGTAAAAAGATTTATACCTTCTTCCAATATAGAATAAATACCTTTTCATTATTCGGAAAAATAGACTGCCTTTTTTATGAGACAGTCTATTTTTTTGTTTTGTTAGTTCACCCAAATCAGGGGATTCCTCACTGGTAAATTTCTTTCCACCTCTTCAATAGTAGGCTCATGATCAAGAGACTTCCACAACTCAAAGTACCTCTCATCAGAATATGCTTTTGCTGCGAATAATAAAGCAGGCTGAGCCACAGGCCAATTATCCCAATACATTACATCCCGAGGATAAGTCCATGTTGATTTGTCTTTGATATATGGATACATAAAATCAATTCCTTTTCTCATATTTAAGCCTTTTGACGTAGTATATTCCCACAAATTATCATCAGGAGTAGATAATATCTGACAGATAGTTGCCATCACATCCAGATTAAATAAAGAATATCCATAAGGCTTTGTTCGGGAAATTTCTCGAGGGAAACTTCCGTTCTCAGCCATTTGCTCAGGTAATAATACATTCTTATAGCGAGTTTTACAAAAATCTAGTTTATCCTTATCACCTGTTAATTTAGCAAAAGCAGCCAATTGCATTACCCAACAGCCTCCATGATTGTTTTGTGCATTCATCTCGTCGATACCATTCTGATGTGTTGTCATCCAAACAATATATTCAGAAAACCAATTTTTAACAGCTTTCAAATTTTCCTTATCTACACAAGCTGCATCTTGCATACAAGCTACTCCTTGTGCTACTTCCATCAAATGAATAGTATCTATAATACCTATTCCTCTTCCCGTCGTGATACCTTTAATAGCCTGAGCATACAGTAAGTTGGGATTCATCATTGTTGAGGAATCAGTTAACCAAGCATTTATATGTACAAAAGCATGTTTTACATATTTCTCATCTCCTGTTACTAAATATGCAGATGCTAAAGCTCCTACTATTTTATTGAAGCGAATCATAGCCAATCGGTGAGCTACAAAATTATCAGGATTAGTCTGCCCGTCTTTCCGTATATAAGCTCCATCCGAATCTTTCGGGTTAGGCCACCAATAGTCTCCTTCTGAATAAAAATCGTGAATACCTCCTGCACTCCTATCACATCGAAAATCCGTCACCGTCTGAGGTTTTTCAGACATTGCCCATTCAGCATTCTTCATGATTATGCTATGCAATGTTACCTCTGTTTTATTTGCCCAATCAATGTTATTGGAACATGATAAAAAAACAGACAATAAAAAGCATGAGAATAATAATATTACAGTTTTTTTTTCTTTCATAATTTAAATATTAAGTCTTGTAAAACATGCATAAGCGAATAAAAACATCTAAGAATATATTCTAGAATCATAACAGAGCCTTATCAAGTTCTGCGACAATATAAACTAGAAACAGATCTTATTTTACTCCTTAACTGTTACAAAAACAGTTTTTAGTCCTTCTGACTTAACAGCAATTACAGACTCTCCCTTATTTTTAGCCAGTTTTATTTTTGCACGTCCGTTATAAGCTTGTACTTTACTCGATCCCGTAGATGTTCCCTGATTCTTGACTAATTGTCCGTCCCCTACAGATTCAAAACGTATAAATTGACGAGACTCTAAACATACAACCCCATTACTATCTTTTAATTCGGCTTCTACCCAAACATGATCTTGATCGGCCTCTGTTATTGAAACTTTCAACTCAGCTTCCTTTCCAAAAGGACGTGTTTCATAGTCGAAACCTATTTCGTCTTCAATCTTCACTTTTCCTTTTACTCCGACTGCTTTCAAAGTATTTTGACCTGGTTGAAACAATGATTCCCATCTTAAACCTGCAGCAGGGAAATCCTGAGAATTACGTTTCTTCGTTCCTAAACTTTTACCATTTAAGAATAACTCAACCTGCTCACAATTAGAATATACTTTTATTAATTTCTTCTCATCTGCTTTACCCCAACGTGTTTCCCAACCATGACCAAAGATTCGAATCATAGGCTCCTCTGTCCAATAGGATTGAAATACATAGAAAGCTTCTTTTTTTGTTAAATCACGTTCTACAACGCCTTTTTGATTTACATACGGAACCGGATTATCGGGGCGTACAGGTGTAGAAAAGTCTTTGAAAGGCCAATAAGCTGCCCCCGTTAACCAAGGCATTGTTTCTTGCTCTTTCAGATGCCAATCAATAATATCACAGACGTATGTCTCGTTCCAAGTATTGTCCTTTGAAGCTTTTGCAATAGACTCAAATATTGAAGGATCTCCGGCTTTCACTTTATTCAAATCACTATAATCAATCTCAGCATAACGTCCGGCATGACCATCTCCCCCCCACTCTACATGTAGAAAATGGTTAACCTGATCTCTGGCTTCTTCCGAAAACTTTTTATATTCTGTATATATACCTCTATACCAACCAGCCCAAATAGAAGGTGAATATACGTCTACAATATCTTTACAGAAATCGCAACGACGAATACAGGTCAATCGGCTATCATCAAGACTGTGAGACAGATTATGCAATTCTGTCATAAAAGCTCGAATCTTTTCTTTATCAAATTCGGGAAAATCGTTAGGCCAGTCGTTTTCGTTACCCATCCCCCACAAAATAATAGATGGATGATTACGGTGCTGAGTAATCATATTAGTAAGCATTCTTCGTGCCTGCTCTTTATACACATCACCACCCAAACCGCCTCGACACCAAGGTATTTCTTCCCAAACCAAAAAGCCTAAACGGTCGCATTGCTCCAATACAATACGAGATTGTTGATAATGTCCCAGACGAATAAAGTTTACACCCATCTCTTTCATCATCTCCATTTCTTTTATAATCAAGTCTTCGGGCATAGCAGCGGCTAATCCTGCATGATCTTCATGGCGATGTGTTCCTTTTAATAAAAGGCGCTCGCCATTCAAAAAGAAAGGACCTTTCTCTTTAAACTCAAAATGTCTGAATCCAAATTTATTTTTGTTTGTTATAGTTCCCGAAGACGATGATAGAGTCAATTCGCATGAATAAAGATTAGGATTCTTTGGAGACCAAAGCATTGGTTTAGGAACATTTAGATACAAAATATTTTTACTTTGAAAGTCATTTAACGTCTGACTCTCTTGTTTTATAATCTTACCATTGGGGTCATATATTTTTATATCCAGTTTTGCATTTGCAATATTAGAAAAGTTAGAGAAATCAACATTCACTAAAAGCTTACCTTCTTTGCCTTTCTCATCAACCGAAGCATTGGTATAAATACCTTTGAAAGACAGAGCCGGAACATATACCAAATTCAAGTATCTATATATTCCACCATAGATATTAAAGTCCGACAAATCAGAGGGTATCATCTCTGTATCTCTTGTATTATCGCATCGAATACTTAAAGGAATCTTACCCCCAAAACGTTTAGCTGCATCCGAATCCTGAAATCTCTTTACGGCATCTGTTATATCGACAATCCATTCATCGTACCCTCCTAGATGAGAGCCTACTTTTTCAGTAAAAATATACACCTCTGTTTTCTGCCCTGCTCCCTCAAATTGCAATAGAATACGTCCATCAGGGTAAGGATTATTTACCTCCAACATTTTCTTATACCAACCTGAGCCTTCGTAATAGTTTACATCAGGATCAACCGCATCTTCTTCATTAAAACAATGTGGTAAAGTGACTTTCGTCCACAAAGGAACACTTTCGGGATCTCCGGCTTTTACAGGTCTCACAGCTTCCCAAATACTACCTAAGTCTTGTTTTAGAAACTCCCAGCCATCGTTTAACCGTGTGCGAGGCTCATAATTAATTTGTGCTGAAGAATACAATGAAATCCCCAGAAATAAACATAATAAGATGATTTTCTTAAACATATTCATACGTCTTCTGTTGTTCTTTATTTAAGGTTCTAAACGAGTTGATTCTCTAGTGTATTTTGGTCGAAACACAATGAATTGTATCCCGACCAAAATAAAACTTAACAATATAACTTTTAAGGTCTCAACTCTTTTATAGTTTTACAAGTAAAACAAATATAGTTAGTTACAACTTTTAAATATAGCACTTAATCGTTGGAATTACTTGAAAAAGATTCTCCAACTCAAATTATTAAAACAATTTTCCAGTTTGTACCAGTTGTTGCTTTCTTAGCAATGCTTCCAAAAAATAATAATCGGCATATACCAAAGGCACATCCACTTCCAGATTACTTGGTTTAGAACCCGTACTGTGCAATAATAAGAAACCTCTGTCCTCTCCTACTTTAGCCAGATAGTTTTTAGATAAATTATCCATTATGGTATTGGCCCAATTCAAATACTTCTGGCTATTATCTTTATCATAAGTACTCAACTCATAAAGAGCAGAAGCGGTAACAGTGGCGGCCGATACATCCCTTGGTTCGTTTGGTATTTCGGGAGCATTGAAGTCCCAATAAGGAATTAAATCCTCCGGTAAATTAGGATGAGTAAAAATATAATTTGCAATATTTTTTGCTTGCTCTAAAAACTCAGGTAGCTTTGTTTCTCTGTAACACATCGTATAACCATATACCGCCCATGCCTGACCTCGAGCCCATGCCGATGAATGAGAATATCCCTGATGAGTATGCTTATTTATTACTGCTCCGCTTATTGTATCATAGTCAATCACATGATATGAGCTATAATCTTCTCGAAAATGATTCTTTATAGTAGTTCGAGCATGATTTACTGCTATGTCATAAAACAAAGAGTCTTTACTTTCACTGAATGCCCAGAACAACAACTCCAGATTCATCATATTATCTATAATAACAGGACATTTCCATTTATCACCACTATGATCCCACGAGCGGATAATCTTTGCATTGGGTTGATAACGAGTTGTAAGAGTATATACCGATTTGAGTAAAATATTCTTGTAGTTTTCGTCTTTAGTTAAACGATAACCGTTTCCAAAACTACAATAAACTTTGAATCCCATATCGTGAGTTCCTCCATTTGTTTTTTCGCGTTCCAGAGGATCTGTATATTTACGGGCTGCTGTCTCCCATTTCTTATCCTTAGTATATTCATACATATACCAAAGTTCACCGGAGAAGAAACCACTTGTCCAATCACGAGATGCTACTAATGAAAGTTTTCCATCAGGATTTATTGTACGAGGATTTACTAAAGGACCCGAATTCTTTTTCTCTCTTTTTTCCCTGCTTTCCGCTGATTCTTCCTCAATAGCTTTACTTACCTCTGTCATTGCAAAGGTCAATTGCTTCGAAGCAAAATCAAAATCATTTTTCACAATATCCTTCTTTTCCGTCTTACAAGAAGCTAATGCGATAAGTAAAACCGTAACACAAAATAGTATTTTTCTCATAGTATATAAATTTTCCAATTCAGATACAAAAGTCAACTATAAAGGTTAATTTGGTTTGTAATTTTGGTTCAATTATTTATACTTTCAGCTCTATTTCTCTATTCTCGAGTATCTTTATTAGAATTTCACCTGAATAGTTTCTCCTTGTTTAATCCTTTTGCTAAGAGCTTTACCCGATTTACTTTTAATGATTACCTCTAATTCATCTTCTTTTCGGGTGATATTAATATCAAAGGTCTCATCAAAAGCTTTGACTGATTTTAGATTCATATAATTCCACATCAAAGGCATATGAGGCGTTATCTCAAACGATTTCAATCCTGTGGGTCGAATACCAAAAATCCCTTCGGTAAATATTCTGCAATACAATCCGCTTTCTGCAGATAAATAGCGTTGAGAACCCTCTGGCCATGCTTCAATTGCATAGGGTACATGCTCACCCAATAATCGTCTTTGCGAATATTTTTCTAAGTATTCCAACCCTTTTTCAGTAGCTCCAGCTGCAAATACACCTCTTAAAGCATAAAGAGTTGAACGATCCCAAAAAGTTTCTGTACCTGCTTGAGTCAACAGCCCATCATCACTCCATAAACGAGGAGAAAACAGAGCATCAATAGTTCCCTGATATCTATCAAAAATTCCAACAGTTAAAGGAATACATATCCACGAACGAAGAATGTCATTTCCTTCATAATAGCGATACGTATCAAAACCCTCTACTTTATAGCCGAAGTGCTTTTCTATGCTTTTTCTCAAAGCTTCTGCTTCTTTCTTATATTCGTTTAGTTGATTATTTGGCTTACCTAAGTCCTTACCCAGATAAACTGCCGATATAAGAGCATCATAATACAAACCCGAAGTACATAGATTAGCCTTTCCTGCAGGAAAGCGATTTTCTAATTCGTCCGAATCAGAAGCGACGACACCATTCTCATTTATTTTTCGTTTGCAATATTCTAATGTCCATTCAATTAACGCCCATAATTCTTCCGCCTCAGCTTTACTACCTTTAGCCAAAGCATAACGAGCAGCACCATAAGCAATCATAGCACCATCACCCCGATCTTTAGCTCCATGCCATATGCCATCACCCTCGGCAATAATAGAACTTGGAATAGGTTTATATTCATCGTTCATAAAGCGTGCAAAATGACGAAACGAATTCAAGGCTGATTTATTACCTGTTTCATAACCTAAGTAAGGAAAAAATGGATTGATATATTCTGCCTGATCGTTTGCCCAAATAGCTGCATAATATGCTTCACCACCCGGACCATGCATCAAGCCTCCTTTAGTTTCATAAATACTTTCTGAACCTCTGATTTTAGCAAAGGCAAACATTCTGTTCAGAACGTTATCGGGTGTTTCTAAAACCAAATTAGACCAAATATTATTCACAAACTCTTTTCGCGCTATAAGCTCTTTCTCTGGATTGAAAGTAAGTTCCGACTCGTTTATTTTCCGTGCTGAAAAAGTAATGTAAAAAGTCAGATCTTTACCCGATTCAATAGTATAATATCCTTTTTCACTCGATTTTACCCCGTAGGTATATCCTCCATAAATCCCCACAGTGGGGTCAGAAATATAGGACATATCTAAATCTGGTAAGTCAACTGAAATTGCCTTCTCTCCGATATTTTGAATCGTATATTTTTCGAAATAGGCGGCTTCTGTTGTTGATGGATATAAAGTACGAGTCATTCGAAGGTTATTCTTTTCGAAATGGCTTTCAACCACCATAAGACCCTCCAACAATATTTGATCGACAGTTTCCTGTCCCAATGATTGGCTATTAACCAATAATAAATCGCGTACATCTAAAGCAAACTGCTTATTGAGATGCGAACGGGTTTTATTGGGTTGAAAACGAAGCATTGGCCATACAATACTCCTATTCACCGAAAAATTCTTATGGGCGTCCACCTCATAACGGAGTACTACCGACAGTTTTTTGCCACTCATTTCTATATGGTCATCGTGTGGCACATTACCTTTAATATTCCATTCTATGCCTCCCTTCTCCGCTAACTGCCAACGGTTATTCTGTCCTTCTGCATTCCAAGTACAGAATATCAATATAGAAGCTAATAAGATGTATTTTTTCATATTATGTGTTTTTACTCCTTCTCCTATAAATTAATTTAAAGATCCGAGAATTTATTCAACATTTAATCCTATAACCATACTCTCCAACTGTTTCACGCAAACTGGAGTGAACCCATTACTCATAAGTTCTGCTCCTGAAAATGTTTTACCATCCAATTCAAAAGATGATATTTTACCCGCTTCAAGATTAAGCTCTTTCAGCGTATAGTTTTTAGCAGGATCGAGACCTTTCAATTTTATTTTATTATTCTGACCATCTTCAACCTGATAAACAAAAATAACCGCCTTATCCTTGTCCTGAGAGATATAGCTTAAAGAAGCATTAGCATTCTCATAAGGTGAACTTAAGCGGTATAAACTTCCTTGCTGCACTATGGGACGAAGACTTTTTTTATACAGTTCCACACTGCTTTGTATTTGTTTTTTCTCTTCCGGAGTCAACTTCCCTAAATCTAAATCGATGCCATACGCACCACTTAGTGCAACATCTATTGCAAATTTCATCGGACGACCACCCATTCGTGTAACGTGTGCCGAGATAGTATTAGCAGGAAATATATGCGAAAATCCCCACTGAATAAATACTCTTTTTAATGGATCGGTATTGTCACTAGGCCAGAATGAGTGGAAATATTGCATACTTCCATAATCGGTGCGTCCACTGCCACCTGCACAAAGCATCATCATCACATTAGGGTAATTGTCTTTAGTCTTTTTCATCAAAGCGAGCAAAGCATTATTATAATCGATCAATAAATGAGATTGCTTATTGGCTGGCAAATAAGATGAGCCGGGCTGAGTCACATAACGGTTGGCATCCCATTTTACATAAGATATTCCGGGATTTGGTTTCAAAGTCTTGTCTATAACCTCATCCCATTCAAATTTCTGAACTTCGGGACGTGTTAAATCCAAAATCATTTGGTTACGACCATACAATGGAGCGCGTTTTACTTGAGTAATTACCCAATCAGGATGCTTTTCATTCAATAAACTCTTAGGATTAACCATTTCAGGTTCTAACCAAATGCCAAAACCAATTTTGCATTTTGCAGCTTCATCACATAAATAAGACAATCCGCTAGGTAATTTTTTCATGTCTATATCCCAATCTCCTAAACCATGCTTATCATCATCACGAGCATATTTACCATTACCGAACCAACCATCATCGAGTAGGAATAATTCGATACCCACTTCTTTTGCTCCATCAAAAAGAGAAACTATCTTCTTTTCGTCAAAGTCACAATGTGTCGCTTCCCAGTTGTTCAAGAGTACAGGTCGGTATTTCTTTCCATCACGAACAGTATAATTGATTGCCCATGTGTGCAGATTACGACTAGCTTGCCCTTTTCCTGAATCGCTATATGTCCAGATTGAAACGGGTGTTTTAAACTTTGTTCCTTTCTCCAAAATATATTTTGATGTATAAGGATTAATACCAGACAGGACACGAAGATTATTATTCCAATCAAGATCAAAGGCCAGTTGAAAACTTCCCGGCCATGACAAAGAACTGGCATATACTTCGCCACTATCCTCGTTTGCAGGTTGATTCAGTGAAAGCATGAATGAAGGTATCCTCATTTGATGTGCTCTTACTCCAATCTTAGAATCAAGGATTTTGATTCCTGATGACAATTTTTCTTCTACTAAGGTAGCTTCTCTTTTATAATTCCCACAAAATTGGGTCAGCCAATAATTTTTTGCTGAAAATATAGGAGATGCCGACGCGTATTTATACAAAGTGATAACACCGTTTTCTTCGTGATATATTTCTGTCCACATTTCAAGAATATCTTCTTTTTTGTAAGACTTGATGTATATATCTACAAAAAACGGATATTGAGGATCTTTTAAATGAATAACTGTCAAATCAATATTAGAATCAATTTGTTTTACTTCATGATTTTGATAATACAAATCGGTAGATGTATTTCCGTCAGCATGATTTACCACAATCGCTGGCTCAGCAATAAACCCATTGCCAGATGGCGGATAAAACTCTTTCTCTCTAGCTATTCCTTTAGGCGGAATAGAAGATTCGGGTGCTTGCAAACTGCCATACCCTAACTGATAGAGTAAGCTATCGTTACCTGCAAACAAAGTCAAACTCGAATTATTGGTATTAATTTTTAATATTTTACCGTCCGTAGCACCTTGCCCCCATAGACTTAGACACCCAACAACAGCAAATAGAAATAAGGATATTTTTTTCATTATGTGTGTTTCTTTTTCATAATTTTATATAGACTAACTCAATTCCCCGTCCATTCTTAGGATCGAGATTGCGCGAATACTGACGATCGTGATCATTATTCCAATGTTCGTGAACTCCCAGACTTTCGACCTTCTTACCACCTTGCATATAGACTGTTCCCGATGGAGGATTATCGCCAGCCAAAGCCATTTCATGCAGATAATCATCTGCATTTTCACGAATCATAATAGATGGTCTGTTATCATTCTCAGGGTCTTTATTGTTCTGACTTTGAGAATATAAAATATCTAAGCCCACAGAATCTAATGCTACCATATCCAAAGAACCCAATATTGAAGAAGGCCACTCTGGGTTAGCATACGGATAAACCTGATTATTAAATGGAGCATTGGGAAAGTGTACAGGATTCGAATTATGCTTACGGGCACAATACAAACCTTCGAGAATGTATAATATCGACTTTGCTCCTAATTCGGGTGAAGCAGCCATATCTATCATCGGAGAAAAGGCATTCGCTACACCTTCTTTGTTGGTATTAATAATTGCATGTAGTTCATCGGGTTGTTGTATAGTTCCATAATGGCTTTTACCAATCATGGTGACCGCTGTTTGCCCTTCATCTCCTTTTTCCTGATTAGAATACGGATAAGAGTGTGCCTTCAATAAAGCCAGATTGATTAAATAAGTCGCATCTTTTATCTGCTTGGGAATATTACGTGCTCTATCGTATTTTCCATTAGAATACTCTATCGCCTGTACCCATTGGGGAGTTTCAATATTGCGAAACTCTCCGTAATAGGGATGCTTTTGCTCTTCGCCCGGTTCTTTAGATTGTAGAAAGCGTACATCTTTATAATCAGACCATACTTTCATTAATATTTCAGGATATATGTCTCTTTTGGCATCATAAACTACAATATCTTTAGCATCCACACCTCCATATTTAACCAACTGCTCTATCATAGCATACACCATTTGTGGAGAGGTATCCGTAGCATTGGTGTGTCGGGTTATACGGAATGTACCATTCATATTTAGCTTGATAGCAATTATTTCTCCTTTTTTATAGCCTGCATTATTTCGGCTTAAAGTTTTGTTGTGATACTTAAAAATTGCCTGCCATGCGTCTTCATATTTATTCTGCCCCGAGAGCGAGCGAATAATAGCACCTAACATTGCATTAACTCCATCTTGATCGGTACTTTGATCAGACCACCATGAGTTTTCCATCGACTTCCAATCACCAGCCCAATGTGCAACACCCGGCATATGAGCCCACGAAACTCTGCCTCTATATATTCCTTTTGCATTGCCTATCGGTTTGTTAGAAGCATCTGGCTTCCAATCATATTTAGTGGCAGCTTTTGTAGCCGACTGATTCGGATCCACGTGTTGAGCGGCCATCATTCCTGCTTGAAGAACTGTGACAAGAAAGATTCCTAATAATTTAGCTTTCATTTGTCTGATATATTTAGGAGTTCGTAATTCTTTCCTTTTTCTGTTGAAAAATCTACTAATGATGTTTCTTTCAACTCTAATTTTTGTAATAATAAGGCATTGTCACCCTTGACCAATTCTGGGGCTTTTCCACTAAAATAAAATTCATTTGGATTCTTACCTTCTGCCAATTTCAGATCGAAACCTTTAGAAGATACTTTAGTCAAAGTTCTAACTCTACAATTTCCTCCCAAAGACGAATGAATAACAGCCTTTGTTATTTTACCGTTTTTCCATTCCATATCCACCGTAAAACCACCCCTCGCTCTAAGTCCTTTTACTGAACCTTCTTTCCAATTATCGGGCAATGCCGGTAAAAGGAAAATCTCTCCTGCATGGCTTTGCAAAAGCATTTCGGTAACACCTGCCGTTCCTCCAAAATTTCCATCAATTTGGAAAGGTGGATGAGCATCAAACAAATTAGAATAAGTACCTCCTCCTTTTGTTGACACATCGGTTGCATCTACATGTCTTAAACCGTTTTTCAACATCAAGTAGGCATGATTTCCATCTTCGAGACGTGCCCAAAAATTTATCTTCCAAGCCATAGCCCAACCTGTGCCACCATCGCCCCTCAACAATAAAGTTTGTTTGGCTGCCGCAGCCGTTTCGGGTGTTACGCGAGGTAATATTTCTTTACCCGGATGTAACCCGAATAAATGCGATACATGACGATGTTCTGGGTCTACTTCCTCAAAATCTTTATACCATTCTTGCAATTGTCCTTTCGAACCTAAATGTGGAGGATATAGTTTCTCCTTTGTTTCTTCTAAAGTCTTACGGAAATCACTATCTATATTCAATACCCTTGAAGCCTCAATACAATTATTCAACAGATCCCAAATCATAGCCATATCCATAGTGGTGGCTTTGCTTATTTCCCCTGTCTGCTCTTTACCGCTTTTGTCTTTATACTTAAATAAGTTTTCGGGAGTAGAAGACGGATTTGTTACCAGATAACCCGATTCATCATTCTGTAACCATTGCAAAACAAACTCGGCAGCCCCTTTCATTAATGGATATGCATTCTCCTTTAAATATTGCTTATCGCCACCAAAAGCATAATGCTCCCATAGATGCTGAGAAAACCAAACACCCGTCATTGGCCAACACGACCAACGTGGCGATCCCCTCGGGTCTATATTATAATTTCCAGTTGGAGCAGTCTGTGCCCACACATCCGTATTGTGATGAGCCAACCAACCCGTATCCATACCATAATTTACTTGTGCTGTTTTTTGTCCATTGATAGATAGAGACTTTATAAAATTAAGAAGCGGCTCCTGACAAGCCTGCAAGCCTGTTAACTCTGTAGGCCAGTAATTCATCTCTGTATTTATATTCGTCGTATAATTAGAACCCCAAGGTGGTTGCACATGGCGATTCCATAATCCTTGAAGATTAGAAGGTATTGAACCTGAACGAGAAGAAGAAATAGTCAGATAGCGACCATATTGATAATAGAGGGTAACCATGCCGTTGTCACTATCGTCAGTAGAAAACTGTTCCAATCTCTTATCAGTAGGTAAAGCTTCTTTCTCTGGTTTTGCTTCTCCAAGATTTAAAACGACATTATCGAATAACGATTTGTAATCTCTTGTATGATTGTTTAATAATTCAGCATAAGATTTCTTTGAGGCCGCTTCCAGATTAGCCCTAGCCTGTAAAGATGGATCTTTACCTTCGAGACCGGGAGATTTATCGAATCCGTTAAAACTAGTAGCCGCTGAAAGAATCAGAGTTACAGCATCCGAATTATTAATACTTAGAATACTATCTTTAGCAGTAGGTTTTCCCCCCTCAGCTAATACTTTTACATGAACTTCGAAATTCATACCCTCACCTTTTTCTTCATCATATACTATTTGTTCGGGTTCATCCGATCTGTGCGCTACATGTTTAGGTGCTTTTCCTTTTAATACTAAGTAAGTATCTTCTTTAGCTTTGGATGTATATCTTAGTTTACTGTCTAAAGTAACATCAAATGATAGAGATTCCTTCTTATCTGCTTCGAGACGGATTACCATCACCTGATCGGGATAAGATATAAAAGCCGTCCGTTTGTATTTGACTCCGTTTGATTCGAAACTAACCGTAGATGTTCCATCAGATATATTCAAATCACGATACAGATTTGCAATATCATTGTCCAACAATGTCGTTAGATGTAGATCTGCCATTGGCAAATAACGAGCAGTATAAGGTCCTTGTGCATTATCCTTCCAGATAGAAGATGCTTTTACATAATCTCCATTATTGATAGCTTCTCTTATGGCAGGCAAAGCAGCTACCGCTTTAGGGTTATCAGCATCTTTGGGATATCCTGACCACAGCGAATTTTCGTTCAATTGGAAAAGCTCTTTCTGAGGCTCTCCAAATACCATTGCGCCAACCCGTCCGTTACCCAAAGGCAAAGCTTCTTCCCAAACTTGTGCCGGACGATCATACCAAAGCTTAAGGTCATTGCTTTTAGTTTCTTCGGTCTTGCAGCTCCCCATTGCAAAGAAGACAGAAAGTGCAACCAAACCCGATTTTACGAGGTGTGTTTTTGTCATTTTAGATTCTTTTTTATTGCATCTCTTTCTACTATTTCGGTAGCCCAAACAAAACCAACATAGGCTTCTTTAGCATTCAGAGACTTTTTATGGTTAATATATTTTTCATAGTTTTCTTGCACCCCCACACCGTCGCATGCTTCATAGATATCAACTAATCCTTTTTCGTTTATTTTGGCATGGTTAACAATGGAATTGTATCCATCTTTAACAACCAACTCATAGTCCTTTTTGTTCAGAATTCCCAGATTGATGCCTTGCTGCAATGCATATGTAAACATAGCACTTCCCGAAGTCTCTATCCAGTTATGGTGCATGTTCCCTTTATCTACAACCTGAAACCAACCTCCCGTTCTTACATCTTGGGTACGTTTTAAGGCTGCTGCTAAACGAACGAATATATCTTTAACATCATTATATCCTTTGTGATTTTTAGGGAGAGTTTCTAATGCTTCAACTAATATCAAAGTATACCAGCCCAAGCCTTCACTCCATACTTCAGGCGATTTACCCGTAGAAGTATCTGCCCATTTACAAAGACGATCGTCATGCCCCAGCTCATAAATAGCGTGTACATAAAGTCCCGAATTACCCTGCTCCCCCCTCTTAGTATAAGTCCTTATTTGTTTGACTGCTTCGTCATAAGCATATTCCGCATCACCAATGGAACGACCATATCGAAGCAAAAACATCTGACCCATAAAAACACCATCTATCCACATTTGTCCATGAAGACCTTTACCATGCCAAAATCCACCATCATTATTTCGGGGATAATCTTTTAGACATGTAAATATATAATCGGCTGCTTTTTTATAACGAGGTTCTTTGTAATATTCGTATAACATGACTAGTGTATTTCCGGGCATCATATTATCCAGATTATCGCAAACATTAGGGATTCTCGATAAGCCTTTATAGTTGGAAACAGCAACAAAATTACCGTCTTTATCAATAAAATTATCTATATAACTTTTTATATACTTAAGATATGTATCGTCTCCCGTAGCTTTATATAAATGCTCAAAAGCACAAGCCATGTAACTATTAACATATGTCCATGCATTCCAATATGCTTTTGTAAAATCAGGATAACGTGCCATAGTACTTTCTGCAGCAGTCACCGACCAAAATTGGGGTACTGGTGCATAAGGCAAATAGGCATTTATTACACCTGTTTCTGTAATATCAAACAAATCAATTGGTTTTGTACTCACATTGTCTACATAAATATCTCTCGTTGTATGTCTATTAATAATTTCTTTAGCACCTATTATTTGTATGTTTTTAAACCACATACTTTCGATAGGCTGTGTTGTTTTTGATAAAGAGGTAAAAGATATTCCTTTATCGGTAACATTCAAGTTCGAGAAATTCTCAAAATAGCTGTACCATAATATAGGAATATTCGTACTTTTAGATGAATCACTTACTAACTGCTCTAATTGAAAAGCTGTTTCACAAGGATAACCTTCCGAGTAATTGTCTCTCATCCAAGTATCTTCGAGAAGCCCTCCTCTATCTGTGCCATACATATGTACAATGTATTTAGGAATGACTCCAAAAGTATTTTGCTCGGCAAATATATTGCGAATTACTCCTGGTGTACTGCCACCAAGAGTAATTGCATTTTTTCCACTTTTTCTGAAATAATTGTTCTTTAGAATAATATTCTCGCTTTTGATATTAGCCTGAATCGTAATATTATCTCCCAAAGATTCAAAATCACAATTACTTACAAGTATATTTCGACTATCGGATAAACATATTGCTCCTTTTCCATTACCTCTAATTTTTCCGGGTCCCGTTAATCTGATATTTTCTTGATTATCGGAACTAATCAAAAAAACAGACTTCATTTGAGGATCAAAAGACAATATAGCTCCTTCGGATAGCAAAAGATGAATGTTTGACAATAAATAGAGAGGTGCATTCAATTTGTACATTCCTTTCGGAACCAGAACAACACCACCTCCCATTTTATAGCATTTTTCTATGGCATTTTTAAAAGCTTCTGAGCAGTCGTTTGTATTATTACCTAATGCGCCAAAGTCTATTACATTAAATGTTTGTTGTGGTAAAACAGCAAGTAACTCTCTTTCAACGTCAGTGGCCAACTCCCATCCTATATTTGTTCTTTGAGTATAGTTCTTATCTGATATTTCTATAAATTCTATATCTGCAAACAATACAGATTCATCTCTTAAATAAGATGGTTCTTTGAGGCTACGATAAATCCCATACTTTGGACGGTTGAATCGTGCTCCTTCACGCCACATATCTACCTTATTACTTTTACCATAGAGAAGCCTTTTACCATCCGAAACTCTTTTTATTTCCAACTCTATTGTACCAGGGTTATCATGTAATATTGTTTCTGTTACTTCTACCCAAGTTCCTTTAAATAACGACAAGTCTTCTTCTGCCAAGATTGTGGAAGAGTTTTGTGGAGAAACAACATTAAATTCCAACACCTCTTTACCTCCTTTGAAACGAGGCGTAAGCGTTACAATCGGTGCTCCTGCATTAGGACCGGCATCAGCTTTTATCTGATGAATATGGCAAAAATTAGGCGATGGCTGAAAATCTTTGTCCAGCTTAAACTTCCATTTATATTTCTGGGTTTTTCCTCTATGCCCTTTCATCGATTCGGGCGATGTTCCGAAGGTCTTTATTTCTGTGCGTTGCCTATCTTGTGCTCCGCAACGATCGTCATCTAATTGAGCATGAAGTGTAAAAACAAATACTTGTTTTTGAAGTTCATCATCATATTGTTGCATAATATGCTTGATAGGATGTTTACAATCGGGCACCTCAACCCCATAACCAAAAGATTCTATCAATTTATATGTATCTGTTTTGCCATCGGCATTTGCCGTTCTCCCAGCCTGAGCATTTACTTGCAGACAAATAACTAGTAATAAAAACAGACTCGATATTTTTTGAATGTTATTCATAAGATTCACTTTAAAGGATAACTTATTACTCACTCATAAAGCGAAAACTGACTTTTGCTATATTATCAGGTTTCCCTTTTACGGCATTAGACACAGTGCCCACTAGCAGTCCTTTCTTGTCCTTTTTAATTTCGATCTTTCTCCAAGAGTACGCTCCTTTCTCATAATCGAAACTCACCCCATCATCATCATACAGATTGTAAGAACTTTCTTTCGTTCCATAATGTCGAATTTCCATATTCACTTTTTCACCTGCAGCTGGAGCATGCAAACGGGTTTCCATCATAGGGATAATACCACCATCTTTTACGTATACAGGAATACGATCTAATCCGGGAGTTACTGTTATTTCCTGCCCGTTACCCGCTAATTCTCCAGTATAGAAGTCATACCAATTACCCTGTGGAAGTAAAACCTTACGTGTACTTTGTCCTGTAAACAAAGGTGCAACCAATAGATATTCACCCGACATATACTGATCTTTCACTTCTTTATTAATGGCTTCTAAATAAGGATTATCTTCTAAGCTCTGACTGCCTGCAATGGTTTTCGATTCGTTTCTGAAACCTTCTTCCAAAGCCATTGCTCTAAAAGGAGGAGTGCCTTCAAAATGATACTTTGCAAATTCAGAATAGAAGTAAGGCATCAACTGCATACGCAATTCTGCATAGAATTTTACCTGATCAGCTACTTCGGGAAACGACCAAGGCTTAGTTCCACTCGACCATGCATTAATCATAGCCATGGGTGAAAAAGTAACAGACTGAAATCTGCGTAACCATTCTTCTCCTGTTTTAGAACCTCTCACCTCAGGAGTCCACAATACACCGCAAAATCCACTATTCACTAGGGCTGTTATAAAATCCTGATGACTGTAATAATCATTATAGATTACATAAGGTAAATTATTAGCTCCTGCATTAGATGCTCTTACTAAGCCGAATGTTCTGGCGTTTTCTTTCCGATATAACTCATCCGTTAATTTCTGAGCTAATACGCCATAAGTTTGACGCATTTGTATACCACTAATTCCTGATGGAAAAGTTGCCATATCGGGCCATAAGTAGAAGTCGTAACCATCTACCTCATCAATCTTATAACCACTGACTCCTATTTTCACCTGATCTTTATCCAACTGATTTGCAAATATTCTTTTTGCTTCGGGATGATTCAAATCAGGCACAGTACCACACCAAACAGTATGAGAACCAGTATATGGTTCTATCTCTTTACTTATTGAAGCTTCGGGTGAAACATATGGATTAGTCCACAAATTGAGCCGAATACCTTTATTTAGCATTTTCTTTGTAAATTCGGCAGGATCAGGAAAACGAGTCTTATCCCATTCAAAAGAACATGGGTAAGCCTTGGTTTGCCAACCCGGCTCTAAGCCTATAAAATCGAGAGGATATCCTTTTTCTTCAAATTCGGCAGCCTCTTTCATCACATCATCTGCAGTATATAATTTTTGTACGCGTTGAGTAAATCCCAAACCCCAACGAGGAGGAAGCGTACCACCGCCACAATACAGATTGTATTTCTTGATGGCATCTAAAGACGATTCTCCCGCAAATATATAAAACTCGATTCCTTCAGCAGGAATATAAACTTCTACTGCATCGGAATAAGGGCGCGAATTCCATGTTTTATCTGTATTACGATCTTTTGCCACAGGAGGATTTTTTGAGTCCTTTCTCACTCCTGTTCCCACATAAAAGGTGAGGTATTGAGCCGAATTGATTAATATACCATATCCTTCGGAAGAGACATAGAATGGTACGGGAGCATGCGTCCTTCCATTGTCTTTTCCTCCATAATGGTCTACATGCAAATTGAGAATCTTACCTCTTTGATGTACTGTCTGGAAATTAAGTCCTAAACCATAAATCTGCTCGTCCTTAACAAGAGGAAACCTCAAATATGTTTTTCCATCTATTATTTCAGCATGAATATCCATTTTGTTCAATGGAAATAATGTTGCTTGTAATTTATTCAATACATTTGCTTTTGGTTTACTACCGGCAGCACTCAGCAAAGTATACGAATCGGGGCTACCAAATGAACCTTTCCATACTCCGGGAAACTCCTCAGCCCACAGAATTGACTGGGCTTGTACTAGAAATACAACCAGACTCAAGATGGTTGAAATCGTGATTTTCTTCATAAACTATTATTTTCAAAGGTTGTTTTATTTTAGTAATGCCCACGCACACCATAACATCGGAGCCTGCCCATGCATATCGCCCGTTTTTTGCTTACGATCTAGATAATACTGATAATCATTTCTTCGGTTAGTGCCTTCACACACATTTGATATATCTCCGTCTTCATTAATATAATCGACCAATGTAAGCCATGCTTTACGAGCCAAAGGAGCATATTCATTCTTATCAAGCCACCCATTTTTTACTCCCATTATCATAGCATATGCAAACATTGCCGAGCCTGATGTTTCTACCCACGATTCAGGTTTATCTATAAGCTGTCCCCACAAACCATCTGGTCTCTGATACTTTTTAAGACTTTCCATCATTTTCAAATAAGATGTCATAATAGTATAATGATCTTTATTGTTCTTATCCAAAGAAGTAAGCAACTCACTCATTCCTGCCGCCATCCATCCATTGCCTCTTCCCCAAAAGAAAGGAGCATCGGGTGCGTGGTAAAATAGCCCATTTGGTCGTTGAATCGTATCCAAATAAATAACCATCTCATGTGCAGCCCGTTCTATATACTTTTTGTCTCCTGTAATATGATATGCCTTAGATTGCACCATTGTTATCATATACATATCATCAATCCAATAGCGGGTCTGCCATGTAAGATTCTGATCTAAAAATTTTTGATATTCTTTTTTCTTTATTTCGGGAGAGTCTATTGGTAACGTCCATTGCGCATTGGCAAAACCCATACCCATATTGTAAAATCGCTGATCTTTGTTGTGTTTATAAAGCTCTAAAGGAATAGTACCAAAAACCGAATAGTCTACATGATACGGTCGTGGCATTAAATGCTTTTCATCATCGAAAAAAGGTAAGAAACGTTGCTCTAATTGTTGGAGTAATACTTTATTATTAGTTACTTCTGCAAATTTAATGGCTCCATACCATACACATACTTCAGGATAAGTAATTGATTTAGGAGGTGCAGGTGGTCTGAAACTATTATGAGGACTCTCTACAAAGTGGTTTGCGATCAGTAACCCAACAGTTTGAGGATCTTTGCCTTTTGGCCAATTCTTCAAATCGGTATTCTTCTGGGCATACAATCCTGAAATCGAGAGGATGCTCATTGTCAAAAATAAGACTGATAGTATTGTCTTTTTCATGGTATTAGAAATAAAGGTTCGGTAATATATTCAGGCACTCAAATATAGTAACTCACAATTCATTGAATTTGTAATGCTTATTCAATTGTTTGTAAAATCGAATCATTTGTAAAATCTATTGATTTATTTCTTTTCGATTAAGTTCTGCTCCTGACTCTTACTAATTACATTCTGCAAAGCGGTCAGACCCAAACGATCTTTTAATTGTTGATAGTAAAGACTCTTTGGATTAACTGTCTGATCAACTAATTCTATCCACCCATCACCAACAGAGATAAGCCCCTTATCTTGAAAATTGCTTCTCGAAACTCCATTTATAGCCGCTATTGTACTCCTTCTGCCATTTTCAACCCACTTATCCTGTATAGTCCCATTACTTCCTATTGCGAAATTTTGAGCTGTAGGAGGCTGCATTACCATAATAACTGGAGCACTGCAATTCCAGAAAACAATCTGCGCACCAGACCAACCATGCCCCGAACCATACCATCCTCTATTCACGGATAGTAATGAGCCATCGGGTCCTTTGATTGTGATATTATCATAGAGACAACCTGCTGCCCACCGTTGATGGGGCTCGCTTGAAGCAAAAGTCATATCTCCCCCACCATCTACAAAAACATTGGGTCCTGCAACACTTGCCCCCAATACAAATTCGTGTCGATGATGACTCGAATAACAACGCTGAAACAAACACATCTGTCCCCAAACTGAATAGGCATAACGACGACCTCCTGTAATAACTGATATGGGATTAGTTGCCGATAAATCTTGTCCGGTAATAAATTTGGCAGAAGATGAAGTCCAAACACAACAGTCGAACTGCTCTACACTTACGTTTCTTATCCATGCGTTTTCGATAGCATTGCAAAAGACAAAATTGTTTGCATGATTTTCATCAGCATTATACTCCCCTATGTATTTATCTTTCTCTTTCACACTTGGATCATATACCGACATTCCATAGATATTCTCGATTCCACACTGAGCAATTCTCTCTGGAAAATTATATTTATAAATTTTAGCCCCTCCAAATTCTTGTTGCAAAGCATTTACCAGAGGAATATCTAACGTGACCTTATCGCCATCAATAGAAACTATGGTTCGCTCAAAGATCAAATCTTTAGATCCTGCTTCCCATTGTTTTGTTCCATTTGTATTTGTATTGTTTCCATATTTACGAAACCGAAGAAACGACTCCTTCGTAGTCTCAGCCTTTAATGGACGCGGTGCTATTGAATCCATACCAATTGCATGAATCCATTCGGCAGTACTCGGACGATGTACTACCATATTATCCCCTACTTTAAATGTTTTTCCAGCATCTTTTACATGTATTATTTTACTTCCCGACGGAACATATTTATCCGTAATATATTGCTCACTAGAGATTATAGGTGTAAGTTTCGCATTAATTCCTAATTCGATTACATTGTATTTATTTGTAGAGGTTGCCAATAATACAGTTCCACTCTCTTTGTTATTTCCTTCTCCTCTCAAAACTATACCACCAGTTGTTATTTTTAAAGGAGAGGATATATTATATACTCCTTTTTTTATTAATATAGCTCCTCTAAACCCATCTTTATCAGGGCTTAGTTTTGACACTGCATTTATTACTGACTGAATCATAGGAGTATCATCTCCTTTACTTGGAGATTCGACCACTGCTACAATCGGCAGATCGGGTATAGCTACACCACCGCCCATATATCCACAATTGGAAAAATCGGGAATTATATCGCCTTTATCTGAATAAGGTTTATATTCGAGTTTTCCATTTTGTCCGAAATAGACCAACTCACTTTGAGATTGACCAAATAATAAACTGCTAGTAACGATTAGAATAAAGGATAATGTTATCCTCCTTATTTTATCTTTCATAATAAATAGTTTTAAGGAATATTCAAATCTCAGCATTAATAATCTTTCCTATTTGTAGGAATCAGTCAGATTTTTGTAGAAACTGTCAAAATGTGATATCAATTCCTCCCATTACAGTAGTACCGGGCATAGGGAACCCTCCGTTGATAGTATATTTACGCCCTGTAAGATTATCTCCATTCATAAACAGAGAGAATGTTTTCGATAATTTATAGAGAGCCCATGCATTTAGCAAAGTATAATTTTCGGTTTTAGAATCGTATCCCACCCGAGTATATAACTTATCGATATATTGAGTATTTGCACTCAATGTCAATTTATTTATCTTCCAGGTGGCTTCAATAAATGCCATGTGTTTGGGTGCAGCAATAATAGTTTTATTGGTCTGGAGGAAACTATAATTTCCTGTCACTTTTAAAGAGGGTAGAATATAGTAATTAACGGCAAACTCAAATCCTTTATTTATAAAAGAACCTATATTCTCATTTAGCATTTTTCCATCTACAGGAACAGTTTGTATCATATCCTTCCCTTCGATGTAGAAGGCTGTTAATTCAAAATTTAACTTACCTTGCAAACATTTTTGGAGAATTGAAAAATCATAATTCATCATCGATTCGGGTCGTAAATCGGGATTTGCTGCAACATACATATACAAATCTCTAAGATTGGGACTTCTAAAGCCTTTTGACAATGAAGCCTTCAGAGTTGTATTTTTATTCAGTTGATAAGCTGATCCAACTTGCGGAACCCATTCACGACCATATACCTGATTTATTTCGAGGCGAATACCTGCATTTAATGTCAGCTTATGAAATAAAGTCTGTTGCATCAATAAATAAAGCCCTGTTTCATTTACTGTTTTATCTATTATGTCTACTTCTTTGTCCGGAAATTGATTCCAGGCATGACCTCCCCAGTTTTTATAATCGAGTCCGGCAGTTAAAAGATTACCCTTGAAAAGATGAGCCGATTGATAAAGCATAAACCCTGCATTATGGTCTCTCGATTCAAATAAATAATCTCGGGGCTTTCCATTTTTCCATCCGTCATTTACTTCATGATCTCCATAATTATAAAAAGCTTTAAATGCTCCACTTGAGTTGGAATAGTTATTCTCCACTGAAAAAGAATAAGATGAGCGAAGAGCATCCACCCAATTATCTGTCATTAATTGTTCGACACTTCCCGGATTATTCGATTTAAATTTAGCTACCATGGCATCCCCCGATACATTCCAGTTATGAGAGATTTCATAGCCGGCCTTAACAAATCCATTAGTTATATAGAATTTCGAATTTTCACGATGCCCATCTGTACAATCGTGATTAACGGATGCAAAGACATTCAGCTTATTTTCTTTTAATCTGGCATTCGCCATGTATTTTTGTGTGTTGTACGATCCGTATTGTAAACGCGCCTGTCCATTAACTCCATCTTGCTTTGCCTTACGTGTTATTATATTAATCACTCCGCCCATAGCATTAGATCCATAGAGCAACGAACCCGGTCCTCGTATTACTTCTACCTTTTCGGCATCAGAAGATACGTATGTATCAGGAAGATGATGTCCGAAAATACCTGCCCACTGGGGTTGCCCGTCGAGAAGCATCAGCACTTTATTTCCGCCTCCTACTCCTCTGATATTGACAGTTCCTGCCGAACCTGACGATACCCCAAACCCCGTTATGCTACGCTCGGTAACAAACAATCCCGGTACACGTCCGGATAAAACTGAAAGTAAAGCCGACTCTCCATCAGCTTCTATTTCATCACGAGTTATAACGGATACTGTGGCTGGTATCTGATTGCGGTTGACTTGTGTTTTTGTACTACTTATCACAGTTACTTCACCCAATGAAATAGTATCTTTTCCTATGGTTTGAGCTGATAAATACCCAAAAGGTAGAGTGATAAAAGCCCAGATGAAAATTAATATTTTCATATTTGATTAATAAAAGTAAGAACAGATAAGGTTATAATTACATAATTCATAGTATCTCGATTTAAAGTATTCAGATCATAAAATTACTCACATAGTTATCTGCTCATTTGTAAAAAACAATCAAATAATTACAAAATCAATCCAATCAGCACTCTATATTCATCTATTGATTAGTGTATTCGGTAGGAGACATACCAAAATAAGTTTTGAAACAATTAGAGAAATAAGCATGACTATTAAATCCTACAGCAACATATACTTCCGAAACTGGCAACTTTGCTTCTTTCAACATTTTCGCCCCCATATTCAAACGAAAATTACGAATAAACTCATTAGGCGAAAGATTAGTGATAGCTTTTATTTTTCGGTATAAATTTGCTCTACTCATTCCAACATCGCGACTAAAATCATCCAAGTTAAGTTCGGGATTCGAGACATCTTTTTCCAAGATTTCATATAATTTCTGCATAAATCGTTCATCAACAGAAGAAGCCTCAACGCCCAAAGTTTCCAAAGAAAACCGCTTCCCATATATTTCTTTCAAACTTTCTCTGGCTTGAAGAATATTTATTACTCTGGCAATTAATAGAGACGAGTTAAACGGTTTTACTATATATTCATCTGCTCCTGCCTCATAACCTTCTTTAATATCGTCGGTCATTGCACGTGCAGTAATCATTATCACAGGAATATGACTGGTTCGCAAATCGGTTTTTATTCTTTTACACATTTCCATACCATCCATTTTGGGCATCATCAGATCCGATATTAGCAGATCCGGTGAGTGATTTATAGCTTTATCTATGGCTTCCAATCCATTGGCTGCTTCAATTATATTATGTGCATCTTTCAATAGAGAAATAATATATCTCCGAACATCAATATTGTCTTCAACAACTAAAATAGTGGTTCGTTTTACCGTTTTCTTTTCTTCCGATTCTTTATCTTCCGAACAATCTATAGTGTATGATAATTCAGTCTCTTCCGCGATTTCTTCGGTATAAGCATCGTCTATGAAACAGTCTTTACATATAGGAAGAATACATTTAAAAACAGCTCCCGATGCGTCGGAGCTTTCAGCCCATATCACTCCATGATGCATTTCTATTATAGATTTACTAAGGCTTAAGCCTAAGCCGGTACCCGATGCAGAGTGTTCGTTCTGTGCCACCTGATAGAATGGTATAAATATTTTCTCTAGCTCGTCATTTGCTATCCCCGTCCCTGAATCCTTGATTTCTAATATTATGTATGATATATCTTCATTTATAAAACTCTTACCTTTTTCTGCGAAATTTTTCTTTATTTCAGATAGTGTCATACAACTTAAATTAACATCAATAGCCCCTCCATTTGGTACGTTTTTAAACGCATTGGACAGCAAATTGAAGTATACCTTTTCCATTAAGCTTTTATCAAACCAATTATTGACAACATTGATTGTATGATTAAACTCAAAATTAATTTTTCTTGAAACTGCCAACTCCCTAAAGATTAAAACCATTTCTTCGGAAAACTTCACAAAGTCATTTTCTGAGATTTTTAAACTCATCGTTCCACTCTCTTTCTTTTGGAAATCCATTAAGTTATTAACCAAACGCAGTAATCGTCGGGCATTACTCCTCATCAAAATCATATTTTCTCTGACCTTAGATGTAAGGTCCTCCTTTTCCACCATATCTTCTAGAGGATTAATGATGAGTGTAAGTGGTGTTCTCAGTTCATGCGAAAAATTAGTGAATAACTTATTTCGAGCCTGATGGAATTCGTCTTGAGTTTTCGCTTCCATCTGTTTTAGTTTTATATCATTTTCCAATCTCTTCCTCTCCGTAAAATAGCGTATAATAAACAAGATAATACCCGAAATAAATAAAACATAAAAAGTATAAGCCCACCATGTTTTCCAGAACGGAGGCAAAACAACGATTTTTAGACTCGCTCCTTCATCATTCCAAACACCATCATTATTAGATCCTTTAACTACAAATTGATATTCTCCGGGAGGGATATTTGTATAATATGCCATCCTTCTTGATCCCACATTATTCCATTCTTTATCGAAACCTTCCAGTTTATAAGCATACTGATTTTTATCGGCAAAAATGAAATTAAGAGCGCTATACTCTATTGAAATATTGGATTGGTCGTACTTGAGCACAATTTTTTTCTGTGAATTCAATTGCTCTTTAAGTATTTTATCCTCACCACCGGACACAATTTTAGCATTGTTAATATATAAATTATTAAAGACAATAGGCGGAACATAAGGATTGACCGTCATTCGCTGTGGATTGAATGTTACAAAGCCATTACTACCACTGAAGATTATATTATTATTAGAAAGTTTCAGACCTGCATGAAGTGTAAACTCATCAATTTTCAATCCATTAGAATGTGTATAATTCTGAAACGTTTTTGCGTCTGTGTTAAAATCGGAAATACCCGTACTTGTGCTAATCCATAAATGCCTGTTACCTCCATCAACAATCATACACACATTGTTATTCAATAGGCTGTCTTTTGTACCATAAGTAATAAACTTATCGGATTTAGGATCAAACAAACTTATACCACCACCAAAAGTTCCAATCCATATCTCTCCCGCACTATCTTTAACAATAGAAGTAACAAAGTTTTCCGGTATTTTATCGGGATTATTTTCTAATGGATTGTTCTTATAATTCTTTAATATATGGGTATTGTAATCATAGTAGAACAAGCCATTATTTCTTGTGCCGATAAGAAATACATTTGTCTCGATCTCAAGCATACTTCGTACATCCGAAAATCGAATATTTTGCTTTCCTATAACCGGAAATTCTTTTCTTACATCTTTATTTCCTAAAATCAGAGAAAAACCATATTCACTAACACCACTTATCACCAAGTCTCCTTTTCGTGTTTTACCTATTTGATAAATAGATCTTTCTTCTTTTAGATCATATTCTAACGAAAATTTGTGGCTACTCATATCAAAACTATAAATAGTACCTAGATTGGTTCCACAAAGAATTCGAGAGCCATCTTGATAGAGCGATTTTATTATGTTCTTTTGATAAACTTTATTCGCATTATCAAATATCAAGTAATGCTTAAACGATTCTGTTTTTTTATCCACTTCGAGCAATCCTCCTCCTTCGGTTGCAATATAAAGGCTGCTTGGAGTCTCAACAATTGGCCCCATTATTCCCAATATTGCCTTCAAACTTGCACTAGGGTTATAAAACTGAAATTTTTGGCCATATCTGTTGTAATAACAAATACCACCCGCATAAGTACCTACCCACAATGTTTGAGATCGATCGAAGTAAACGCTAATAATTGAATAATGACTCAACGCACCTTGTCCCGAAGAGTATTCTTTATATTGTGTAATCTCTCTTGTTTTATTATCTATCACGTTGAGTCCATTGAAAGTCCCCACTACAATACTTCCATCGGGTGCTTCAGTAATATTTCTTATATTATTATTTGTTAGTCCATTATTCTCATTATAATAGGTGAATTCCTTTGCTCCTTTTTTTAAATAACTTATACCTTTGTTTTGTGTACCTACCCATAAATTGTCATTCCTATCAATAAAAAGGACTTTCACATAATCATCTGAAATGCTATATGCGTCATTTGGTGTATTTTTATAAACTGTATATTGTTTATTCTCGAGATTATACACAATTAACCCCTCTGTCAAAGTACCGAGATAAAGTTTATTCTCTTTCTTTACTATTGCATTCACACGGTTATGTTCCAACAAATTATCTATTGTTATACGACGAAATGAATCCGTAGCCTGATCATATAAATTCAAGCCTTGATTTGTTCCTACCCAAAGATTATTCTGATCGTCGAAAAAGATAGATAGTATTGTATTGTGATATAATGAGTTCTTATTATTAGGTTCGAGATAATACCTCTTAAATTTATTAGTAGAAGGGTTTAAGCAATTAAGTCCATTGTTTGTTCCTATCCAAAGATTCTGATTATTATCCTCGGTCATGCATAAAATATGATTATCACTTATACTCGAATTATCTTCTGCATCCGTTATAAATACATCAAAATTGTAACCATCAAACCTATTCAATCCATTCCGTGTTCCAAACCACATGAATCCTTTACTATCTTGGAGGATAGAGGTTCCTGTTATCTGAGATAATCCGTTTCCTAGCGACAAATTAGAAAAGTAGTATAGATCTTTTCCCTCTACACATATTATTGACATAGAGAAGAGCAGAAGAAATAGTAAGTTCTTCATAGAAAATAAGGCTAATAAGGTCTCAGACCTATGTGTTACTTTGGTATGGGAGCTAATTCGATATATTATACACGGTGGGTCTAGAATATATGTATGTCTGCTCCTACTTAATTGTTACTTAATTCACTCTTGGATATATTCCAACTCTCGATAAAAATAGTGAAATATTTGGTATTATAGCTAAACTTGATAGGTATCATTTATCAATGTCACATAATCCCAAAAAGTCTTACAACATCAGAAATATTGTAAGACTTTATTATTTTCTTACCAATATTCAATTAGCTGGAATAAGACGCACAGCTATGGGTCTCAGATAAGAGACTCCCTCATATTTATCTCCTTCCAATAAGCAAATATATTCTCCTTTAGGAATACTAATCTGTCCTGCCTGAATACTATTTACTCCATCTTTTTCAAGTCTTGGTACATAATTTATCTCATATCGCTTCCCATTGATATTTAAGATAACGCTTCCTTTATCTTTTTCCGATTCAGTATTATACTCTATATATATATCATAGTTCGCTGCTTCATTTATTCGGAATTTCCATTGAAAGGATTGACTGTTATTATTCCATCCTTTTACATAATTCCTATTTGGTTTGCCATCTCCATAGCCCAAACCTACACCTTTAAGCTCCGCATCGAATGCATATAATATGTTCTCTGATGAAGTAGAAAGCAATCTTACAGGATAAGCAGCTTTCTTTTCTTTCAAAGTCAAAGCCACTATTGTATTTATAGTATCAGGTGCTACCTGTGGTAAGAAGATCTCCACATCTTTACTACTTAATCTGCCTGTCTTCAGTTCATTCTTGTTTGAATTACCCACAATCCAAGCTTTATCAATATCAGAAGTCAGACCTCCCACTATAAGTTTACCATCTTTAGGCCAATTGTATATATGCAAATAAGTAATATTATCCCTCTTTGTTGTAACACCGCATGTCTGAACAGGAAGGTCTGTTCGTTCATTCCCATAAATGGCTTCTCCATATACAGAAAGCCATTTACCTACCCCTTTAAATATTTCAACATCTTTCTCATCCCATTTTCCATTTCCCATTGGTCCTACATTCATCAATATATTTCCTCCTTTTGATGTTGCTGAAGATACCAAACGTATAAAATGGCTCACCGCCTTATGAGACGAGTCGTATTTGCTATATCCATACGATTCGTTAGTGGTAGGAATAGACTCCCAATATCCTTTCACAGGAAAAAAGTACGCAGCCCTATCTCCGGTATTGATATAATCGCCCAGATTACCACCCGCAAAACGTGCTAATCTACCATTAACTACAATATCGGGGCTAGCCTCTCGAATACTTTTCAGTATCCTGATATTTTCATATAAGGGTAGCTTATGCGGTGTATCGAACCACAAGATATCCGGATTATACTTTTTAATGAGTTCCACTATCTGAGGTATCGATTTTTCGCTTACATATTTCTCTGCGTGAGGAATAAAATCAGTACGAGTTAGCCACCAATTGGCACCACCTATTAGTTTGTCTCCACCGGGATTATTATAATCCCAATCATTTCCGGGAGCATCTGGATGTTCCCAATCAAAAGCATGCGAATAATAGAATCCAAATTTGATTCCATATTTAGTGGCAGCAGCTCTCAATTCCATCATCGGATCTTTATTGTATTTGGTCATTCGCATATCATATGGATAAACATCTGAGAAATACATAGCAAATCCATCGTGATGCTTGGCTGTAATTATAAAATAACGCATACCTGCTTCTTTAGCATGTAGCATCCATTCGTCTGCATCGAAGTCTACAGGATTGAAAGGTATGACTAGTTTATCTTTGTATTCTTGAAGCGATATTTTTTCTTTTCTCATCAAATGCTCCGAATATCCAGTAACCGGTTTTCCTTTCCATTCCCCTCCTGCTTCAGAATATACTCCCCAATGAATGAAACAACCAAACTTGGCATCGTTATACCATGACATTCTCTCACTAAGAGTTTTTTGTGAATCTTTCCACCAATCCGATAGTGCTTCTTGCACTGCAATACTATCCTGATGCAAATCAAGTTTTCCAACATCCATTCCCTGTTCATCCCCTTTGTCAAATTTAATTTGAGCTTGAGATACAGAGCTTAATAATAAGCTGGTTAAGACAAATGATATAATCTGTTTTTTCATAGCGTATCCTTTTATTTATTCACTTGACGAGCTTTTAACTGAGCCAAATATAAGGAAACAGGTATTAAACCCGATTTATTATGTCCCTCCCATATACCATCAGGACGGTCTTTGAAATGTCCCAGAGTTTTCTCTCCTTGCAAACCAATACAATAATTATTTCCGGATGTCCATGGATTTTGTACTGCTACAATCCTAGCCTTACAGTTCCACAACACTTGTGTTACTCCTGCCCAGCCATGTCCGCTACCCATTTGTCCTCTGTCCTGAACATTAATCTGATTATCGGTAGTTATATTATCATATAATGTACCCACAGACCAACGATGATGGGGTCCAATATCACTCAAAGACTCTCTTGCCACACAATTATAAAACACATTAGGACCACATACTCTGGCTCCTGTTACATAATCGTGTCGTGCTTGTGTACTTACGCAATTCATAAATAAATTTTGCTGCCCCCAATTATTAAACGAATATCGTCTTCCTCCCGTAGGAATCGATTTTGCTTCGTAGCTTTTGCATTCTTGTACTGTTATATTTTTAGCTCCTACTTCGAGGCTCACGCAAGCATAAGCAAAATAACGAGCAGTTACACCTTTAACCCAACAATTTTCGGCATGATTAAATTCTACACCTATCCAGCTATGTTCTTCGTCCTGCTCTCCCATATACATACTTTCTAAATACATATGTTCAATACCTATTTCGTTGATACGTCCATTATAAGTGTATCTATAGATTTCGCCACCTCCAAATTTTTCATCCAATTGCATTACTATTGGATTATCAATAGTTATAAGGTTACCTTTTATGGCAGTTATTACACGTTCGAAATGCAGATTATATTCTTCGGCTTTCCATTGCTTTGTACCTTGTCTTTCCACAATTTTATTCATTCTTATGGCTTCGATCCAAGCATCGGTTCCCGGACGAAAAACAATAATACGATCGCCCACTTTCAGATTCTTAGCTGAAGCCACTGCAAATGAATGAGTACCCACAGGTACAAACTTGTCTGTTATCTTTATACGACTACCTTCAACTTCTGTTATTTTGCCCTCGCCTTGAATATTTATAAGTGCTTTTTGATTCTTGCTTAATGAAACAAGCCGAGTTTCTTCAATACCATCTCCTTCCCCTCGGAGAATTATTCCGCCAGCTTTTATATATAGATTGCCTTCTATTTTATATTCTCCACTCTTTAATAATATCGTACCTCTATGTCCCGTTGCATCGGGTTGCATAAGTGATACTTTATCAATAGCATCTTGAATAAGGGCAGTACAATCTCCCGCAATAAGAGGTTGAAGAGTTATTGTAGTAGAATAATCGGGTATATTTTTGTCTCCATGATGGTAGCCCACTCTACTAAAATCGGGTATTATATTTCCTTCTTTATCGGGTATATAACTTAGACTACCATCTGTATTTAGTTTTACTAAATCAGACTTCCATGTTTCTTGAGCATTTACGCCAATTGCAAGCAGACTGAAAAAGACTAAGAGAAATATATGTTGTAATATTTTCATAATATATTAGATGTCTCGTTTCTATTAAATGGATGCTTTTTATTCAAAAAAGCACATCAATTTATCTTTGTTTTAATAACAATCACCCCATTTGCACCTTTAAGGCCATACATTGAAGCATCTTTCAACACCTCTACAGACTCAATATCTTTTATATTGACCGAACTATTGACATTTACAAGACTGTTATACTCTACATTATCAACAATGTAAAGAGGCTCTACACTTAATGACATAGAACTCCCTCCACGTATTTTAGCAATAGGTACATTGTCTATTTCGGTCATCTGAACTCCTGGAATATTTCCGCGTAATAGATCTATCAACGAGTTGGCGCTCGATTCTTCGATTTCCTCTCTCGTCAATACATTAGAATTATTACGAACCGGAAGTGTTTTTAAGTAATCAAAAAATTCTTCGCCGCTTAATCTATTTAAGCTCAGACTCTCCTTGCCTAGAATAATATCAAACGCATAATTATCTTTCACCGGAATATATACTTTCTTATTTTTTGAAGGACTTATTTGCAGAGTATCACTTTCTGAAACACTCTTCAATAAGAAAGTTCCATCTTTCAAGCTTTTGGTCGTATTAGATGTATTTTTGACTTTTACCAATATGTTTTTAACAGGCTTCCCTTTTCTGTCTACAATCCGTCCTGTAATATCTCCGGCTCTAATCGGAAATAATACAAATACCAGAAGCATTACACAAAGTATCTGTTTCATAGATTAATATTTAAGGTTATATAAACGTAAAGACAGACTAATGCAGCAAATAGAATAAATGAAGGGCGAACAAATCAATTCGCCCCTACATTCTAACTATCTAAACTACACACCTATTTAATACTTTATTTAAGTATTGCTCCATCATTTGCCCCGTATGCATCATCTAAATATAAAACCGGGAGATTTTTCCCCGTTCCATTAGGAAATCCGATACGCCACCAGTCAATATAAATATTATCCTGACTATTATTTTTCGTTCTAAATTCTCTCAGCCACGAAGATTTAAGTACTTCCTCTCCATCTAAATTGATATAGATGTAATAATCTTTATCCACACTCATCGAGATTTTTTTGTATATCCCATTGTCAAAAGACGACACTTTGGCAACATACGTCATAAATGAAACAACTTTGAGAACTCCTTTTTCTAAATAAGAAATTGAGATGGCTAGGTTGAATTTCTCTCCAAGAGATGTAACAGGTATTTTTCCTTTTACGTTAGGATACCACTCTACTTTTAATTGAGTTGGATATACTACATCTGTCTGCTTTGGATCACGCTTTAAACCCCATGCATAATATAACGAAGGAGGTCCTTTTTTTGTCCCTACAGTCATTGAGTCAGCAGGAATGGCACTGATGAATCCTATTTTAGAAATCGTACTAAAAGGAATTTTTAATTGAGCATCATTAAAGACTTTTTCTAAATAGCGTTGTACCTCGGTACTCGATTTGCCATTAAATTGAGCATAAGTATTGGTTGTCCCACCAATGGATTCGGTTTTAGCTATTATTTCCGACCCCGATTGAGGTGTAATTCCATAAGGAGTTTTTTCGAATTTTTCGAAGAAATAACTAGATACATACATTTTGTGAATGCGTGTTTGAGATTTCCCTCCTGAGCTAACAGTACACGATACAGTATAAGTACCCGGAGTATTAGGAGCTTGCCAAGTCATCTCATCCAAGCCCTGAGGCTGAGTTAAGCGTCCACCTTCACAAGACCATTGATAATCCACTTCGCTCAAATCGTCAGAGCGAACAGCCATCCATATCTTAACTTTCTGATTACAATAAAACTCATCTCCGTCTGTATTCAACGAATCAATTTCCACATAATGATCATCCGAACAGCTTGTAGCCAAGAGTCCACAAAGCAAGATAAAGTATAGTGATTTTATATAATGTCTCATATATATACAATTTTTATTTGTCAATTTATTTCAATATGTCTTTAGTAGGTCTGTCTATCCACGATTCTACCACATGAATATACGCACCCGATGTAGAAAGGAGGTTACTTGTACGTGGCTTGATTTCAGACTTGTAGTGCCCATTAAAGTTATTAAAGACAATATTCGGATTACGATCTTTTATCAGATACATATTTACTTTAGCCGTATCGGCAGAAGCATAAGAGTCGAACCACTTGGGTTCGGCTGGAAGATTACTCCATGTATGTGCTCCCTTTACAATATGGTAAAGTAAAAATTCCTTGACTTGCTCTTTTGGATATTGAGTCATCGATATAGGTGCATACAAACTTGTCTCATCACCCGGTCTTTCATATAATTTATGTGTCTGAAAATAGCTCAGATCAGTAGATGTTGTTGAATTGAAAGCTTTATCTGTAAGAAGAATATAAGTTGCCGCCGACTCATTATACATATTCTGCATCTCAGCATACTCAATAGCCTCTTTCAGTATCGGAAAAAGATCCTGACGGGTTTGTACAAATTCCCAGACCGTCATATTTATATGATTATCATAAGTACCTGCTTCATAGTCATAGTCGTAAGGTTCTTGTAAATCCAAACCAAATACTTCACAACCCGCAAATACCAGAGGGAAAGCGATAATAGCAAAAGCTATTCTTATATATTTTTTTATCATAATTCTAATGATTTAATCAAACTTGTATTTAAATTATCCTTCAGAATAAGGTTTATTTTGGTCCCCTTTTAACGCAGGATTAGCCTCAAATTCGCGATAGTATATTGGTGCAAGTATTCGCCCTTCATCTCCAAACCCTGTTGGAGCTATTCCAATAGCAGACTGACGCTCTTTTATAACCTTATCCATTACCGGAATCACTCTATTTGTTCTTACTAGATCAAACCAGCGTTTCCCTTCTGCCATAAACTCTAACTGACGCTCTAGCAAAATAACTGTTTCTACTTCTTCCTTATTTGATGTAGCGGAAACTTCCTTTTTAGCATCAGCTAAATATCCTACTCGTTTGCGGATTTTGTTTACTATTTCGAGAGCTTCACTTCCTCTGCCTTGCTGATTTAAAGCCTCGGCTCTTAACAATAACACGTCTGCCAAACGATATATCTGAGGTTGAACAGCTGCACTGGTAGTTGATAATACCAACCAATGAGATTTATAGACCGAGTTTTTCGAGTCATATTCTCTATTAGGGTCTACATCGCTATATTTTGTATTTTTTTCTATCCCTACTGCATAATAGCTATTATACGATATGGGCATTCTACTGTTATTAGAGTATAATTTAACGGTATCCAAAACATTCCACAAACGACCATCGGTACCCTGATTTGAATAACGTCTGTCTACAAATTCCTGAAACAGTGTTTGAGAAATCTTATATCCATTATTGGTATTGGATGCACCTACACGTTGAGGCCAAAGAGAACCACCATCAGCATCGAAATTCCATGCCATAACAAATATGGCTTCTCTTGACGAATTTGGTACTAAGAACATTTGCTTCCATTCGGCTTCATTCTTCACTAGTTCGAAATTGCTGTTGTTTTCAAAATATTCGGATGCTTCTAATGCTTCTTTATATTCTTTAAACCACATATGAACATCGGTTTTAAGAGCTTTACAAGTTGCATAGTTGATATAAAACTTATCTGATGTATTTACCAAATATGCTTCAGCCTTTATTATATCATCCATTATTTGCTTCTTTACAACCTCTATTTCCGATCTTGTAACTTGCGCTTTCACAACATCTCCATCCCATTGTGCTGTCACTAACGGAACTCTACCCCATACACGTATTGCATAGAAATACATTAATGCACGCATTCCATGAGCTTGTCCTATATAGTTGGCATAGTCTGACTCAATAATACCGGGTATGGTAGGATATCTCTCTATTGCAGTGTTGCATCTGGTTATACATGCATACAAGTCTTTCCAGCTATATTCTTCTTTCGTAGATTCAAGAGCATTCATATACACCTGACTGTCTTCATAACCTGTTGTTGTATAATTATCGGAACGTAGATCTCCCCAATCGATATGAGCTCTGTTTAACGTCTTTTGCATGGCATCATATATACCGGCATTCCAAGTACGCATATCTCCCTTAGACCCGAAGAAGGTTGACGGAGACATATCGGATAATGGATCTCTATCTAAGAAATCGTTGCATCCTATAAGCCCGAAAGCTCCTATGATAGTGAGTAATATATATTTTTTCATTGTTTTATTGATTTTAAGGTCGCAGACCTTTTTATTACTTAGTCAAGTACGAAAACTATAACCTGTTATAATTAGAAAGTATATCATTAAATACTTTCATTTACTTAAAATCCTACATTGATTCCAAATCCAACCTCACGATAACGTGGATATGCCGAATTATCTCTTCCCGGAGTCAATACACTACCTCCTATTTCGGGATCATAACCCGAGTACTCAGTCCAAGTAGCCAAATTATTTGTATATACATATACTTGACAAGTACGAAGTGGAGTTTTATTTAAGAATTTATGTTCTACATTATAGGTTAAACGAATATTCTTCAATCGCAAGAATGATGCATCTTCCAAATACTGGCTATTAAGTTCTTGTCTGTTCTGAGTTTTTCGAGTACGAGAATCTAGTGCGTACCAAGGTGTTATTTGTCCTTGATATTTCCATCCTGTTCTTATATATTCGGGATGTTGCATGTGCGTATTACCACCCCATGTAGTATAATATTGTTTCAGTTTATTGTATACTTTTCCTCCCCAGCTCAGGTATAAATTGAATGATAGAGAGAAGTTTTTATACGTAAAGTTATTATCCCATGAAGCGAACCAATCCGGATTTCCACTCCCTAGAACTTTACGGTCATTATCATCTATCTTATTGTCATAATTGCCGTCTTTATCCGGAATATTTTCCCATATAACATCTCCTCCAGCTGCGGCTACTCCATTTTGTAAGATTTGCTTAACATCTCCCGAATACTTCGATCCATCGGGTAATACATAACCTTCGAGAATAGGTTGTCCATTAAGCCCTATTATTACATTATTATTTTCGTCTCTTTTCAATACTGGATTCAAACGCGTTTTGTAATCAGGGGTATATGCATTACTAAAGTCATATTCGTATACTCCCTCATTTTTATAACCATACCATTGACCGGCTGCTTTGCCTTTTGCAACTAACCACAGACTGCTTTCTACATAATCTTCTTTTGCCAGATCGGTTATTTTATTCTTGTTTGTCCACCAGTTAACAGTTGTATTCCATTTAAAGTCCTTAGTCATAACAGGATACCCTGATAGAGAAAATTCAAGTCCGCGGTTTTCTATACTCGCCAGATTTACACGCATCTTATCATACCCTGTTGTATAAGGCAGACTCATAGTAGATAGTAAATCACTTGTCTCTTTAATATAATAATCTGCGATGAAAGTAACTCGCCCGTTGAATAAGTTCAGATCAAGACCAAAGTTCGTTTGTTTGGTTTCTTCCCAATGTAAACTAGGATTACCATAAGTTGCTACAGGAACCACTCCACTCGTACCATTGTAACTATATTCTCCAGAGGTGAAAAGCGTTTGATATTCGTAATACCCAACTCTATCGTTTCCGGTTACCCCCCAACTACCACGCAATTTTGCATCGGAAACTACGTTGGATGCCCAATCCATAAATACCTCATCAGAAAAACGCCACCCTAGAGAGAATGCTGGGAATGCACCCCAACGTTCTTTAGGTCCAAAACGCGATGAACCGTCGTATCTCACACTTCCATTAAATATGTATTTATCTTTATACGTATAACCTACACGACCAAAGAAACTAGCTAGGGCATAATCTTCGGCAGTAGTATATGTTTTAGCCAAATCCAGATTTGCCATATTCATCGTATGTATTGATTCGGTTACCAGATCGGATCCTTCAAAATTCAAATATTCATTTTTTCCGGTTTCTACACTTGCCCCAGCCATCGCCGAAAGAACATGGTGCTTTCCCAGAGTTTTATTAAAGGTTAAATACATCTCGCCCGAATACCTTTGATTAAAGGTTGTTTTATCAGCTGCCGTGTTTTTGCGTAAACTCTCATCAGCATTACTATCTAGTTCTTTAGAAGCAAATTGAGTATTACGAGTTAAACCCAAATCGCCTTGCATATTTGCAGACAACGATAAATAATTGGTAAACTTCCAGTCCATTCCCTGATAAATAACCCCTTGAAAGCGTTCTCTCTTATTGTCTCGTCCATATAATTCTTGAACGGGGTTTCTATTTCCCCCCATAGCATGATGAGGGGCAAATGTTCCATCAGGATAATAAATAATCATATTAGGCGGACGTCTCATAGCGGTCTGAAACACATTTCCTTCGTTTATGCTATTCGTTTTATTATTACTAAAACTCACTCTGGTTGTGAATCTAAGATTATCCCATCCATTAAAATCCATGTTATACCGACCTGTAATGCGGTCATTATAACTTGTTTTTATAATACCCTCATCGCCCACATAACCAAATGATGCCATGTACTTCAACTTATCAGTACCTCCACTAATTCCTAGATTCACATCATTTCTTATTGCTGTTTGTGTCAATAAATCTTGATAATAATTATTCACACTATTTACCAATCCTACAGAGTCTGTTACTGCACTAAATTTTTCAAGTGTTTTTGCAGGGTTACTTAAATCCGTTGCTTGCATATTTAATACCCTATCAAAAGCATTCACCTGTGGCAACTTATTTGCCATAGAACTATAACTTCGTAAATAGCGAAGATCTACTTTTGGTTTACCCGATTCTCCTGATTTTGTTGTAATTATTATAACACCATTAGCCGAACGTGCCCCATATATAGAGGCTGAAGCTGCATCCTTCAATATCTCAATAGATTTGATATCCAATGGATTGATATTATCAATACTGCTTGTTATAACATTATCAACAATGTAGAGAGGCGAAACTCCATTATCATCAAAAGTAGAAGCCCCACGTACCTGTATCATATTTGTACCTCCCGGGGCACCCGATGCAGATGTAACCTGAAGACCGGGAGCTGCACCTTGAAGTGCATCATAAATATTAATCGGAGATCTTTCCTCTATTAGTTTAGAATCGACTGAAGTTATTGCTCCCGTAATGTCCCGTTTCTTCTGAACACCGTATCCCACAACTACCACTTCATCCAATAGTTTTGTGTTTTCTGTCATAACAATCACGAGCTTCTTATTAGAATCGATTTTTACATCTTGATTATTATAACCCATATAAACAAAGCTTAATACATCTCCTTTTTGGCAGGCCAATGTAAATCCGCCATTCAAATCGGTAATAGTACCTTTTGTTGTTCCTTTAATAGTAATTGTTACACCGATCATGGGTTCTCCCGAATCATCATTCACTATCCCTGTAACATTTAGTGTCTGGGCAGAAAGGGTATGCCCCAGACAAAAAACAAACAAGAATAAAACGAGCCACCGACTCATCAGTTTAGGCTTTTTGTTTTCTTTTTCTTTCATTTAAACTAGATTTTAATAGGTTTGGTTTTTCACGGTTAAATAAGGTCTTAAACCTTTTTTATTCTATCATATTAGTTTTCGGGCATGGCAAGACCATTCCCTGACCACAATAATATTTTATTGTATACACAGTTTACAAAACAGTTAGTGTTATAAAAAATCTTAAGGTATTGCTTTTACAAGTCTAGTATTTCGAATGTTTTTACAGAATTAGATACAATCTTCAATGGAAGCAGCTTTTCTTTTAGCTCTAATTTTATTACAGAGACTATGGCATCAGGAGATTTAGTCGGCACGTCGATAATCATACCATCTGTCGTTTTTTGAATATTCAAGGTCTTTTTATTTTGCAATAAAGTCGCACTTTTTACTTCTGAGTCAATATTAAAATAGAGTTTACCATCCGAAGGCCATTCAAACACGCATAAGTATAATATTGTATTGTTTTTATTGTCTTTGCGGATACATTCTCCCCATGTAGGAAAAATAAGGCTACGCTGCGTTCCGTAGATGGCTTCACCATTTATTTTCATCCATTCGCCCATCTCTTTCAAACGAGTTACACTTGGCTCTGGAATTTCGCCTTCGGGTGTGGGTCCCACATTCAATAAATAGTTACCTCCTCGGGCAGCTATAGTTATCAAGTTTCTCACTAATACCTCCGTGGGTTTCCATGCATTTTCCCAGCTTTTAAATCCCCACGAACTACCTATATTCATACAAGTCTCCCAATCAACACCTTCAATATCTTCGGCTTTAGGTACTCTACCTTCGGGTGTTTTATAATCTCCAGGGAAATTAGGACGCTTCAATCTATCATTCTGAATAATTTGAGGATATTTAGCTAATTCTGCTGAAATTTTCTCTGCAAAAGCGTCTGTCATCTGGGTTGGAGTATCCCACCATAAGACAGCAACATCTCCATAGTTAGTCAGTAACTCTTTTATTTGAGGAACAGATACTTTATCAATATACTCATCCATTGTTGCAGTTTGCTGAGCCGGATCCCAGTATCCTTTATTAGCTTCGGTGTATGCATCTATTCTGGTTGAATCCGGATTTGGCCATCCTTCTCTCATCAACTTACGAGCAACAGAACCTCCTGGATTGTTCCAATCTTGTGCCTGAGAATAATAAAAGCCAAGCTTCATTTTGTGCTTACGGCATGCTTTAGCCAACTCATCCAGTATATCTTTATTGTAAACAGTAAAATCTACAATATTGTATTTGCTGGCATTACTCTTAAACATTGCAAAACCATCGTGATGCTTTGTGGTAATAACAATATACTTCATACCTGCTTCTTTTGCCAGCTTAACCCATACCTCGGCATCGTACTTGGTTGGATTGAATCCTTTTGTAATTTGCTGATACTCTGCTACTGGTATTTTGCATCGGTTCATAATCCACTCAGCACCTCCTCGATTCTGATTATGTCCCTTATATACACCTCCTAATATGGAGTAAGGTCCCCAATGGATAAACATTCCAAACTTGGCTTCGCGCCACCACTCCATTTTTTTATCCTGATCGACGGTGGATGTATTTGCTTTCTGAGCGTGAAGGCTAAAGATAAAGCTTAGCAAAATAATGAATACCATTATTTTTTTCATAGGATGTAGAATTTTAAGGTTTATTTCGTAATAGGTTCTGTACAAAAATAGGTGGCAACTGTAATCTCCATTTGCAGAAATGAGTCTTTTTTTTGTAAAATCAGTTCATTACCTGCCTAATACCAACTAATTATCAACTGTTTAATACTTTCTAATATTATAGGACTGATTTATTTTCTTTGAAATAGAACCTCTCAAGTATAGAATAAGAGATTTCTATTTAGATTCTCAAATGCAATATTTTGTTAATTAGAAATACTAAAAACCATATCTAAAGAGTCAGACTTAGGATGTTTGTTAGTTGATTAAATAAAAATTGGTTTTCCGAGTATTATATACTCAGAAAACCAATCAATCTAGCAAATGTTATTTTTCACTTTATCTTTATCTATATCTTATCACTTTAAAGATTGTATTCTAAAAGAATAACCTTGCAATGAATTAGCAGGAATCATATATTCGGGAAGAGGAAGTGGACCACAACTGGCATTACCTAAACCTTGTTGTACACAATCTAAGTTCAAATAAACTTCTGGTTTACGAAGTTCATTCAATTTAAAATCATGCACCGCATCCCAGAGTGTTTGATCGGTAAAGTGTAAAGCACTAAAACCAAGCCTATCCTTTGACGATATTCTTAATCCTTGTTCATTTTGATTTGTTATCTCAACCCATCTTACACCTTCTCTATTTCCCATACTTTGCGAGCGAACATAATGCTCGGCTTCCATTCCTTTCGCAGTAGTATTGTATGCTCCGATAAATGCTGAATGCTTTCTGTCTGAATAGTTTTCATGAGGACCATGACCATAATAACGAATATTATCCATACCAGCAGGTAAAACAATTTGTAATCCCAATCGACGTACAATAGAACCTGCCGAAGGAGAGGTAAAACTCGCATCTAAATCAATTGTTCCATCAGAATAGATTGTATATTTTAGAAGATAAGGTATTCTTACAGCTTTATCGCTTGCAATTGTAGCTGTAGTACTTGTTACTACTGTTACCGATTTTTTATCATTAGCTACCTGATATGTGAAAATAGGCTTATCGTTTGTGGTTAGATAATAATTCTGATCGGTATACTTATCATTATTTATACTACGATACCAATTCAGGTCAAATCCTTTTTTATTAAATATCATCTCTTGCCCGCTGTATTGAAGAGAAGTCATAATACCCGTAGCCGTATCAAAAATGGTTTTGAAGTCTGTTCCATTAATATTTAAGAAATTACCCTGTTCTGTAACCTGTATATCAGACATCGAAGAAGTATCTATATTTGATAGTGGCTGCCGATTATTCAAAGCAAATTGTTCTTTTGCAACTATATGACCAGCCTCGCCCCAATTTGTAGCATTTTTAAGACTGAAATATACATTCAGAAAATATTCGCTACCTGCTTCCAGATTCTTATTATATGGCACTGCAGCTACAGTTTTTTGGTTTGGAGCCAAATTCAAAGATTCTAACGTACCCGATTCTACTTTTACTCCATCTTTCGTTATTTCCCATGTAATATTGAAATCGCTTAGATTAGTAAAGTCATAACGGTTTTCAATTTCTATCTTTCCGCTAACCAATGCCAAAGGCTTGAATTTAATGTATTGATATATTTTCTTTACCTCCAACAATTTTGCAGTAACTCTCCGATCGGGTGTTGTTAGTCCATTACAAACAAAATCAAAATCATTGGGCTTGTCTCCAAAATCGCCTCCCAGATAATACTGATCTTTAGGTTTCCCCGGCATATTAATACCTTGATCAACCCAGTCCCAGATACAACCACCAATCATACGTTGCGATTTATTTTCGATATAATCCCAATATTCGGCTAAATTTCCCACTGCATTACCCATGGCATGTGCATATTCACACAAGAAATAAGGCTTGTCTGATGTCTGCTGATCAAATGCTGACATCCGTTCTATTGAAGGATACATTTGCGAATCTATATCTGCTGACTCGTTCCGCCCCTCATAATGCACTATGCGAGAAGGATCGAGAATACGGGTTAATTTACACACTTCATCGAAATTCTTACCATCGCCTCCTTCATTTCCCATTGACCAGAAAATAATAGATGGGTGATTTTTATCTCGCTGTATCATACGATCTACACGATCTTTGAAAGCTGGTAGCCAACTTGGCATATTGCTGATAGAATGATTTCCGTGATTTTCTAAGTCGGCCTCATCTATTACATACAACCCATAATAATCGAACATTGCATATAAACGAGGATCGTTCGGATAATGACTTGTACGGATTGTATTCAGATTGTGTTGTTTCATTAGTAATACATCCTGCATCATAGATTCAACAGGCACAGCTTTGCCATATTGAGGATGAATATCGTGCCTATTTACTCCTTTGAAGAAGACTTGCTCATTATTTACATATACCCGCTTATTCTTTATTTCTATTTTGCGGAAACCAAACTTAGAAGACATAGCTTCCAGCACTTTTCCATCATTATCTTTCAATGTCACAACTGCAGTATACAAATTAGGTTTTTCTGCTGACCATAATAGAGGTTTCTCTACTTTTGTTTGCAGTTCATAAACCTGTTCTTCCTGTCCTTTCAAAGTTGGAACCTTCTGACTTAGATTAGCAACTTCTTTTCCTGAAATATCCAATAACAAAATATTCACAGTTGTTGCCTGAGACGATTCGCTATCATAATTTCGAACAGAAGCTTTCACTTTAAAATTAGCCGAACTATAATCATCTCCCTGAAATTCGGATAATAAGAAATAGTCACGCACATGTACTTTGGGTGTAGCATACAAAAATACACTTCGGTGTATGCCACTTAAACGGAACATATCCTGATCTTCAATATAGCTACCATCTGTCCATCTATATACTTCGGCTGCAATCGTATTATCTCCGATCTTTACATAGTCTGTAATATTAAACTCGGCAACATTACTAGCTCCTTGACTGTAGCCTACTTTTTTTCCGTTTATCCAAACATAGATACCACTATATACTCCATCGAAATGTAGGATAATTTCTTTTCCATCCCAATCTGCAGGAATAGAAAAATCGCGTCGATACGAGCCTACGGGATTTACCTCCGTTTCATTTGTATACCCTTTTTGAGGTTGAATAAAAGGTGGATTATTTTTGTGGGGATAAGTAATATTTGTATAAATAGGAGTTCCATATCCATGCATCTCCCAATTAGAGGGTACGGGTATTTCTTTCCAAGACGAAACATCGTAATTCATTTTATAAAAATCCTGAGGGCGTTCCGATGGCTGTTTTACCCAATGAAATTTCCAATTTCCGTTTAGTGACTGATATAGTGATGATGATGGCTCTAACCAAGGTTGGTCGAAATTTTTATCTGCTTTAAGACTTTCTATTGAAGGAAAAGGAATGTAAGTTACATGTCCCGGTTCTTTATTTATAGCAAAAATGGTTTCGTTTTCCCAATCATTTTTACTTCGCTTTACTTTCGGTTCTTTAGGAGCTTTTAGATTAGTAGGAACCAACCTCCATAATTGAGAAGTATTAGGTAGTTGATATATTGTTGCACCATCGGCTTCTTCCCCCGTGAATGCTAATGACATACTACTATTCTTATGAGTTATGGCATATGCTCCTGTACCTGTTACGGCAAATTTCCATTGCTGATTTTCATTTGAATCACTTGCATCCCACTGAACAATGGCATTTCCATTGCCCGAAGCCATATTATCATTATCAAGGCTTTTATTGATAAATGTGTTAGTTATTGTATAATATCCATTGTCAAGCTTAGTTATCTTCCACACTTGACCTTCGCTACCTTTTTTATCTTTCGATAAAAATAATTTAGCACTGTTAGATGGAGTGTCTACATTATCCAAGACCAATCCCGAAGGACTAACTATTTTATACAAAACATTGGGATTGATTTGCTGAGAGGATAGATTTGAACTTAAGAATAATAAACTGAGAAAAAATAAGATAAACTTAAATGATTGTCTTTGCATGTTATTTTAGAATTATATCGGTTATAGTCTTTTAAAGATAGGAGTTATTTATTTTAGACTCATAATCTCTTGTCGATAATTTTAAACTTGAATGTCTTTTTTGAGTCTTAGGATAGATAATCAGAGCTATTTACAATGATGGGGAAATAGCTTTATAGATCAGGCATCTATTCAGTTAATTGGAAAAGAATTATTGCTAAAATACAAAAAGGAAACTACCCCTAGATAGTTTCCTTTTATATATAACATATTTATATATATTATTATTTCATCGCAGGTTGTACCCATTTGAATATATAAGAGTCAACCGGAACAACCATTCTCTCTGAGATTTTAGCCATACGGGCAGGCAATTTCATAAGAAAATCGCGGGCACGTTCAGCTTCGTCCGTCAATCCTGAAACTTTATCAATTTGCCATTTGTCAATCAGTTTTTGCATAATATCCACATAGTCGCTGGCTGTATATACACCCATACGTTGTGCGGCATTAGAAAATTGCTCAAAGGCTGTACTTATTTTTTCACCCGATTCTCTAAGGAAGTGAGCAGGCATTACAATTTTTTGCTTCATCATATACTGAAAAGCCAACATCATTTCGCTTGGATCGACCTCAAATATGCGTTTTACAAACTCACTGTATGCATAATGATGTCTCATTTCGTCACTCGCAATACGCTTACACATTCTTGATAGTTTGTCATCCCCTACCTTTTTGGCAAGTTCAGCCACCCGATTGTGAGAAATGAAAGTTGCTAATTCCTGAAAACTTGTATATACAAAATTTTTATAAGGATCGCGTCCTGTACCAATATCAAAACCATCGCTGATAAGATGTTGAGTAGTTTGTTCGATCTCTCTCATATTCACCCTACCCGACAGGTATAAGTATTTATTTAATAAATCGCCATGACGATTCTCTTCACTTGTCCAATGTCTGATCCATTTAGACCAACCATTACGTTCTACATTATCCACACCATCAATTTCCATTAACCACGATTCGTATGTTGGTAAGGCTTCCTCTGTAATGGTATCCCCTACTAACACTACCCAAAAATCGTAAGGTAAATCTTTTGCCAATTCGCGTAATTCTTTTACCTCGTCAAAAAAAGTTTCCTTTTCAGAATTAGGCAAATAATCTGTTGGTTGCCATATTTTTTCAACAGGTATTAAATATTGATCGATAAAGGTATCGACATTCTTTTCCAAGAAGCGCATAACTTCCAGTCTGATATTTTTGATAGACATTCTACTATAATTATTTAAAATTACGACTTTCTATGAGTGTATATTCTCTTTATCTATGAATAGGAAAACAATATACTTGCTACACAAAAAGACGGACGAAAAGTAAAGTTAAGATTATTTATCAACCAGAATAAAAAGGGCTCTTATTTAGTTATCTATAACAGTTTTATGTCATAAAAAGATCTGAATACTATTTACTGAAGAACAATTTGTAGAGCAGAATTTAAGATAATCTTAAATTCTACTCATATGTCTGATTTTTAGAACCTGATCTGGATTAAGTGAATACTGGCGAACCGATAGGTGACACAATAAAGAAGAGAACTATACAGTAAAACATGTCAAACAGACAATAAGCTTCGAAGACATCTAAGACTCATCTATTTTATCTATGAACCTAAAACTTAGTCTAACAGTTCATTTTTCAACTTCTAACTTTTCTGAAAATATCTTTTTTTGACGAATTATAGAAGAAGGTTGTGCTTGTATTTTTTATAGGATAGTATAGAATAAGTATGTCAATGTAACTTACAGAAAAAAACCATAAAATCAATATATCCAATTACATATCAACAAAAAAGGACTACAAGATTTATGATATATCTATATTATAGTTAATAGCAGGCTTAATATTTATCTTCTATTGCAATTTAAACTTTAATACTTCCTACAACCTCTCGTTCAACCCTCTCAAAGACTTCAGAAAAGGGAATACCTTTTATCGCAAAAGGCTCATGTATAGTAAATACTAGCTTGTTGCCTAACCCCATTGGGAAAGAACCCCATTTAGTCATTTTCCACGAATTATTAATAGTTACCGGAACCATATAGGCCGAAGGTGCATATTTACAAAGTATCTTTAAGCCATTTTCAGCAAAAGGACCGGGTGCGCCTGTTTTACTCCTTGTTCCTTCCGGAAAAATAACAGCCGACCTTTTATTCTCTTCTATATAATCAGCCATTTTCTTAATGGATGATAGAGACTGCTTTGCATCTTTTCGATCGATAAGTACCGAACCTCCATGATTCAGGTTATAAGAAATACTAGGAATACCTTTACCCAATTCTATTTTACTAATAAACTTTGGATGGACCTTTCTCATAAACCATATAATACCCGAAATATCATATAGACTCTGGTGATTTGCAGCTATAATTAGAGGAACTCCCTCAGGAAGTCTTTCTAAATTTTCGACTTTATAAGTTGTGCCTAAAACATAAGTGTTGGCTGTTAAAAAGAAATTTAATGCATCCACACTTTTCTTATGAGCATTGTATCCAAACCAATTAAAACAAATCCATTGTATCGGGTGAAATATAAGTAGAGTGATCAAAAAAAGCAGATAATAAATTATCGATAGGGGGTATGATATTAATTTTTGCATAATTCAAAAGTTCAATGATATTCAAAATTAGCAAAAATTCTGTTAATTAAAAATATAAAAATGATAAGATATTATGATTATTACTGATTAAAAACTCAAGAAAAAGTCATCTAACTATACATCAGAGAATACCAAATTTCAAGAAATAGCATATACCATAATATTATTAAACAAGCCACCCTCTCTACACATATCTAGGTATCAAGAGGGATCAATCAAGCAGAAAATACCTATTAATTGCGATTGCATAAACAACTTGGAAATTATACTTTCACGACTTCAAAAAAGGACATAACAAATTCAACAATGAATTCTAAATTATCTAAATTTTATTTACTAAGCTTTCTTCTCTTTTCTCTCGCAAATCTATCATTACATTCGGCAACACAACAACAAGCTAAAGGCTCTATTAGCGGACGAGTTATTGATGCTCAAGGGACTCCTGTTTACCCTGCGACAATTTCGATCGAAGGTCTTACTATTGGTGCATACACCAACGAGAATGGAGAGTACAAACTAGAGAATATACCTAGTGGAAAACAAACTATTACCATTTCGGGAATAGGTGTAAAACCTAAAAAAACTGCAATTACAGTTATTGCCAATAAAACAACGGAAATATTGGATATTGAGGTTGACAACTCTGTCAGCTTAAGCGAAGTATCCGTAATAGGAAAAAGTGAAGCACGTAAGCAACAAGAACAAGCTTTTGCAATAACAGTTCTTGACTTAAAAAGAGCTCAAGTTATCTCTATTCCTCTCAATAGACTCTTAAACAATGTATCGGGGGTGCGTGTACGCCAAGACGGAGGTGTAGGTTCAAACTACAATTTCAGTTTAAATGGATTCTCAGGAAATCAAGTAAAATTCTTTCTGGATGGAATACCTATGGATAATTTTGGTCCCTCATTCAATTTGAATAATATATCTACCAATATGGCTGAACGTGTAGAAGTGTACAAAGGTGTACTTCCTGTTAGCCTAGGTGCTGACGCATTGGGTGGAGCCGTAAACATTGTTAGTCGTAAAGATGCAAATTATCTGGATGCATCTTATGCAATAGGATCTTTTAATACACACAGAGCAGCTATAAACGGAGCTTATACCGATAGCAAAACAGGTTTTACTGTACGTGCAAATGCATTTTATAATTATTCGGATAATAACTATAAAGTTTTTGCTCCGATAAAGGATTTAAATACAAATAAGATAATAGATAATCGTTGGGTTAAACGCTTTCACGACAACTATGAAGCAGGAGGAATCAGGCTTGAAAGTGGGATCACAAACAAATCGTATGCCGATTATTTATTAGCAGGCGTTATCGTCTCCAAAAATGATAAAGATGTGCAAACAGGCGCAACTATGGATGCTGTATATGGTGGTGTAAAAGTAAAAAGTGAGTCTCTGATACCTTCTATCCGATACAAAAAGGATGATTTGTTTACAGAAGGTTTATCTGCTTCTTTTTACGGAGCATACAACAGTGTCAACACTTTTAATATAGACACTATTTCCAGAAGCTATAACTGGTTAGGAGAATCTATCAAAGATTCGACCAGAGGCGAAAGAGCATATACCGATTCGGAAATAAAGAATAGAGAATGGCTCTCAACTGCAAATGTTAGCTATATGCTAGACACTCATCAATCTATCACATTGAACCATGTATTTTCGTCTATAAACAGAAAAATACATGACAAGGTAGACCCCGAAAATGAATCGAATAAAATTCCTCAAAAACTAACTAAGAATGTTACAGGTTTGGGATGGCAAATAAAGTATGATCGTTGGAATGCAAATGTATTCGGCAAACTTTACAATACCAACAGTTCAACCTATAAAAGATTGGATGAATATACAGAAAATGCAAGGCTCGAAAAAGTAAAAGACAGCAAAACCTATTTTGGATATGGTGCTGCTACTACCTTCTTCATCCTACCAAAATTACAAGCTAAACTATCTTACGAACAAGCTTATCGTTTACCCGAAAGTACAGAAATGTTTGGAGATGGATTGATTCAACAACGAAATCCCGATCTTAAGGCAGAAAGCAGTGATAATGTGAATTTAGGTATTGCTTATGAGCAACACTTAAATAATGAACATATCCTATATTTTGAAACAAATTTAATTTACAGAAACACTAAAGATTTTATACTTAAAGGAGTTAGTTTAACTACTGATCCTACGACTGCTTATGAGAATTTAGGCAAGGTATTGACTAAGGGAATAGAAGGTGGAGTAAAATATAGATGGAAAAATCTACTTCATGCAGGTGTAAATGTTACTTATCAAAGTATCATAGATAATCAACAATTCGAGAAAAATTCGGGAAGCCTTGTAGGTGAAGGCATTTTCGAACATATATCATATAAAGAACGTCTTCCCAACATTCCATATTTCTTTGCTAATGGAGATGCAGGTGTTCTATTCCAGAACGTGATTATAAAAAACTCTGAGCTTACATTAGACTATTTATTTGATTATGTTCAAAAATATTACTTGTCTTTCCCCGGATTAGGAGCTAAAGCTTCTAAGAAAGTAATACCTCAACAAATGTCGCACGACATAGCTTTAGGCTATACATTAGAAAATGGTAAATATGGTTTTGTATTAGAATGTACAAACATCACAAATGAGAAATTGTATGATAATTACAGATTACAAAAACCAGGTAGAGCTTTCAACTTTAAAGTACGTTACTTTTTAAGATAAGTGCATCATTAATAATTTAGCAACAGAAATAGCTATTGTTATTATACTTAATCCAAAGCAATAAAAAGGTTTTAAACCTTCTATATAACAAATCAATATTGAAATGAAATTAATAAAATATATAACAAACTTTTTCTTCATCGGACTTATTTCACTTGGCATGACGTCATGCGATGACACTACCGATGATGAAAATACAGAAATTCCGAATGCTCCATATGTTATCAGTTTAGGAATAACTGCCAATGGAACTACTACCTATTACGTAGTTAGCACAGAAAACCTTATGTCTGACAAAATAACCGCAGTAGGAAAGGGAATAGAGCAAAACGGATATCACGATTATGAACAAGGTAATCAAACCATATTTTGTGTAGGGGGACTTGGTGTTACAAGTGCTACAGGAATAGTACGAGACGCTAATGGATTTTTACAAGAAAAAGGAGACTTTGTTTTTGATGAATCACTTAGAGCCTTTTCTCAAATTGATAACAATACTATGTTAGGAGTCGAAATACCGGCAAATGCAGCAAGTGGAAACCAAATTACCTTTTATACTGTAGATATAAACACTGTATCTATAACCAATAAAGTAAGAACCCCTATTGCTCCTATTGCCACATTAGAATGGCCTAGCATCACGGGGATTTGCATGAGTGAAAATAGAGTCTATATGACCTACTTCGGAATGAATCCAACAGATTACAGTACTAAATTTACTGATACTACTTATGTTGCTGTATACTCATATCCTGAGATGAAACTCGAAACGATTATGAAAGATACACGCACAGGACCTGCTGGATCATGGTACGCACATAATGGAATCTTTAAAGTAGAATCGGGAGATATGTATATCATGTCAAACTCTGCATTAGCTAACGGATTCTCGCAAAGTACCAAGAATGCGGCTTTCCTTCGTATACCTAAAGGACAGACTAAATTTGATGACTACTTCTTCGATTTCGAAACTAAATCGGGAGGATTAAAACCTGCCCATATCAGATATATTGGAGATGGGTTACTATATGCCGAAGTGAGTACGCTTAACCCTCAGACAACAGCCGACAGATGGTCTGATAAAGCGTTGAAGTGTTGTATTATCGACTTAAATAAACAAACAATAACCGATATTGAAGAAATTCCCGTTCATAATGGAAATGGTGGACGACGTTTCAATGTTTTGGTAGACGGTGGATACGTATATTGCCCCATCACAACAGCCGAAGGCACTTACATATATCGTGTTGATCCACAAACGGCAACAGGCGAAAGAGGTGCTAAAATCTCGACAACGTTTGTAGGTGGATTCTTTAAATTAGATTAAAGGAACTCTCCTGTTTTCTTTAACAGTTGTAACTATAACTGCGCTTTCACTAAGAAATCAAATTACAAATAAAAAGAGAGAGTAACCAATTGGTTACTCTCTCTTTTTATTTGTAGAAATCTACTGATTCTGAATTCTTAGTTAAACTCTTTCTTTAGTTGAGCCACCCAATCTGATATTCGTTTATCAGTTTTATCAGCTTGAGTATCGATATCGATAGCCAATCCTAAGAACTTACCATCTCTCAATGCTTTTGATTTCTCAAAAGTATAACCTTCAGTTGAAGTTAGACCTACAATTGTAGCTCCTCCTGCTTCGAAAGTTTCGGCTAGAAGTCCAATTCCATCAACAAAATTCTCAGGATAATCAACTTGATTTCCAAGACCAAAGATGGCAACTTTTTTACCTTTCAATTTCAAATCATCTAAATCAGGAAGTATTTCATCCCAGTAAGTAGGTAATTCTCCATCAAACCAAGTAGAGGTTCCCAAGATTATGTTATCATAGCCTTCGAAGTCTTTTCTCCAAGCTTCTTCAATAGCCACAACTCCCATTGTAGTATCTCCAAATGCAGCTTGTATCTTCTTAGCTATCTCTGCTGTTTTTACAGTACTAGTACCATAAAATAAACCTATCTTTTTCATTATACGCACACGTTTATAGTTAGTATTCTTTTTCAGTTTCTTTGATCAAAACTCCAATAATTCTTTAGCTGCTGCATAAATACGATCAGTATTAGGAAGTATCGCTTTCTCCAATATTGGATTAAATCCTACTGGAGTAAATGTTGATCCTACACGCTGAACAGGAGCATCTAAATAACGATATAGTTCGGTTCCGATAGATGCTGCTATTTCTGCACCAAATCCTGAAAAGACTTTATCTTCGTGTACTACTAATACCTTACCTGTTTTCTTAACAGATTCAGCAATTGTTTCTTTATCAAGAGGGATCAACGAACGAAGGTCTATAACCTCCACCGAATAATTACCATCTTTAGCCAAACGTTCGGCAGCATCCAAACAAAGGTGAGTAGTATTACCATAAGTAATGATAGTAATATCGCTACCATCGCGACGGATACGTGCTTTACCAAAAGGTACTTCGAAATCGTCAGGAACTACTGTCGATGATTCTACAGCATTATAAAGTGCTTTAGGTTCAAAGAATAGTGTAAATCCTTCTGATCGCAAGCTTGTACGTAATAATCCCGCTGCATCATCAGCAAAAGAAGGATATACGATACGTGCTCCTGGTAGAGTAGTCAATGCACCTTCTAAGTTTTGAGAGTGATAAAGACCACCACCAATGTAACCACCGGCAGCTAAACGGACTGTGATATTCGGAGAAAACTGTCCGTTTGTTCTCCAATATTCGTGAGTACATTCTACATATTGGTCGATAGCAGGCCAAAAATAATCGGCAAATTCTGCACCTTCTACAACTACACGGATATCTTTGCTAAAACGGCTCATACCATTTGCAGTACCCATTATATAATCTTCGGCAATAGGAGCATTAAATACACGTCCTTCACCAAATTCGGGTTGCATACCTTTTGAAACGTTGAATACACCACCCTTTTCTTTGTTTGCAATATCTTGTCCCCAAAGGAAAGTATCTGGGTTAAGTCTGAATTCAGCCTTCAATGTTTCATTAATAGCTGTAACCAGGTTTTTAGATTCGCCTGTTTCATTATGTGTTCCATCCACATATTTTTGAGGATGATATGGTTCAGGTGTTACAAAGTCAAAAATTGTACTTGGATCTGGATCCGGAGCCGCGATAGCTTTTTTATTTGCTTGGCTCAATTCTTTCTTAGCATCAGCCTCTATTTGCTTCAATTCCTCCTCAGTAAAGCGTTTGTAACGCAATAGCATACGACGGAATTTCAACAATGGATCGGCTTCTTTTACATATGCTAACTCATCCTCATCTCTGTATAAAGTTTGTTTATCAGAGTTTGAGTGTGAACCCATACGTACACAGTTTGCCTGAACAATTACAGGATTACTTGTACTTATAGCATACTCACGAGCGGCAGTCATTGCATTCATAGAATCGAATACATCTTTTCCATTACAATGAATGATCTTCAAGTTTTTAAATCCTACAAAGTTATCTGCCACTTTACGGTTAGCAGTTTGTTCGTGCTTAGGAACTGAGATACCGTAACCATTATCCTGAATAACAAATATTACAGGCAACTGCTCGGTACTTGCTCCATTGATAGCTTCATAAACATATCCTTCGGATGTTGAAGCCTCACCATGTGAAGTATAAGCTACACCTTTGTGTTTGTAATAAACCATAGCACGAGCCACCCCAACTGCATGAAGGTCATGAGAACCTGTTGCAGATGAAACGTTCTCGATATTCCATTCGGGTTTAGCAAAGTGATTCGACATATGTCTACCACCACCAGCCACATCCGTAGCTTTAGATATACCATTCAAGATTATCTCTTCGGCAGTCATACCAGCAGCTAAAACCGCAAGCATGTCTCTATAATAAGGGAACATAAAGTCTTCACCTCTCACAAATACCTCACCCATTGCAAGCTGAATACCATCATGTCCTGCATAAGGAGCATGATACGACCAACCTAATGATTGAAGTAGATATGCAGGCGCTTTATTATCAATAGCACGTCCTAGTGTCATCAGATAAAACCATCTTTGGAGGGTGTCTTTATCTGTGGTTTTTATAGTAAATTTTTTCATTATATATTTTTTTTCAGTTGCTTAGTATAATCAAGCTTCCCAATTTTCTAAATAATCAGCAATACGTCTAACAAATGCTCCACCCAATGCACCATTGATTACACGGTGATCGTATGAAAGAGATAGGTACATCTTATGACGAATAGCGATTACATCTCCATCAGGAGTTGAAATAACAGCAGGTTTCTTTTCGATAATACCAGCTCCTAAAATTGCAACTTCAGGCTGATTGATAATAGGTGTTCCGATAATATTCTTGAACGAACCAAAGTTGGTTATAGTAAATGTTCCACCTTGTATATCATCACCCGATAGTTTATTATTACGAGCTTTGAGAGCTAAAGCATCAATACTTGTTGCCAATCCTGTAAGATTCATCTTATCAGCATCTTTAATTACCGGTACAATTAAGTTCCCATCAGGCAACGATACAGCTATACCAATATTGATACGTTTTTTCTCAATAATATTGTAACCATCCAACGAAGAGTTGATTCTTGGGAAATCAATTAAAGCCTTAGCTACAGCTTCTGTGATAGCTGGCAGATAAGTTAAACTTATACCTTCACGTTTTTGGAATGCATCTTTATTTTTAGTACGCCATTTTACAAGCTTAGTTACATCTACTTCTACAATAGTAGTAACATGTGGAGATGTTCTTACAGATTCTACCATTCTGTCGGCAACAATCTTACCTACAAAATCCATTGGTATTACTTTGTCTCCTTCTGCTACCGGAATAGCTGGTTTTGGAGCAGGGGCTGCAGCTGGTGCGCTTTGTGTTGGCGCAGCACTTGCGGCTGGTTTAGCCGCTCCTGGAGTTGGAACAACACCATTTTTAGTCTGATCAATATATTTTGTAATATCTTTTTTGCTTAGACGACCTTCATAACCTGTTCCAGCTATTTTATCAAGTTCATCTTGAGATATTTTGGCTTCTTTTGCCAATTGAGTTACAACAGGCGAATACCATCGACCTTCTTCTTTGTTCTTTTTAGCAGGAGCTGCAACTTCAGTAGCCGGAGCTTCTTTTTTCTCTGGTGCTGGTTGAGCTTCGCTTGCTTTTGGAGTTTCTTGTGCTGGACTCGCTGCTGAATCGCCAGCATCTTCGCCTTCTAACTCTACTTTTGCTACAACTGTTCCTACGGGTACAGTATCTCCTTCTTGAAAAAGGATTTCTAAAATTTTACCAGCTACGGGCGAAGGAATCTCCGCGCTTACTTTAGCGGTATTTACCTCAAAAAGAACATCATCTTCTTCGATGGTGTCTCCTACTTTTACAGACCAAGAGATAATAACTCCCTCAGTAATACTTTCGCCCAACTTGGGCATTTTTATTTCAAATGTTGGCATAACTATTAATTTAAAAACACATACGTATAGGTTTCAATTATTGTATGGTGTACATATATTTAACAATATAACGCATTTTCTGCATAGAATGTTGACATCTGGAGATAGCAAAATGAACTAAACAATGTCACACCTCCGTAACATTCTATCTATATGCAACTTACAGAAAACTAATCAGTATTAGAACTTATCTATGAGAAGCCTCATTAAAGTTCCATACTTCGGTAGCATATTTTGCATCTTTCAGTAACGAAATAGCCTTTATATCCTCTTCTGTAAATTTATATTGTTTATTTTCTGAATTATTATCTATAAAATCATTCAATATCAAAGCCTTTAAATCCTCTATTGCTAAGGGATTAGCCAGATGCTGACTAATATTAGTAACAGGACTTTTTACAGACCTTACATATATCTTAGATTGTATATTTGAATTGTTCTCGGGCTGCTCGTTGTGACTTTCCAAAGAGGTAGTAAGATATTCTAAATTAGAAGAATAGAGCAATGTAGCATGATACATTACCCTATTCTTATGTATAGATTGAGCGCTTCCTGAAATCTTTAGCCCATCAATATTCAGCCCACGACGCTTATCAGCTTGTGCATTAACTCCCATTCTTGATAGAATATCCAACGTTAAGTTGGTATACTTATCAAAATCAAGATTATTACTACGTTCAATAAAAGTTACATTAATATTACCTAAGTCATGGTAAACGGCACCACCTCCCGAATAACGACGGACAACCTTTATATGTTTGTCGCGTACGAAATCGATATTGACTTCCGCCCATACATCCTGATGTTTACCAAGAATAATGGATGGTTCGTTTTGCCAGACCATAAAAATATCGTCCGAAAAATTTTTCAGTAGGTATTCTTCTGCTGCAATATTAAAATATGCATCAGTAAATGTGTTGTTAATACAAAGCATAGAATCGTTTTCTCAGGTTCAGGATTTAGCAAATAAAGTTTCACGGATAATTTCGCTCACTGTTGGGTGAGGGAATACTATCTTTTGGAATTCTTCAACGGTATAGCCTTTTTCGATAGCTACCGTTGCCAAAATAATAAGTTCCGATGCAGGGTTACCCAGCATATGACATCCTATTATCTGATCGTCTCCGTTTACAATAAGTTTACATAATCCACTACCACCTTCATTTTCGGCTAAGAAACGTCCCGAATAAGCCATTGGCAGTTTAAGAACACTATAAGGTATTCCTGCTGCTTTAAGCTCTTCTTCGGTTTTACCCGCTCCTGCCAATTCAGGATTAGTATATACTACTCCTGGAATAGCTTTGTAACTCATTACATCATCAATACCCAAGATATGATTAATTGCCACTTCGCCCTCACGGATAGCTGTATGAGCTAACATCGAATAGCCTGTGATGTCACCACAAGCATATACATGTGGATGAGAAGTTTGCATATATTCGTTTACTTTTACTCCGTTTTTAAGAAGTTCTACTTTAAGACTTTCTAAACCTACATTCGCGATATTGGCTTTTCTTCCTACACTTACTAGGATTTTATCAGTCTTTACTTTTTGCGATTTACCATCTTTTTCGATAGTAACTTCTGTTGCCGAAACTTCTACAACTTTGGTATTCAGATAAAAGTCAATTCCTCTCTTTGCATAGTCTTTTCTAAGCAGAGCAGAGGTTTCTTTATCCATAGCTCCTAAAATCTCAGGCATCATTTCGATAACGCTAACTTTTACACCCATACTATTGAAGAAGGATGCAAATTCAATACCGATAACACCTCCACCAATAATAGCCAATGAAGCTGGAAGTTCTTTGATATCAAGAGCTTCTTTAGATGTCCAGTAGCTAATTTCAGAAAGTCCTTTGATTGGAGGAATTACTGTATCAGAACCTGTACAAACTAAAACGTACTTTACCGAATAGCTTTGCCCACCCGATGTAATCTGAATACTACCATTGGCTTCGCCTTTTATAGAAGCTTCACCCTCTACAATAGTTACACCTGCTCCGGTTAGTTTCATCTTAACTCCTAGCGTCAATTGCTTTACAACTTTGTCTTTACGACCAATAATTTTACCCAGATCGAAACCTGCGTTACCCTCAACGGAAACTCCGTATTTGGATGCTCCTTTAATATTATCCAAGATTTTCGCTGAATACAGTAATGTCTTCGTTGGGATACATCCCTCGTTTAGACAAACTCCTCCTAGAGATTTTTTCTCAAACAAGACGGTTTTTAAACCTCCTGCAACAGCTTTTTCAGCAGCATTATATCCTGCTGGTCCTCCTCCAATAATAGCAATATCGTATTCCATAATAAATTTGAGATATAGTTAACAATAATAAGATTACAGGTCTATTATTGTTATTCTAAGTGTTATACAAACTAATGTAAGCTGAATAGTTTAACAATAAATACTATACAGCACTGCAATATAGAACAATAATAGAAATGTTTAGTTCTTACCTCGTGTAAGTATTTTGAGTTGTGTTACTCTTTAGAAGAATTAGGAAATACAGCATAATAATTATTGCTGTACTACCGGATCATAATAGACTTTGGTTATGATACTTACCCAAGCACTAAGAGGCAAGGGCAGTAAATGTTTCATAGAATGGTTAATGACTGATAGAAATTATCAATAGAAATCGCAAATCAATCATTAACCATCAATATAGATTAAAGCAGATCTTTATAGATAAGCATAGGCTTTTTGGCCGCCGTAGTTTCATCTAATCTCCTGACAGGTGTTGTGTAAGGAGCATTTTTGACAGTCTCGGGATCTTCCTTGGCTTCGATAGCCACCGTTTTCATTACCTCAATAAATGCATTTAATGTATCCAACGATTCGGTCTCTGTTGGTTCAATCATTATAGATTGAGTGAACAATAACGGGAAATAAATAGTTGGTGCATGAAAACCATAATCGAGCAATCGTTTGGCAATATCCAAGGTTGTTACCCCTGTCGATTTATCAAGTAAACCATCGAAAACAAATTCATGTTTACAAATACCTTCAATTGGTAAATAGTAATATTGTCTCAAAGATTCTTTGATATAATTTGCATTAAGGGTTGCCAACAGGCCTACATTTTTCAAATTATCCTTGCCTAAGGAAAGAATATAGGTATAGGCTCGTATATATACCGAGAAGTTACCTAAGAAACCAGATATACTACCTAGAGAGTCATCTCCATTATTAAGATAATAACGATCTCCGTCTTTCCTCACACGAGGATTAGGCAGAAAATCAACCAATGCTTTAGATACACCTACCGGACCACTTCCAGGACCTCCTCCTCCGTGAGGTGTAGAGAATGTTTTATGTAGATTGATATGCATAATATCGAATCCCATATCACCAGGGCGGCATTTTCCTAACAACGGATTAAGATTTGCACCATCATAATAAAGCAATCCTCCTGCTTCATGAATCAGATCGGCTATTTCTAAAATTTCAGTTTCAAAAATACCCAATGTATTAGGATTCGTCATCATGATTCCTGCAATGGTATCATCCAACAAAGGTTTTAAATCTTCAACACTGATTGTTCCTTTTTCATTAGAATGCACCTCAACAATTTCCAGTCCGCAAACTGCTGCACTTGCCGGGTTAGTACCATGAGCACTATCGGGTACAATTACTTTTGTACGCTTCAAGTCACCTCTTTTAATATGATACTGACGCATAATCATCAGACCTACCAATTCTCCATGCGAACCTGCAAACGGATTCAATGTATATTCTGCTAATCCCGATATTTCGGATAATGAACGAGCCAAGTTATAATATACCTCTAAGGCTCCTTGTACCGTTTCGTCAGATTGAAGCGGATGCAAAGAAGAAAAAGCAGGCATATTGGCTATCTCATCGTTTATCTTAGGATTATATTTCATAGTACATGAACCCAAAGGATAGAAACCTGTTTCGACACCAAAGTTCTTATTAGAAACATTGGTATAATGACGAACCACATCTAATTCGCTCGCTTCGGGCAATTGAGCTTTTTCTTCTCTTAAGAGAGTAGAAGGAATGTCTTCAATTGAATATTTTGCCAATTGATTTTCGGGCAGAGTATAGCCGTGACGTCCCTCTTTCGAGATTTCAAATATTAATTTGTCGTAATATTTCATGGCTTATACCTCCTTTATTAATGAAACCAATTGATCAATTTCCTCTTTACTCCGTTTTTCTGTCACACAGAAAAGCAGGCAATCATCCATTCCATCTTTATATTTGCCTAATTGAATACCTCCCAGAATACCATGATCTAGTAATTTCTTACTCAATACATCTATATTTAAAGAAGTTTTCACAGCAAATTCTTTTAAGAATGGTTTCTCAAATGCGGCTTTAAATTTGCCTGTTGCCAACAACTGGTCGTATAAATAGTGAGCACCACTATATGATAGTTTATTTACATCACGAAGACCTTCTTTACCCATCAACGACATATAAATAGTAACATACAATGCCATCAGTGATTGGTTGGAACAGATATTACTGTTTGCCTTCTCACGACGTATATGTTGTTCACGAGCTTGCAATGTTAATACAAAAGCACGTTTTCCATCCACATCGGTAGTTGCACCAGCTATACGTCCGGGAAGTTTACGTACCAAATCTTTTTTGCTGGCAAGGAAACCAATGTATGATCCTCCGAAATTGAGAGGCATCCCCAAAGATTGTCCATCACCACAAGCAATGTCTGCGCCCCACTCTGCCGGCGATTTCAACACAGCCAAAGCAGATGGATCAGTATTCATTACAAAAAGAGCCTTAGCGGCATGAATGGCATCACTGTATCCGGTATAGTCTTCGATGATTCCATAGTAATTGGGACTACTCACAATTACACCTGCAACATCGCCCGAAGATAGCTTGCTCTCCATATCTGCTTTGTCGGTACATCCATCCTTCTCTGCTATTTCCTCTATATTTATACCTCTATATTTGGCATAGGTTTTTACGACCTTAAGTATATTAGGATTTACAGTTTGAGAAACCAGAACTGTATTTTTCTTTTTAGCACTTGCCACCACCATAAACATGGCTTCGGCAGTAGCAGTAGGTCCATCATACATCGAGGCATTAGTACATTCCATTCCCGTAAGTTCGCAAATCATACTTTGATACTCAAATATATATTGCAACGTACCCTGAGCTATCTCAGGTTGGTAAGGTGTATATGCTGTCAAAAATTCGGAACGAGAAATTAACGGGCCGACTACAGACGGGGCATAATGATCGTAGGCTCCGGCTCCGGCAAAAACAGTCAGCTTTTTATTCTTGTTTCCAAGGTTTTCGAAATATTTTCTAATCTCAATTTCCGATTTGGAAACCGGCAGATCATATTCCTTTTTAAGAACCACACTGTCTGGAATCTCGGCAAACAAATCATCTACTGATTTTACCGAGATTCGTTTCAGCATTTGTTCTATATCAGCTTCTGTATGTGGAAAGTATTTATACATAGCTTATTAGATTTTAGATTTTACTCACAAATTTCTGCATAGGCTTTGCTATCCATAAGCCCTTTTAGTTCGCTGGCATCAGATAGTTTTACTTTTAGAATCCAACTATCAAATGCATTTTTATTGATTAATTCGGGTTCGTCCGAAAGTTTCTCATTTACTTCTACAATCGTTCCACTAACAGGAGAAAGCAGGTCACTTGCAGCTTTTACACTTTCAACTGCTCCAAATTCTTCCTCTTGTTTTATTTCATCACCTACTTCGGGAATATCCACATAAACGATATTTCCTAATTGATGTTGTGCAAAATCAGTTATACCGATATAAGCAAATTCACCTTCAACTTTCACCCACTCATGTGATTCTGTGTAATACAGACCTTCAACAACTTTACTCATTTCTCTATGTTTTTTATATTAATATATATGATGATTTATTTCTTATAATTCTTTTCGTAGAATCGTTTTTTCACAACCTGACCTTTAAATTCTTTTTTGCGAATACGAACATCTACATCTGTACCCAAGGTAGCATATTCACTGTCGATCAGAGCCAAGCAAACGCTTTTTCCGGTAGAGATAGAATTGTATCCGGTAGTTACATATCCTATTTTCTGACCATCTATTTCTACATCATAACCACTTCGGGGTATTGCCTTATCAACTAATTCAATACCAACTATTTTCCGTTTTACACCCTCAGCTTTTTGCTTAAGGATAGCGTCTTTTCCTATAAATTCTTCTTTATCGAGTTTCACAAAAGAACCAAGCCCCGCCTCTAGCGGTGTGATGTCCTGATCGAGCTCATGACCATAAAGAGGAAGCCCCACTTCGAAACGAAGTGTATCGCGACATCCCAGACCACAAGGAAGAACTTCTTTTGATTGAACGAGTAAGTCCCATGTTTTGTTTATAAAATTGTGACTTCCATATAATTCGAAACCATCTTCTCCCGTATATCCGGTTCTCGAAACAATGATAGCCTCGTCATTGTATTGCAATTCTTTGAATGTATAGAATTCAAGATCGTTTACCTCAATACCTATATATTTCTCGATTGCCTCAAATGCTTTGGGACCTTGTACGGCAACTTCACCATAATAATCAGATTGATTGATAATCTCAACATTATAGCCTTTGCTATTTTCTATCATCCACTCGTAATCCTTGGCAATATTAGCAGCATTTACAACAAGGAAGAATTCCTTATCTGCTTTTTTATACACCAATAAATCTTCGACAACACCGCCTGTTGGATACAACATCATACCATAGAATATTTTTCCTTTGGCTGCTCCCGAAATATTATTTGTAAAAATGTGGTTTATATATTTCTCACTGTCTTCGCCTTTAATTAGTATTTCACCCATGTGAGACACATCAAAGATACCGGCAGCATGGCGAACTGCATTGTGCTCTTCTACAATAGAAGTATATTCGATAGGCATATCAAACCCTCCGAAAGGCATCATCTTTGCGCCTAAAGCGAGATGCTTGTCGTGTAAGCAAGTTTTAAGTGTTTCCATTTATATATCGGTTTATAATTTAAGTTCAAGAAATACATTTAGAATTACATTCTAATTCGCTTTTTCGTTAAACAAAGTATTTATAAAGTGGTCTTTGTGCAAATTGAAAATATAATCCTCCATTTTTATGTCTTGAAGAATCTTAGTCACAGATTCTCTATCATAAGGTGTATTTATCAACAATTTAAATATACCACCAATATCTCCAATAAGAAAATAATCTCCTACAATATTAATATCCTTGATTATATTATTTTTGATTTCTAATCGAATTTCTATCTCACCAGCTTCATTATAATCTTTCTTTATTAGCGTATAACGTGGGTTATTACCAAAAATAAACTCCTCACTCAGATATTCTTTTTCTATTTCTTCAATCTTCACTATTTCTTCTTCAGTAAGCATTCGCTCACTATCACAAAGATGAGTTCTAACAAAAGTTTTAAAAGCTTCGATATCCATATCGAAATGCTCCGAGAGGTTTGTTACCCTCTTCCTTACAGACTCTATACCCTTCGAAATTAATTTCTGGTTATTGGGAGTTATCGACAAAACAAGCTTTTCCAAATCAGTATTAAATAACATAGTACCATGTACAATGCTTTTTCCCGATGCTCGATAAAAAGCATTTCCCGAAACTTTCTTTTCGTCTATCGTAATATCGTTTCTACCCGAAGCAATAGCGTTTATTCCCAATTGCTGCAATATATGAGAAACTCTTTGAAGATACTTATTGAAGGTAAAGCTTACATTAAAATCTCTGGTAATATACGAAAACATAATATTACTAAAATCGGCATATACACATCCTCCGCCCGATTTACGACGATAAGTTTCAATTCCGTTCGCCTTTACATAATCCAAATTTACTTCGTTCTCCATCAACTGATTTCGACCAAAAATAACTGTTGGGTTTACTTGCCACATAAAAAAGGATTCCTCTTCATCGAGAAAGCGTGCAACATACTCCTCCATGGATAAGTAAAAGGATAAGCGTCTTATTTTGTCTTCTGGTAAAGCTATATATATCATGTTTAATGTAAATAGTTAATAAAAAGGTCTGGAACCTTGAAATTATAAATTTACATAAAGTTTTTATATATCACATTTATAAGAGGAAATATATCGGAAGAGGATGTTTATGAAGAGATAATTTGTAGAATCTGAGAAATCACAATAAGATACCAAGCTTTCAATTTCTTTGTTAAGATAAAGAAACTGAAAGAAAAACATTATCTATACTAATAAAGAGACTACAGTATTAAAATTAGCCTATACCCCGTTGATAATTTCTATAAGCAATAGGAGTAAATCCTGTTTTTTTCTTGAATATAGAAAAGAAATGTTCTGTTGAGTTATAGTTCAACTCAAAAGCAATCTCTTTGACCGATTGAGATGTTTCAGCCAGAAGATGTTTTGCCTGATTGATCTTCAATTCCTGAAAGTATTGAGTGGGGGCATATCCTGTATAATTTTTAAAGACCTTGCGAAACCATGAATAGCTGACATTCAGTTTTTCGGCAATTTGCTGTGGTGCAACATCTTTATAGATATTTTCAGACATGATAATCTTAGCACGTTCTATTTTCTGATATATTTCGGCATTTTCGGTTACTATATTTTTCGAGACTGATAGCACTTTACCTAGTATATGCAGCACAAGTCCCGCAAGATATTGCTGAGTAGCAATTTTGTCCTCTTTAGCCGTTTCAATAGCACGAGAAAAGAGGTTCACCAAATTATCTTGAAACCCAACTTCTAGCACAGGGTTTTCTTTGGTGAAAAAAGATGCTTGAACCAGATTGTCTATCATAGGTCCCTCAAAACCAATATAATATTCGTTCCACCCACTATCAGAGAGCGGGCTATAAGTATGCCACTGATTAGGAAAAAGCATTATGAGGCAACCCTTTTCTACCCGTCTTTTCTTTGTAGAATCGGACTCGAAAAAGCCTTCGCCCTTTGTTATATAAAGTAATTGATATTCACGAAGGACACGACCTTTAGCTGTATTAAAAAAATAGTCGGAAGGATGGTTTGTCAAAGGATATTTTCCTCCTTTTTGAATAGGCTGAAATCCTACTGTATTCACCCATAAGCCAAATTGCTTATCGCGATCGCTAACCAATAAGTATTTAAAGTTAACACCAAAATCATTAAGGCGTATCATAGGTATATAAGATTAAGAGCTCAATACAACAATGTATCAAGCTCTTAAAGGTATTATTTTTTTATCACAATCTTGTCATACTGATCATCTGCTGATATCTCTGAATACTTAATTGCATCAGACATTTCGACCAAAGCTCGCAACACCGGGCCTTCTCCCATAGGAGCATTTTCTTGAGTTTTTCTATTATAATAAAATGATAATGAGGGCATAATACCCGTACCCACACAAATTGCAGTAACATCGCCATCATCACTCATCTTTGTCATCATGCCCTTCAAACCCTGCTCTGCAACATAAATAAAATCTTTACCTATCCAGCCTTCTCTCACTCCTCGGGCAATACCAAATACAAACATGGCAGTACCTGTTATCTCTTCATACGAATCTGTTTTATCCAATATCTGATACCACAAACCATTCTTTCCCTGATAACGGCCTACTCCGCTCACTTGTTGTTTGAAATTTTCGATCAAAGCCTGTCTCTTAGGATGATTTTTAGGTAGCATGGTCAACAGGTCGGCTTGTGCCATTAAAATCCACCCATTGGCTCTAGACCAATGCGCAACACCATGCTCATCGGTGTCTGTATGATAGCAATGATAATAGATTTGTTTTTCGGGATGCCATAGATATTTTGTATAATTCAAAACCTGATTGGCTGCATCATCAAAATACTTCACATCACCGGTCATTTTACCCATACGGCAAAGAAAGGCTACTCCCATGAACAAGTCATCTGCCCATATTGTATTTTCATGAGGCCACAGACGAGCTATCGTTCCATCATCAAGACGAGGCTCTGCATACATCAAATGATCGTTAGTCTCATTTATGTAATTGAGAAATGCCTTATTCGGCTTACGCATTTGAAGCTCAATCAAACTAGCCCCCATTGGTCCGTTGTCGTCCAACCGTTTAGCTCTGAATATCATATGCCATGTCAGTTTACGAATAGCTCTCCAACCTCCTTCTCTAAATGCCTCATCGTATTGTTTCTTAAAGAAGTTCAGATTATCTTCATCAAAAACGAAGTTCATATTCTTGAAAACATAATCTTCGTATTTCTTTGACTTGATTTTATCTGCAAGTTCTAACAAAGCTATATTCAGAACTCCATTTGTATAATGCCAGTCATTATACTCATTCTGCACTTTAATATCCATCGAAAATGGAATATTCTTAAGGCTGGTATAGGTTTGCTCTGTCTTTGTATTGACAAAAGTATAAGGTGTCTCCGATATGATTCTGTCAGCAATAGCTATTGCTATTTTATCTGCCGGTTGAGTAGCTTGAGAGTAAGTTGCTATTGTCGTAAAAAGAGAAAAGGCAACTAGTATTAGTTTTTTCGACATAGGGTTAACATTGTTTCTTAATGAAATAATAGGAAGAATAAAAAAAGGACAAATTTGAGCATCTACTCAAAATAGAGCGAACACACAAGTTTGTCCCTATATTATTCAAAATACGAGGTTTTACACCTTACTTATTTGGGTAAATTGAAAGCCTCTTTCAGAGCTTGCATATCTGCCATAGAAGTACCTTCGGGTTCGAAGCCCATCGACTTAGCAGTCAGATATATTTGTGCCGATTTCGAAAGGGTATCCACCATGTCGAATGCTTCCATAATATTTTCGCTAATAGAACATACGCCATGCTTTTCCCACATTACCACATCGTAATTCTCCAGTGCTTTTACCGTAGCCTCAGCCAACTCTATAGAACTGGGCATCAGATAAGGTATAATACCTAATCCTTTAGGACAGAAAGCTCTGGTTTCGGGAATCATGCTCCAGAGAAGATAAGTAAGCTTATCTTTTTCCAAGAATTCCCTATTATGAGTCATAGCAATCAAATCAATAGGATGCGTATGCAACGCTGCCTTATAATTAGATCCGCTACCGATCATATAATCGTGCATAGATAGATGTGACGGTAATTCAGATGTAGGGCGAACGGGATTGTCTGCAATAATTTCGTAGCTGTTACAATCGTCTCCGATACGAATTACTGCACCGTTTTCCATAGGCCAGCGTGCCAAATCACGCATACGCATATTGGTTCCCTTACAGAAGAAATAACACCCTTTCAAGTTTGGAAGAACTTTTCCAATCACATATTTTTCACTAATTGGTTTTAGATTTCTGATTTCATCATCAACCAGATCAGTGATATTTATTGTTATATTTCCTCCATTACGTTCAGCCCATCCTTTTTGCCATAGGTAGCCTGCCACTTCCGCAACTTCCCATACTTTTTTTGACAGTTCAGGACGATTATCTAATATTGATTTCATTTAGTTTTCAATTTTAAGGTCACAGACCTGTTTAATTAGAATTAGAATTATTATTTATAACACATCTCACAAAAGGTTAGGCAACACTAATGAAAATATAAGTATAGCCATACCCAATATGAGTACCATAATTGTTTTCTGACCTGTACCTTTCCATTCTTTCAGTACAATACCCCAGATATTACTGCATATCACATTGAGTGACATAAGTATACTCCACGAGAAGGCAATCATAATACTACCCGGTTCGAAGAAGCTTTTACCCATTCCCAATGCAAAAAACTGAGAATACCATAATATACCCGCCAAAGCACAGAATAAAGTATTCCGCACCAATAAACCCGAAGGTGTAGTAAATATTTGTCCCGAAGTACCATTCTTTTTATTCTGCCATACGCAATATATAAGGTTGGTAAGAAATCCTCCGATTGTAACCAAAAGAGTTACGGGATTTTGAGCAAAGAAAGAACTTGCTCCAAGTTCCATTACTCTTTGCTGAATAGGTTCACCCGCATTCAACCCCAAGCTGAAACAGGCACTCATCACACCTGCAAGCAGAGCTACAAGCAATCCTTTTTTCAGGGCAAAGTCTTTGACAGCTTTTTTCTTTTCCTCTTCGGTCATATCTTTCGACCTTAAAGAACCCGCATAACCAATCGTTGCGATACCTGCCAAAGTGATGCAAACACTTATCAGGAGAATTACTCCATCGCCCGACAGCAAATCGTTACCGCTAAGCACAGCAGGAATAAGTGTTCCGAAAGCCGAGCAAGTACCCAAGGCGATAGATTGACCTAATGCCACTCCCAGATAACGCATACTCAACCCGAAAGTCAAGCCTCCAATGCCCCATAAAACACCATAGAAAATGGTTTTCAGAGTAGCAGCAGATTCTATCGAATATACGTCAATTAACGACTGGAAGTTTGTAGCCAATAAAGCTCCCAAAAAAGGGAATACTAACCATGCAAACACCCCTTGTATCAACCAGAAATTTTCCCAAGACCAATCTTTGACCTTATTAATGAGAACGTATGAGCTGGATTGACCCAAACTTCCTATCGCAATTATAATTAAACCTATTAATGTATTCATCGTTTAGATGTTACCTCTTTTTCGTATTGCTGAACCATCGGAATAAAATCTTCGCCCACAGCAATGTTGTTTTTCAAGCAGAAATAATCCCATACCGCATTCCAAGGAAGACCTTTAGACTCTTCAAGAAGTGCAAGTCTTTCGAAATATTGTCCTTTCGACTCGTATTCACGAAGGATATTTAGTGGTTCAAGCAATGCTTGAAGGAAAGCTTTTTGAGTAGCTCTGATACCGATTACATACGCACCGATACGGTTGATGGATGCATCGAAGAAATCGAGACCGATATGTACTCTTTTCAAAGCATCTGCTCTTACTATTTCTTTAGCAAGATCGATAGTTTCATCATTCAAGATAGCCACGTGATCAGAATCCCAACGTACAGGGCGGCTTACGTGAAGCATAATCTCAGGAGTATAAAGCAACAGAGACGAAATCTTATCGGCAACACTTTCCGACAAATGGAAGTGACCTGTATCTAATGTTACCATTTTTTGGTTCTTCACACCATATCCCATGTAGAAGTCATGAGAACCAACCGTGTAACTTTCCAATGCTATACCAAACAATTTCGATTCGATGCAATCTTTCATATTATCATACTTGGTAGCAAATATATTATCCAGCGATTGCTCTAATATCTGACGGTATTTGTAACGGTTTACAGTAATATCTTTACTTCCATCGTGTATCCATAAATTCATAATACAAGGGTCGTTTTGAAATTTACCCATTGCCTCCGATATGGCACGTGAACGTTTTGTATGCTCGATCCAAAATTCACGGATCGAATTATCCGGATTAGCAAGCGTTAAATCTCCACTCTTAGGATGTCCGAACGAACTTGAATTGAAATCCAGTTTCAGATTCTTTTCTTTCGCCCAATCCATCCAGCTTGTAAAATGCTCGGGTAGAATTTGGTCTCTATCAACAGTCTTTCCACCAAAATCTCCATATATGGCATGTAGATTGAAACGATGGTTACCACCTACATATTTCAACACTTCTTCAATATCGGCACGTACTTCATCTATATTACGGGCTCTTCCGGGATAGTTTCCCGTAGCCTGAATACCGCCACCACCCATATTTCCGAGATTCTCGAAACCAACCACATCATCCGTCTGCCAGCAATGAAGCGATATTGATATTTCCTGAATTTTTGCTAGTATTTTATCAACATCAACACCAACTGCCGCATAACGTTCCTTTGCGATTTCGTATGCCTTTTCTACTAATACTTCTTTTTTCATGGTCATTTATTTTTTAAGGTCTCAGACCTATTTGTTATTCTTTTATTTACTTATCTGCAAGTATTTTACATATGCTTTATTCCACACCTCAGTATCTTGAGGTAAAAATGTTTCGGGATGTACCGAATTATTTATCACCGCCCTCATATCCGATAAACTATTCACCAGATTCAAAGCTTTTGCCTGTAACATGATATTACCAATAGCTGTAGCTTCCGATGGTCCTGTTATAATAGGCACATTCAACGCATTGGCAGTAAACTGATTCAACAAGTTATTCTTAGAACCACCTCCAATTACATGCAGTTTTTTGATCTCGAAAGGAGCTAATTCCTGTAGATGATCGAATATCTCTTTATATCGTAATGCCAGACTTTCGAATATACAGCGAACATATTCACCGATAGTTTGAGGCGTTGGCTGACCTGTATTGCTACAATAATTACTTATTGCTTTCGTCATTACTGTCGGATTGGAAAACACATCAGCATCGGGATTCACCAAACATTTGAACGGTTCGCTCTTTGATGCCTGCTCAATCAAATCGGGATAAGTGAGATTGGCATCCCATTCTTTACGACATTGCTCTAAAAGCCACATACCACATATATTCTTAAGGAAACGGATTGTACCGTCTACCCCACCCTCGTTTGTGAAATTGAGATTGTATGTCTTTTCGTTTATAATAGGCTCTTTTAGCTCGATCCCCATTAATGACCACGTTCCCGAACTCAGATAAGCAAAGCATTCATCCTCGGCAGGCACTGATGCAACCGCCGAAGCTGTATCGTGCCCTGCAACCGCCACAATGGGAATACTTTCAAGCCCTGTTTGCCTGCATACAGATTCTGACAAACTTCCGATTATCGTTCCAGGTAAAACAAAACGTCCGAATTTTTCTTTATTAAGACCAACCTTTTCGAGCAATTCGCAATTCAGTTCTTTTTTATAAGGATTCATAGCCTGGGATGTCGAAGCTATCGTATATTCCATTACCACCTCACCTGTAAGCAAATAGGATAAAGCATCGGGCATGAATATAATCTTATCAGCCTCTTTCAACAAAGTGGCTTCATTTTTATTAAGTGCAAAGAACTGAAACAACGAATTGAAATTCATTATCTGAATCCCTGTTGCTGCATACACATCCTTACGGGGAATAAGCTTAAAAAAATTCTCAGGAGCATCTACTGTATGAGGATCACGATACGCATAAGGCATCCCTATAATTTCCTTATTTTTATCAATGGCTATAAAATCGACGCCCCAAGTATCTATACCTATCGACGATATCTTGATTCCTTCCTGAGCAACTTTCTTCAAACTGAGAAGAATCGACTCATAAAGCGATAATATGTTCCAGTAAAAATGACCGTTTACTTCAATCAGAGGATTAGCAAAACGGGTTAATTCTTCAATTTTGAGGACTCCGTTATCGAGAGTACCAAGTATAGTGCGTCCGCTTGATGCCCCTATATCAACTGCCAGAAAGTTTTGTGTATTCATTTATTTAGATTTAAGGTCTATCCTTTTAAGTGAATAAAAATTTATTGAGTAAAGCAAATGTAGTGTCTCTTCTCATTTATACAGATAGTGTATTTGAGACAAAGACTACAGGTTTTGTCACTTTTTATATATCAATTTCACCACTCCCGTTTTAGTATCTGAGCCTATTTTCAGTTGGTTATCGTTGTAAGGTGAAGAAATTACTATATTTATTGATCTTGATCCTGAAATATCAAATACCGTAGGCAATTTAGAATCTGTAGTAAAGCCTTCAACTTTTACATTACTGACATTTCTTAAAGTCAGAGCAGCACCTTCTTGTGGATAAATATTTACATTTTTCAGTGTAATATTTTTTGATTCCATGATTTCCGCTCCTAATTGTGAATGAATAACCACATTCTCAACATTTATATTATCGATATTATGTTCGGGTAATCCATAAAAATACATAGCTTTCCGAGCCTTACTGCATGTTACATCTTTTATAAAGATATTGCGGAAGGTAGGTGTGGTAATATCCACAGGAGGTATCACTTCAGTTACAGGCTCGGCATCATTATCTTCGAGAGTTTCTACTACCGATTTTCCTCCATAATAAAGATTGAAGTGAATGGGTTCGGTAGAAATATCAATCATACTTACATTAGTTATATAAATATTCTCAACAACTCCGCCACGTCCTCTGCTGCTTTTGAATCTCAAACCCACATCTGTTCCTAAAAACTGACAGTTAGAAACGGATATATTCCGCACTCCGCCCGACATTTCACTGCCGACTACAAAACCGCCATGCCCTTTGAATACGGTGCAATTATCTACGATTACATTCTCACAAGGAATATTTCGTTTCAAACCATCCTCATCTTTACCCGATTTAATACAGATTCCATCATCCCCAACGTCAAAAGTACTGTTGACAATGATCGCATTTTTGCACGATTCCAAATCCAATCCGTCACCATTTTGAGCATAAGACGGATTTCTCACCTGAACCCCATCGAGAATAATGTTTTCGCACATAAAAGGGTGAATATTCCATGCAGGTGAATTCTGAAAAATAACTCCTTGCAGATATACATTTTTACATTGCTGAAAACTAATCATCACAGGGCGAAGAAAGTCCCGTACAGAAGCCCATTCAGCTTCGGTCTTTAAATTTCGAGGTACATTCATATTGCTGATAGTATCTCCATGCAGATATTGAGCCGAAGGCATCCAATAATCATCACGTTTGAATACTCCGCCTTTAGAAGTTGCACTTTTCCAAAAACTATCCGATACTTTTTGCTTTTTCAGAGGTCTCCAATAATGACCATTACCGTCAATCGCTCCGCTTCCTGTTATGGCAACGTTTACCAAATTTCTGCCCGAAACCGGCGATTGACACCTGCGTGTATCGAACCCTTCAAAAACCGTTTCAACCAAAGGATATAGATTTTTATCGGGCGAAAAAAGAATAATGGACTTATCTTCCAAATGCAGATTAATATTGCTTTTGAAAACAATAGGTCCTGTCAGCCATACACCCGAAGGCACAGTTAATTGCCCACCGCCCTTAGCCGCCAAAGCACTTATCGCTTTTGCAAAAGCTTCTGTATTTAAAGCTATTCCATCGCCTATTCCGCCAAAATCTATAATGGATACTTTGTTGGCAGGAAAAGTCGGACGAGCCAATTTAGGCATCTCAAAAGGTAGATTTTCATATAGATATTCATATCCTCCCTCTTCTTTCGCAAAGAGATTAGAAACAGATACAACGAATAAGGTTATTATAATTACATGTTTTTTCATAGTCATTTCAAGCTTTCAATAGTCAAAGGAGTTAAGGTTACAGGACCTAGTAAACCCGAAGGGATTGTTTCCCATCCTGAATAATCTCCTTCTTGATAATCGATTTTTACAAAATTTATTTCCTTGAATATTCGCCAATCAACTTTTTGTCGGTCATATTCAGAAATACGATTTGCCGGTAGATTAGTTACTTCAATTTCAATTCGGTTATTACCTTCTTTCAGGTATTTACCAACCTTGGTTTTAAAAGGAACAGCCCAAAGGGTTGCCACATCTTGACCATTTATTCTTACCCGAGCACTCTCGCGGACATCGCCAAGATCTAACTCCCATTCATCACTCTGTATCAATGGTAAGTTAAATTCAGTAGAATATAAGGCTGTTCCCATATTTGTTTTAAGATCAGGATGATCTAGTTCGGTCCATGATCCGAGTTTGTTTAATCTAAGATGATTGGTGATCGCAGGACTACTTTCTAAAAACGTCATTGTCCAATCTCTATTCAGCATTATAGATAGATTTTGAGGAGTGTAATAATTCCAATCGGTAACATTCGTTATCTTCTTATCGAATGTTTTCAGTATAATCGATTGCCCTGATTCGAGTTGCAGATATACTTGGGTTTTATTTCCTTCTCTACGAATCTTAGCCAATCCCGATTTTCCATCCATCGGATTAAAAAACATCGCGCTTTCGGCATCCACACCCAAAGTTATCCAACCACCTGTATCTTCGGCTTTAAGTGCCGAAATGAAATAATGATAACCATCGCCATTGCTTCGCCTGATATATTGTAGACCGTGTAAGGTTTTCATTTCTTCTTTCTGAATATGGCAAGCATCCAACGTTTTAGCATAATCTGATCCTGTTATTATTTGTCCTTTACCCAATGTTTGGGTATTTACTTCTACAAATAATCCTGCCTTAGAAATCTGATTTATAAGCTTTACTAATTCTGCTCTTCGTTTGTCTAAATTCTTAAATCCGGGAACATCATTCGGATACTTTTCTATAAAAACAATTTTTGCTCCGCCCCTCGCTAATTTCAATAAATGAGATAATGTTTCAATCGGCATTTTCTCGGCAGAGGGTACAATTATAGCTTTGTATGTTGTATTGCCCGATGTGACAAGCTTACCATCAACAACCTGTGTCGATAGTAAATAGTTATCTGAAATATAATCGACATCATATCCTGAGTTCACAATATTATTTACAGCCGAAATAAACTGAGGTGCACGTTGCTGCATCTTATGAATATCGAACATCAACAATCGTCCGTCTTGCTCGTGCCACATATCATACACAGGAAAATAAAGTAGAAAATCGTTATCTGGTTTACCCTCTTGTAGAAAAGACTGACATCGGGTGATATACTCAAAAAAAGCATCTGCATCCCTCCAAATACTATTGGTGGGCGACATATCTACCGAAGCATAAAATTTCCAACCCGGCCATTTAGCTTCTTTGGGCGAATAGGTTGTTCCATGAAAAAAGATGTGATTCACTCCCGAAAGAAACAGTAAATCCAAATCGGGTTTACATTGAGAAAGTGAAGTTCTGAAATGCTCGGTCAACCAAGTAAATGTTTCGGAACTCGTATATATTTTTCCTGTAAGATGTGCACCCGAAGAGGCATATTTAAGCATCGATAGATCAGAATCATTTATCTTTTTTATCGAATCTTTCCGAAGTCCTTTTATATGAAAATCGGATATACCAAACGATTCACATTCAGGAATATCTACAGTTGCATACAAATCGATCAGATTTCCAGGTGATCCGTGTGCCTGATTTCGGGTAGTACTGCCATGCTGATGTGCCCAATTTGTCCACTGATGGGTAAAATTTTCAAGAAGTAGATCAGCCAGAGTTTCTCTATAATCGGCAATTATACGTGCTGTTGTATCTGTTCTTTTTGGGCAGATAAATTCGGGCAAATAATTTTCTAATTTATACCCTCTTCTCTTCTCAAATTGTTCAAATAGATCGGGAGTCCAATCACCTCCGTATACTTCATACGAATCGTTAAAGAAAGAATTAGGATAATTAGCATTATTATCCTGAAAGGCTTTTGAAAGCCGAGTCAAATAATTTGAAACAGCCGTTTTCGAAAAATGATTCATCACCAATCCTTCACCTCCCGGAGCAGCCCGTTTTACCTGCTGCAATGTTTTTCCATTGAAAACAGCTATCAATCGCCAGTTACCTTTGGGTGCTGTCCAAGAAAGTGTATTGTTTTTGACCTTAGAAGTAAGATCTAATTTATCTCCTTTATCCGAAAAAGCCATCAAACGATAAAAGGTTGCAATTGCTTTTTGCTTTTCATCTTTTACTTCTATTTTTTCATTTAATTGTTGTCCGGCTTGCAAGCTATATTCCTCAAATATAGCTTTTGTTGCAGCATCTTCTATACTTACATGAGGTCCACCGAAAGGCCAGCCCGTGCCACCATTCATATCTATTTTCAAACCAAGTTGATTACCTTGTACTTCTGTATATTTAAGCATCTCCATCCAATGAGGCGACAGGTATTGAATCTCATTTGCCTCATTGTTCTGCACACCATATATAGGAGTGATTTCGAGTCCTCCCATACCTTTACGGGCATATTCGCTCATATTATAAGCAAGATTATCTTTATCGACGGCACTCCCCATCCACCACCAACGTGCTGCGGGTTTCATCTCAGATTTTATTTGCGGCCAGCTTATTTGTTGTGCGGATAAACACAAAGAAAGTATGCTAAATAAACAGAGTATTGTGTTTTTCTTTTTCATTCGCCCTAATAAGGTTTCAAACCGATTAAGTAACAATTAGTATTTAAGATAATATCATATAGCCATAACTATCAGTTATACTTATATTTGCCGAAGTAGTAAATATATCTGTCCCCCCTTTTACTTGCCCAATTGTAAACATCCCATAATAAATGGTCCTGTTGCTTTGGCATCATTATCCCGAATACGTTCATTAACATAGTATTCGAAACTTCCGTCACGATAGGGATTACCTCCAAGACCTGATACTGCACAACACTTGGTTAATGTAAGAGTACCGTCTGCATTTTTCACAATCAGATTTTTCATCAATCCATTGTAAGCCTTTTCGGCAACAGCTTTATACTTTTTGTCGATATACCCTTTGTTAACAGCCTTAGCGTAAGAATACATAAACATAGACGATACGGATGCTTCAAGATAATTGCCTTGCTTATCACCTTTGTCCAAAACCTGATACCAAAGTCCTGTTTTATCCTGATATTTGGGTAAAGTTTCAGCCAATCCGTTTATTATTCTGATAAGTTCGCCTCTCTGAGGGTTTTCTTGAGGAATAAAATCCAAAACATCCACCAAAGCCATAAACCACCATCCGATACTACGTCCCCAGAAGTTAGGTGATTGACCTGTTACCTTATTTGCCCAAAGCTGGTTTTTGCTCTCATCCCAAGCATGATAATAAAGCCCCGTTGCAGGGTCATAAGTATGTTTAGCACATATCAAAAATTGATTAATAACATCTTCAGTCCATTCGGGTTTATTAAATGTGATAGCATACTGAGCCAAAAACGGAGAACCCATATACAAACCATCCAACCAAATTTGATGCTGATAGATAAGTTTGTGCCAAAATCCTCCTTCGAGAGTACGGGGATGAACACTCATTTGTTTTACCAACCTGTCCATAGCCAACTTATATTTTTCATCTCCTGTTTGCTTGTAAACATCAAACAGAACTTTTCCCGAATTAATATAGTCGATATTATAAGTTTCTACTTTATAAAGATATATTTCTCCTAAATCGTTGATAATGGTATCAGCCCATTGCACCACATAATCTAGATATTTTTTATCGCCTGTTTGCTTCCATACATCAAGCATCGCCTGACATCCTAATCCTTGGGAATACCCGAAATAAAGTCCTTTACCATGATCTAATTGCCATGCTTGAGGAAAACGTTTCATTTCGGAATCGGCAAAAAGGATTCCTGTTTTTTGCGAATAAGCTGATTGTATTGTAAATAAAGCGATCAGTATTAGGAATAAGTTTCTCATAAATATTTTATATAGGTTACAGTTTATAAAACTACAAAATGCTTATCCTTTCAAAATAAGCATTTTGATCTTTATTGTATGACTTTTGACTGTTTCAGTAAACAAGTAGACGAGTAGACAAGCCTCGTTTACTTGTCTACTTGTTGACTGATTACTATTGACTGTTGACTGTCGTCAACTCATCTTACCACCGTTACAGCCATTAATCCGATTACAACTTCGTTGGCTACCGCCTTTACTTCGATGTTCTTTAATTCCTTTTGAGGATTTAAAGGTAGATCGAGAATTATTCCTGCACCACCGTCAATAGTGCGACCATAGACCTCTGTAGGACTTATTTTGAAATCGGTTTCCAGATCACGGCTTACCACTGCTGTTTTAAAAACAACACGATAAGGGCGAGGCTGTTTCGATCTGAATGCTTGCCCATCTATAAAGAAATCCTGTTCGATAGGTGCCCATGTTTCAGGGTTTATCAATTCTAAAGCCTCTTTTGCTCCATCCTGATAATTAATTGTAACAGTTCCGTTTACGACATGACATTGCATATGGTTGGTACTTCCCGCCATCATCAGATAAGCATGAGATGCTTTACCCGTCAAAGGTGCTGATAACTGATTGGGGTAATTATCCCATAAAGTGGTAAAAGCGACATTATTAGCTTTTGGTTCACCTTGAGTCCGAAATGGAACGCCGAATGGTGTCATAAATAGATTTCCGTTGGTTGCTTTCCGCAAACCGGAATCATCTATATTAGCTGTCATTGTCGGGTGACACCATTCGCCTATTCCTTGTTTCGGCACTTGCAATGTTGTATAGGGTGAACGGGGTGTCAGATATTCATTCTTAAAAATCTGAGTAACCGAAGCATTCAGAGCATTATCTATATTGATCGTTTCATAATTGGGCGATTGATTCCTTAAATTCCAATTAATTAGATTCGTTCTATAAATAATTTTTCCATTTTCAAGTAATTGCAATACGTTTGTTCCCAATCTTGCATTCTTTTCTGGAATCGTAATTAAGTTGGATATTTCTCCCTGTTTTATAGTTAGCGGCTGAGCTGAATTATTTATAAGCAATTGTACATTCAAATCGTGACTCAGATTATTTTTTACTGTAAATTGTAAATTGGTAGCTTCGGCATCATAATCAATAGAAACAGGTTCTTTTATTTCTATATCGATAGGTTGCCACCATGTCATTTGTCCTTGTTTTAGTTGAGCAAATAATGTACGATGTCCTACCTCCCCATTCAATCGGCCAGTAACACTATTAGCTTTTGATTTTGTACTCAATAATACATTTTGAGGATCATATATTTTCTGGATTTTTGCTTTAGTTGATAGATTCCAATTCTCACCATTTACACCGTTTGAGATATACGAGGGCTGATCTAATTTACTTCCGCCCCACTCTATTTCTACTGTATAACTAGTTGATGGTTCGCTTTCAATCTTAATGAGAGGCTGTCCAACACTCTCTTCTAAAGACCACTTATGAGGTTTACCATTTACTTTTACAGATAATATATTCTCTCTTTGAGCCTTTAGTCGTAGATCGAGATTCAATGATTTTTCGAACTTACTATTGATAATATATGTATCAAAATTGCCTTTTCTTTTAAAATCAAAATCGATATCAGGAGTCGAAACAGAAGCATAATCCCAAGCAGAAGGAAGACCTGAACGGATTTCCAAACGATCGTTCATTGCATCGGGTAAAATCCCGAAAAGCCCTTGAATAAGTGCCCTCGAATATACTCCTATGGGATCGCCAAAATCACGGTAACACTCGCCTCGTGCAGCATCATAAAAGCTTACCTGCCCGATATTTCCGGGACTACCGCCCAGATACATACCATCCAAAACTGAACTTTTGAATAGTTTAAAAGCCTCATCATTCCTACCAGATTGCCAGTATGCCAAACTAGTATGAGCCACCTCCGCAAAAGCCACATTATTAATAGACCACGAATAAGGTAACCAATTAGTTGCCGAAATTGTCTGATACCCCTCATCATCCAATCCCCTAGCTAAAACGGGAATGTGTGGAATCTGAGTATCAATGTATCGTGTTGCCTGATAAGCTTGGAAAGGTGTATGAATATCCGAATCTATGGCATGATAAACCGTCCAAACGGCAGCATTGGGATGGATCATTTTATTGCCCATAAAGTCTTTGTATTCTGCCCACCATCCTTTATTATCAATCCATAATTCTGAATTGATAGCTTTCAGAATTTTGTTTGCCTCATCGGCATAAGGCTTAGGGTCTTCTCCTATTTTTGAAGCAATTTGAGCAGCTATTTTATTGGCTCTGTAATTATAGGCTGATGAATGCGTCACACTGCCACTATTATATTGCAGTGCATCACTCGCCCAAATACTGGCATAAGCATCATAAAGTCCGTCATCATTGGGATCGAAGTTTCGTTTCTCCCAAGCCAAATGACTTTTCAATACAGACCACATTTTACGTACATAATCCATATCGCCCGTCCAATTGAAATGCCAAAGCAATTCATCAATATAGCAGAGGTTCATATCGTAATGGTGCATCTGATTCGTGCTGTACTGATTACGGGTAATGTAACCATTACTATACATATGTGTACCCCAAGTTTTATCAGCTCGTGCTAAATTGAATTTTTGATCTTGCGAAGGATGCGGAATAGTTGGTTCAACATTCGTTATCTGCGAAGCTGCATACCCATCGAAATGCTTTCTGGCTCTGTCGTGCCAACCAATGGCATCGCCTACATAAGCCGCACGCCATCCGTTGAGGGGCATACGCCATCCTACGGCTCCGTGTTGCCAACAATCGGGATCCCAAATACCATCGGCAGCGATACTTAAAACGCCTCCCAATGTATTGAAATACGGATCGGGGGTATTTATTTTCACTGTTTCTGCTATTGATTTACGCTTCGTTTCGGCATCTTCAAAGTACTTCTTCAGTTCTGCATAAAGGAGTTTCTTCTCTTTATTATTTTGGATAGCGAAATAATAAGTTTTAGATGAATGTAGAGCAGTTTTAGAAATCACAATCGGTTTATTTTCGACAACAACCGATTTCCAGACATTCAAAGGAGTTGTCATAGCATACGGAGAAACTAATTTCAATGCCGAATTTTCGGGATATACACCTGCTATTTTTTGTGATCCCCCCTTTGTTTCCTGACCATATTCCAAAATAAACGAATTGCCATTTATCGCAAATTCGTTATTTATGCAAGCATCGGGATGCAAGCCAAAAGCATTGGGATCATCCACTCCTAAATCTCCGTTTCTGAAAAAGCGTTTATTGCTTGCCCCTCCAAAAGTAGTTATCAGTTCTACGCCAGCAGGAATATTTTCAGATTCTATTTTCATTATCAGACCCTCGGCATCTGCCATTGCCAATACTGAAATGGTTAGTTTTCCCGATTGAATAAAGGGATCTTTTATCTCATAAATCCGACTACCTGCACGATAAATAGACTTAATATATTCCGCATCATTCAACCAAAGACTTTTACCGTCTTTGATTAATCCCAATTGCATATTTCCTCCCATGTTTGGCATGAAAAAACCAAATTCGGGTAAATCGCCTGTTTCTATGCGGAAAGCAGTATTTGTTCCGTATAATGCCCGATTGAATTTCTTATCTCCATTTACAATGATAAGGTCTTGCCCTTCGGGAGTATATCGTAGTTTTCTTTCTTTTCCATGCCAATATCCCTGAGGTTGTCCCAAGATATTTACAGAAGAAAAAAGAAGTAAAGAAAGTATCAGGACAAAGTGTCTCATGTTATAGACAAGGATTTTAAAATTTCACAAACTATTTTCACTGTATGAGCGTATTGCGTACGCACGAAACATAGAAGATAGGGCGTATGGGATACGCCCCTACGTTTCATCAATATAAATTTATCCTTTAAGGCATAGGTTTTAAACCCTCCCAAACCACATTCCAAGTTCCATCTTTTGGAAATCCGGGAGTTTCTTCTTTATTTCCATCCCATCCGGCACACATCATGGCTACGGCTGTTAGCAATCCGCCATTGCCGGGAAGATACACTCTTAGGCGTGAATCCTGATAATTATGACCATTTATCAAGTATGTATTTGTTCTTTTATCCATTAATAAAGCTTCGACAGCTTTCTCAGGCTCACCTAAACGGGCGGCACACATGGCTGTCATAGGATAATCCCACCCCCAGGTTTTACCCCAGTTCCAGTTTTCCAGAATCCAATCTAATGTATTTTTCATGTAATCGGGACGTATGAGTTTGTTTTGAGGCAAGACGCCCATAGCTCCCAACACAGCAGGATGATCGGATGTAAAACGAATATCTTTGTATGTATCTACTGCATCCTCGGCAGCAAGATATAAACCATCTAAAGCCGCAAGCGGCGATAATTTATCGATCAGTTCATCCCATTGCGGTTTTCTCTTCTCTCCCGATCTTTCCCTCCACTGCTGAGCAACAGACATGGCATAGTGCCAATAAGATAATTCGAAAGGAGGATTAATGGTTTCCGATGCCCTTAAAGATTCTTGGGCAGGGATCAAACCTTTTAATACATAACGTCCTTCTAATTCTTCGTAAGTGGCAAACGACTCCATAAATTCGGCAGTCTCCTGTACTAAGGAGTTGTATTTTTTCAAAACTTCGGGCGAAGGATTGTTTCTGTAAATCAGTTCAGCCATATAAATAAAGTGAGGCTGTTGCCATGCCAAGAAAGAACCAACTTTCGAGGGTGCTTCTATTCCCGATGGGTCTGTCATTTTCATCCAACGTATACCTTTGAATCCTTGTCTTTCAGCTATAGATTTAGCTACAGGATAAGCCGTTGCGTACCAGTCCATACTGCGTTCCAATAAATCGGTTCTGTTCCACAACGCAAACTGAACAGCATGCCACCAATGCATTTCCAAGTGAAATTTGCCAAACCAACTATTATAAGTAAGTCCTGTTTCCTGTGGCGGGTACATTCCTGCTGATTGAATAGCCATTAGATACTGAGACAGAACAACTCGTCTCTCCAATTCTTTGGCTCTGATATCCGTACATTTTGAGAAATCGACAGCACCGCCTTTTTCCCAAAACGATTGCCAATATTTAGCTGAAGCATCGAAAGCTTCCTTTGCTGTATTTTTTGTTTCTGCCGGATTCTTATCTGTAAATTCACAGGTGAAAGAAAAATCTTTGCTTTCGGGGCTCAACACAAAATGATGTGCTTCTTTCCGGCTTACAGATGCTTTACCCTCCCATTTAACCGTTACATAATAAGTGGTACTATCCAATGTACGTTTAAATACTAATGATTGGTCGTCTTGCGACAATATCTCAGTTTTATGCTTTTCGGGAACCGACCAATCGGAAGCATCATCCGTATGTTTTCCTGTCGGATAGGCAAACTTGAAATTGACTTTCATATTGCCTTTTTTCATCAATTCCGAGTTTAAGGCTACTGCAATCTGGTCTTTATCTGGATTACACACCGTTTGAACCAAGGCAGAATCAGCATCCAATTCAAAACGACTGATAATCTCACCCTTCCAAAGATCGAGCGTTTGATTTATACCCTTTATTTCATTCGCCTTTACGGTACTTCCATCTGCATGAGTAAGCTCTAATCCTACATTTCCTAAATGCAGGCGATGAGAGTTTACACGATACCAATCGGCAGCCTCTTTCGGTCTGCCCGGTTCATTGAACTGAACGGCATAAGGTTCTTCCCATCCTCTGAAATTATAGTTTTTCAGTGTTTCTTCGTGCATGAATTTTTCAGGATTAGCAAAACTGTGCCATCCCCATTGAGATTGTGTACCCAACGGAACTCCGGCTGAATAAAGTTCAGGATAAGTTTGTAATCCTGTTGCATCTACCGTAAAAGCAAAATTGCCATTACCAACTGATAAAGAAGATAATTCTTCAAACTCGGTTACTTTCGGGGTGTTTCTCTCTACAAGTGCATATCTGTCTATCTTTTCCTGCTTTCCGGCACTACAAGCAACCAAGAAAGCAGTTAAGGCAATAAAACTCCATTTTTTCATAGTAAAACGATTATTCATTTGTACTGATTTTAAAGACAAAACCGGAGGAGGTTCCATATTGACCTCCTTGCATAGCATTGAAAAGATATGCAGGCTTTCCATCTTTCATTAATAACTGAGGACGCTCAAAACGTCCGTATCTTTTTAAATGCGAAGGAGCAGGAGGTTCTTCCAAATAGACATCGGCTCCAAACCAAGCAATTTGAGGTTCCGACCAATTTATTCCATCCATAGATTCAAAAATCAAACCTACTTCATGATCGAAATATCCCATATCACGCATCAGCATTTTAAATTTACCATCTTCAATATATACATAAGCATCTTCTACTTGCTTATTATCTCCGTATTTTGAGAAATCTACAACAGGATTACTCTCATATCTTTTATACTCTCCTTCGATATTATCGGCAATCGCCAAACCATATTTACGATTGGCTCTTATGGCTCCTTTCTCATTCTGATAAGCTTCCTTGTTCCACGATTTATAGTATAACCAAGCTTGTCCGTTAGGATTAGAAACAAATGCAGGATTAGTTGTATTGCAATCATCCCAAGTCCCTGTTTCGCCGGCCTCTAAAATCGGCTTATCCGATCTGATCCAAGGTCCGTTTATCGATTTCGATTTCGCTAAACCGATTCGTTTCGTATAAACCGTACCATCACTATTGCCCATATAGAATAAATAATACATACCGTTCAAATACTGAATATGCGGATTGTGGCAAGTAGTTGCATCGAAATAACCTTCACGAGGTGCTAACACTGTTTCCACATAAGTATAAGGTCCTTCGGGTTTATCGGCTACAGCATGGGCAATTTCAGATTTATGTATCCAACCTCCCATTTTGTATTTTTCGGGCCAACGGGAATAGAATACATGCACCTTACCATCTTCTCCATAGATAGGAGCACAACACCAAACATAATATCCTTCCGATTCGAGAATCCGTCCTATAAGTTGAAGATTCTTACTGAAATCCGAAATCTTATCCTGCGGATATTTTTGTATGACATTTTTATCCTGTTCTTTTTTCAGTACAGAAAAATAATGTGTATCTAAATCTACTAAAGAATTCAGATAGACTTCAATATTTGTATAATCTTTACTGAGATTGTACATATTTCCATCTTTATTATCATTCGGGTTTAATTTGTGTTGTACTTCCCACTCATCGGGTATCCCATCACCATCGCTGTCTTTAGAATATCTCCCTTGCTGTAACTGAGGCCATCCTCCAACTGCATTTTGAGAATCTATGATACCTTTATTACCTCTGCCATAACTTTCGCCACCATTGGCTGTACCTGTACGAACTTCTTCGATTACACCAGCATCGTAACTATCTCTACGAAAACTACAACCTGCCTCAGCCAATACCCTTTGATAAGCGACTTCGGCTGAATTTTGATTAATAGCTACAAATGGAAACGGTTCATTTGCCCGAACTCTATTGTTTATTCCTACCCCTTTCCAATTATCGGAAGTTACAGGTTCGCTGCCTGCCATTACATTATCGGACAGATAGTAAGAGCCTGTACCATCTTCTGCAGGATCGAGAAACCAAGCACGTTTATTTTCAGATGTGGCAGGACCGGGTTTATAGTAATTAGCTACAAAGTTTACTTTCCCATCACGCCCCCCTCCATAAGCGGATTTGAATCCCCAATTATAAACAACATTGTTACGGAAGTCCACTGGTGAACATCCATCTGATGCAAAGCGAGGATTACGGCTACTGTGATGAGCCATCAAATTGTGATGAAAAGTAGCTCCGCAACCGCCCCAAATACCGCCGAAACCATGTGCGCCTTTTGAGTGTGCCGACTTAGACAAGCTATGGGTAATCATGCACCATTGCACCGTTACATTTTCTGAATTATAAATAGAAAGGCATTCATCAACCGACCATGAAGCGGAACAATGATCGACGATTAAGTCTTTTACTTTTATGGCTCCTATAGCATCGTCTTCTACTCCATGCAGGTCTCCCATTCGTGAACGGATATAACGAACTATCACGTTATTGGCTCGTATATAAAAGGGATATCCTTTCAAGCAGATCCCATCACCGGGCGCACTTTGCCCGGCAATGGTGACACTGTCATTAGTTATGATAAGTTTCGACTTTAAATCTATCGTTCCATCTACCGCAAACACGATTATACGTGCTCCGCTTTGCTCGATAGCATTGCGGAGGCTGCCTTCTCCCGCATCATTCAGATTTGTAACGACGAGTACTCGTCCTCCACGTCCTCCGGTTGTATACTTACCATATCCTTCGGCGGTAGGAAAAGCCAAAGATTGAGCAGATAAACCAAAGGAGCAGAATATGCTTAAAAATATCGTTATATACCTCAACATCTTTTAATACAAGGGGTGTTGTTAACCTTTCAGACCAATATTGGTATCAATAGTCTCAGAGTTCAGAGGTAGAAGTTCAACTTTATTCTTTTCTAAGCCTCTGAAAATTCCTTGTACCCATGTTGCATTTGCTTCCAGCTTTTGTGTGTAATGTAGCGATACATTGCTGTACATATCAAGAAGAGTATATCCGTCCGCTTTCAGCTTAGCTTTTTCGCTATCTGTTGGTTCCGATTTATAACCAATATAAGGCACTACTACAATAGGATCTTCGAATGATGTAGCTTTTTCTTTTTTATATGCTCTGTAACGATCAATATTAGAATATTTACCTGCATGATTCGCCATATCTATTACATTCTTTTTTGCTTGAGTAAGTGCTTCGAAGTGGATTCCCCAACGAACAAGGTCTGTTCTGCGCATTCCTTCGAAACCTAGTTCTAGTTTACGCTCATTAATAATAGCATCTCTAAATCCTTGATAGCTGGTTGGTGTAGTACCAATTTTAGAGACATCATTTTTAAACCCACGTAATCTTACTTTTTCATATGCCCATTTCGCTGCAGCAGGAACTCCGTTATTTAATTCATTCTCAGCTTCAGCATACATCAATAATACGTCTGAATAACGTAAAAAAGGCCAGTTGATATCACGCTTATTTATAGCTGTACCCTCTTCTTTTTTCCATGTAACGCGAAATTTACCAATACTCATACTTGGATAGGCACTCATCTGACGAGTATTGTCGGCTGCTATACCATAGTTACAAAGTGTTACATCGCGACGCACGTCTCCTTCTTCGAAATCAAACCAATATGTAGGAAGAGCAGTCATGGCTGGCCCAGCTTTTTGAAACATTGAACTTGTATGGCAAAACATTCCATTTGTATAACCAATAGCCGAACCATTTACATCGGTTCCATACTGACCAAATTCTAACATTGACTCCTTATTATATCGTCCATTCACTAAATCACGAAAAACAGTTTCATAATCAATCAAATCATTTTCGCCTCTGTCAACAACAGCCTTACAAGCATCTCTAGCTATTGCATATAATTCTTTGATACGAGCTCCATCTTCACGCTGAGCCATTTTTACTGATCCCGGATCGTAGGTATTCAAATCCCAACGTAAAGAATAACCGGCTCCGTATAAGGCTACACGTGCTAAAATTCCATAAGCCGAATTCTTTGTAAAACGCTCAATAGAAGATACCATTCCTTCTCCCTGCCAAGGCAAAAGCTCTACTGCTTTTTGAAGGTCTTCAACAGAACCATCCATTATAATATCGCGACTCACACGCGACGAAAAGAATGTTCCTGCATCCTCAACAGGTATTGTAGAATAAGGAACATCACCAAAAAAGCGAACAATATTCAAATAATTCATACCACGGATAGCATACGATTCGCCCAATAGCATATTTATTTTTTTCTGTTCAGCTTCCGTAGCACCAGTCATTCCCTCTAGTTTCTTTATACAAATATTGGCATATTCTATTCCTGCATACATAGCAGTATAGGTAGACGTAGGTATATTTGATGTATTAAATACATAGTTTGCAACCTGATTTTTGGAGTTAGTATCTCCTTCTGTCGAAATACACTCATCGGTACCCATACCTAATTGATAATACAATTCTCTATTAAAAATGCTTGTATAACAACCAATAACAGCCATTTCGGCTCTGTCTACATTCTCAAAAACAGTCTCGTTATCGAATTTACTTTCCGACTCCATATCCAGCCAATCCTGACATGAGCTAAAGCTCATAGCTGTGGCTAGGATCAATACTATATTAATTATCTTTTTCATACTGGTTTATTCTTTAAAAGGTTAAATTTAAGCCTATAACATAACTTTTAGATCTGGGGTAAGCGGAGTTGTCAACACCTTTTGTTAATAAGCTTCCTGTAGATGACACTTCCGGATCATAACCTGTATAATTAGTAAAAGTATGGATGTTATTTAGTGTACAATATATACGGGCATTAGTTATCCAAGCTTTTTTAAGCAACGTTTTGGGCAGAGAATAACCCAATGTTATGGTATTTAAACGAAGGAAAGAAGCATCTTCCAAATAATAATCTAAAGCATCGGTTATAGCAATCTTGTTATCAGAATGTATGCTCCATAAAGCATCGCTTGCATGCTGATCAGGGTTCAACTCTGCTAAACGAGCTAGATTTGTTGTTTCTTTACCGGTAACAGGATCAATTAATGTAAAACGGTCATTCATAGCAGCTAGTGAATTCTGATTGGGTAGATATGGACCAAGGAAACGCTGAGTATTCATATTAAATACTTGGTTACCCGATGAGAAAGTGAAAAATACACTAAGGTCAAAACCTTTATACATGAAGGTATTCACCATACCTCCCGTAAAATCGGGCTCGGCGCTACCTATTACCGTACGATCGTCGGTAGACCAAACCGGATTACCATTTGCATCCGTTTGTCCGGCAGTAGTTTTGTATTTCACATCACCCGGTTTTAGAGTGGAAGTATTCTTTCCTTTCAGGTAAGGCACTCCATCTTTTAAAGTATAAGTTCCGTCCGAATTCTGATTAAAATCGTCAGTTGTATATACACCATCATACTTATAACCATAGAATTGTCCTAAAGATTTGCCCTCTTCAATCCAGAAATCAACACGTGATTCGTAATTCTTTCTCCAATAAGAAATATCATCAGAGAATAATCTTAAGACTTTCGATTTATTGAACGATATATTAAAGTCGGTAGTCCAAGTGAAGTCTTTAGAGGCAATATTCGCCGTATTCAAAACAAACTCAAAACCTCTGTTACGGATAGATGCTGAATTTTGAAATTGTGTTTTATAACCTGAAGAGGTTGGAATTTGATTTTCAATCAGCAGATTATCCGAAACATTATTGTAATAATCGGCAGTAAGACTTATCCGTCCTTTAAGCACTGAAACATCAAGACCTATATTTGTAGAAGTTGTTTGTTCCCATTTCAACAATTTATTACCTAACTTATCTCCGGGTTTCAGACCATTTACTATTCCATTATTCATAGAATAAAGAGTCGACCCATAATCTGTTCTAAACATATTGTCATCAATATTACAATTGCCCGTAGTACCATAGCCAATACGAAGTTTCAATTGATCAAATATATCCAGATCTTTCAGAAAAGGTTCTTCGGAAATTCGCCATGCACCCGAAGCCGAAGGTAAAGCTCCCCACTGTTTTCCTTTGATAAATTTAGAAGTTCCGTCAGCACGGAGAGTAGCCGTCAGTAAATACTTATCAGCATAGTTATACATTATACGCCCAAAAACCGACACCAAACCTTCTCGTCCTTTATCTGAGTTGTAAGTCGATCTTTTTGCCATATTCACATCATTCAGACCAAAATTACTTTCCGGAAATTCATAATAAGAATTATCCAGTTTCATAGTTTCAATGTACATGGTTTCTTGTCCCAACATCACATTGATATTGTGTAATCCGAAGTTTTTCTTCCACGAGAGAGTGTTTGTTACCTGCCAATTTAGTTTCTCGGCATTATTGCGTCGTCCCCATGGGCCTTTATTTACTTCGGCAGTTCTCGTACGACCATCATCCCAATAATCAGTACGTACTTGTCTCCAATAGTAGCTTCCTGCTGTACGGAAAGTCAGATCTTTTACAATATCTATTTCTAACCCCAAATTCACAGTAGCCTCTCTTGTATATTTATTCTGAGTTATAGCATCATTGGTAATAAGAGGATTCGATATATCATATTGAGAATCTATTGCTAACATTTCATCACCAAGATCTGTATTTAACATCTGTTCATTCGTGAAACGAATACCACCCGTTACAGGTTGCAGAATAGACATTTTAAGCATACCACCTAAAGAGCCTCCACCTTCAATATTTGTATTTTGAAGGTTTGCTCCAAAATCCATACGAATGCGTTTACTTACTTCATGATTTATTTTAGTACGAATACTATTTCTATTATACCCTGATTTATCTAATAACCCGTCCTGTCCGGTATAGTTATAACTAAGCATAAACTTAGTTTTCTCACTACCTCCTGTAATACTCAAGTTATGATTCTGAAGAATAGCTGTACCACCAAAAACAGCATCCTGCCAATCAATTCCGGCACGATTTCCGTATTCACTAGCAATACGTCCAAAAGCTCCTGTAAAGAAATCGGGATCGGAAACATTTCCACCAAACATGTTTGCCCATTTTTCTTCATTTCCAGCTAAGGCTTGAAACTCATATTGATATTTTACATACTGAGGAGTATTCAATAAATCTAATTTCTGACCAAGTTTCTCAAAGCTTACAAACGTATTATAATTCACTTCCGTTTTTCCACTCTTACCCGATTTTGTTGTGATAAGTATAACCCCATTCGAACCACGTGCTCCATATATAGCAGTAGCAGAAGCATCTTTCATAACATCAATAGACTCAATGTCATTAATGTCTACCATCTTTAAACCATCTTCCATTTGGAAACCGTCTACAATGTATAAAGGTGATGTAGACTGTGTAACAGAAGTTCCTCCACGAACGGTTATATTAATATCTGCACCCGGTGCTCCACTTTGTGTAACAACATTTACACCCGCAATTTTACCCGTTATAGCTTGTGCAGCAGTAGTTACGGGGATCTTTGCAATCTGAGAACCTTTGACCGATCCTGTGGCTCCCGTCAAATCTCTCTTTCTCACAGTTCCATAACCAATAACAACTACTTCGTCTAACAATTTATCGTCAGACTTCATCACAATATCCAATTTACGAGCACCTCCAATCGGTACATTCTGAGATTCATACCCTATGAAAGAGAACACTAAGGTTACTTTGTCATTAGGTACAGTGATGGTATAATTACCATCGATATCTGTAAACACGCCAGATGTTGAACCTTTTATGGTAACACTTACACCCGGTAACTCTCCCATATTATCTTTCACTGTTCCAGAAATGGTGATACCGCTCTGGGCATAAACCACATTTCCAACAAGCGAGAAGAATATAAAGAGGAGTAAGAATTTAAAACAGAAAAGCTTCTTAGACTTTTTCACACATCTTTTCATGATATTACAATTTATAGTTAAGGATTAAAACTATTTGAGTACAGTAAAAAATTTCAGGTTAACATTTCAATTCCGAATGTAGAATTTCATGGTTTTTCAGTTCTTATTTCGGTTATTCTTTTTCGATTTTAGGCACACAGAAAAGCCTGTCTGAGAATTAATTCTCAGACAGGCTTTTCTGTCTTTATATCATTCAGAGTAATACCTATACCTATATTATAAAGGTGTAAGGATATTACATTTCTTTTTCTTATTTTATAGCTCTCTCTCTCTCTCTCTCTCTCTCTCTCTCTCTCTCTCTCTCTCTCTCTCTCTCTCTCTCTCTCTCTAATAAAATAGAGTTACCCACCAAATTTTCGGCGATAAAATTCTGTGCATTACTAAAGAATTGTTGAGATAGATTTAACATAAAGGCAATAAGATCTAAAGTTAAGCTTACTCATATTACTCATTTTTCATTTTATCCGATGAGTCGTTCGAAATGAGTATTTGGTATCATCATTGCAAATATATACTCATACTAATCCCTACCTATTATATATAATGAGATTAATCATTAAGGATTTGATCGTAATAACTTAGTCCAAATTTCGAGAAAACCCATACAATTGGCAGTACCAACCCATATGAAAGATTAATTGGAGAAAAGTCTAAAAAAGAGGAAATTATAAACTAAAGAAAACAATTATTGTTATATTTATAGATCTAAGCAGACTACAATAATATGTAAATATTAATTGCCGCCTCCACAACAACGAATAAATTGGTCTGAGACCTTAACAATAATATTATATGAAAGAATTTATATTAAACAATGGAGTAAGGATACCCGCCATAGGGCTTGGTGTCTTTAGAGTAAATGATGCAAACGTAGCATATGAGACAGTGAAATCGGCATTATCTGTTGGATATAGACATATAGATACTGCGATGATTTATGGCAATGAAGAAGAAGTAGGTAAAGCAATTAAAGACTCGGGAGTACCTCGCCAAGAAATATTCCTGACAACCAAACTTTGGAATGACGATCAGCGATCAGGCAAAGTAAAAGAAGCTCTTGATGCCAGCCTCGAAAAACTAGGCACAAACTATGTAGACTTATACCTCGTACATTGGCCTGTGAGGGGAACTTATGTAAGTGTTTGGAAAAAAATGGAGGAGATATACAGAGCAGGGAAAGTGAAAGCGATAGGTGTAAGTAATTATCACTCTCATCATCTGGATGATCTATTACAACAGGCTGAAATAGTCCCGGCAGTAAATCAGATTGAGTGCTATCCTTACCTTATCCAAGAATCTCTTATTAACTATTGCAAAGAAAAGGGCATATACCCCGAAGCATGGGGACCATTAGGTGCAGGGCAATCGGATGTATTGAGTAACCCCGTGGTTCTTGAAATAGCCAAGAAGCATAATAAAAGTGCCGCACAAATAGTACTTCGCTGGAATCTGGAACGTGGAGTAATTGTGATTCCAAAATCAGTGCATAAAGAAAGACAAATTGAAAATCTGAATATCAACGATTTTCAACTGACAGATACTGAAGTTAAACAGATAAGCTCTTTACACAAAGGCTTGCGCTTAGGGTCAGATCCTGACAACTTTAATTTCTAAGGTCGCAGATCCTTTTATTGCTTTGGTAAATATAATAACCAAAGAGCATAATATAAAAAAAAGGCTACCCAATATGGGCAGCCTTTTCTATTCTTATTATATATTTAAGAGAGTACACCTCTGATACGATCTTCGAAAGCCGAAAGGGAAGCCTTTGCACCTTCACCCATAGCTATAATAATTTGTTTGTAAGGAACGGTAGTTACGTCTCCCGCAGCATAAATACCCGGAACATCCGTACGACAATGGCTATCTACTTCTATTTCGCCGAAACGATTCGTACTTACCACGCCTTTGAATACCGAACTGTTAGCAGCCAATCCGATCTGTACAAAGATACCATCCAGATCAACAACACGTTCTTGTTCTGTCTTACGATCTTTTACACGGATGCCTGTAACCTTATCACCATTTCCAACTACTTCCGTAGTTTGAGAACTTAGAATAATCTCTACATTAGGCAAACTTCTTACTTTTTCTTGTAGCACTTTATCAGCCTTCAGCTCATCTAAAAATTCGAAAACAGTTACTTTCGAGCAGATACCTGCTAAGTCAATAGCAGCCTCAATACCTGAGTTTCCACCGCCTACTACCGCTGCATGCTTTCCTTTGTAGAAAGGACCATCGCAGTGAGGACAAAAAGCAACACCTCTTCCGATATATTCAGATTCACCAGCAACATTAAGTTTACGCCAGCTTGCACCTGTTGCAATAATCAAAGCAGGAGTTATCAACTTCTCTCCTACATTGGTATATACAACCTTATGACCTTCTTCTACCTCTACATTTTCGACTAAGCGATGCTCTAATACATCAATAGCATAGTCTTTTATATGTAGTTTCAAATTATTGGCAAGTTCTTCTCCTGTGGTTTTAGGAACAGAAACCATATTCTCAATACCCACAGTTTCTTTAACTTGTCCTCCAATACGTTCAGCCAATAATGCTACACTTAAGCCTTTACGTGCCGAATATATTGCTGCGGCTGCACCGGCAGGACCTCCACCGACTACAACTACATCGTAATTCTTAGAAGTACCGGTTTCGATCTTCTGATCGTCGCTACCATATTGATTTTCGAGTTTCGATAACAATTCTCCAAAATCTCCTCTTCCTACATGAAGCAACTTACCATCTGCAAATACAGCAGGAACTCCTTGTAATTTTAATGCATCAACTTCTTCCTGATTCAATGCTCCATCAACCATTTCATGAGAAATCTCAGGATTTAGGATAGCCATTGCATTCAGAGCCTGAACAATATCAGGGCAATTGGTACATGTTAAAGATACATAAGTAGTCAAATTAATAGGTCCTTTCAAAGCCTTCACTCTACCTACAATGAAATCATCCGGAATATTCTTTCCCTTACCATCGCTGTTCAGTATAGCCAATAATAATGAGGTAAACTCATGTCCATTAGGAATGCCACGAAATTTAACGCCTGTTTTTTCGCCATCTTTGAGGAGCGAAAACTCAAGTCCATTTCCTTCATTCACTTCACAGGATAATTTATCTGAGCAAGAAGCTACATCTGATAACATTTCGAGTAATTCGTTGCGGCTTTCATGTTGATTAGACACTGCTATATCAAATGTATATTGAGCCTTAAGCTCTGCAAATACAGTACGTAATTGTTCTTTTAAAGAGGAATCTAACATATCTAAATTTTTATTTTCAGTTTAATGGTCTTCGACCTAATAGTTATTTAAGCGGATGATATCTGAAAAATTAAGACCGGCAATTGCCGGTCTCAGTATTCCTTAATTAGATCTTACCAACCAAGTCAATACTAGGTTTTAAAGTCTCATCTCCTTTTTTCCATTTAGCTGGACAAACTTCACCATCATGAGTAGCTACAAACTGAGCAGCCTCAATTTTACGTAGCAATTCGTCAGCATTACGTCCGATACCATTGTCATGAATTTCAGCAATTTTGATTTGTCCTTCTGGATTCACCAAGAAAGTTCCTCTGTATGCCATTCCTTCTGATTCGATCATTACACCAAATGCACGACTCAACAATCCTGTTGGATCGGCTAACATTGGGTATTTGATTTTACGGATAGTTTCAGAAGCATCATGCCATGCTTTGTGTACAAAATGAGAATCTGTACTTACAGAATACACCTCAACACCCATTGCTTGCAGTTGATCGTATTTATCTGCGATGTCTACTAATTCAGTAGGACAAACAAATGTAAAATCGGCTGGGTAGAAAAAGAAAACAGCCCATTTTCCTTTTACGTCGTCGCTGCTAACTGTTTTGAAAGCTCCATTGTGATAAGCTTGTACTTTGAACTCTGGTGATTGAGAATTGATAATTGGTTCCATATTTTTTATTATTAAGTTGATAAATTTCGTTTATGATGATGCAAAGATATATAGTTTTTATTTATAAACAAACTATCCTTTATAGAAAATACCTATATCGACTATATCCTCTAAAATTCGAAATCTGATACTTAACAATGCTAAATATTAACAAAAACAATAAGTTACAAAACATTCATTAAGGTTGCAAAGCAAACATCAACAGAGAGACTTCTGTCAACTACAAAATCCACTCAAGAATCTAACAATCAATACAAAACAATCTTAAAAATCATCAATCTAAAAAAAGACATTTTTTTAACTAATATTTCATTTTTTACTTTTTGAGAGTCATTAGAAAACACTTTTTCTCTATCGTATCATTATTGACAAATAAATATCATCTATTAGCTAAGCCAAACTAAATATATTATGAGAATAAAAAATTATATCTGTCATATCTTATAAACAAAGAAAGCTCATTCTCAAAATGGATTTTCATTCAATCAATTTAGATATTTAAAACAATAAAGGCTCGAGAATGGAATTTTCTCGAACCTTTATTATATATCTAATACTTTCACTCTATGCAGGGACTATTCATCCTCATCGTCTTCCTCATCCGCCAGCATAGATGCTATCTCTGCTTCTTTAGCTTTAGACTCAATCCCCATAGAAATTAACTGACTCTTTATATTATCATATTTTTGTGCTTGTAATTCTATTTCCTTTTTATCCTTCTTATGTAATTTAAAGAGAAATGCTGATAAAATTAATATTGAAATAAAAACAACACCGCCAACTATTAACCAGAAGCAAACTTGAGCTTTATACTGATCTATCTGCTGCCTTTTTAAAGTTAAGTGGAAATTTTTATCAGCACCGAGTAAGGCTGCAACTTCAGTATCTTCTTTTATCTGTTGCGTGACTTCTTTTTCTAAATCCCTATAATGTAAAGCTTCTTTATAATCCCCTATTTGTTGGTAATAATCGGCAAGAGCTGCATATATCTCTTTAATTGTATGAATATAGTTTACCTCAGGTAAACTTGCAGTAACTAAGTCAGCATATTTTTTCGCTGATTTAGAGTCTTGTTTTTTATTATTGCTTTTCAACAATACTAGATGCATTTTTCTAGATTCCACTTCATTCGTAATATTCATAGCCAATGCAGACTCGAGATACTCAATCGCTTTATCATAATCTTTAAGACCATAACAAACAATTCCTAAGTTCTGTAAAGAAAAGCTCTGATATTCCTCATTATTTATTTCAATTGACTTATCTAAGGCTTTATTAAAATAAAAATAGGCACTATCAAATTTATTACAATCTTCATATGATCTTCCTATATTAGTTAATGTTTTTAATTTTCTTTGATCTATATTCTCTACTCTATCATAATAAAACAAGGCCTTTTTATAATTGACTATAGCACTATCTAAAATTTCCTGTTCAAAATAAATATATCCGATATTATTGAAACTTCTACCAGCCAAAAGATAATTGTTTGATTTGTCAGCAGCATAAGCCCCATGCATAAAAGCTTCCAATGACTTTGGTAATTTATTATTTTCATAATATACCCATCCTCCATAATAACTTGCTAATGCTAAATTTGGAAAATCACCCTTTTTACTAAAATAATTTTGAGCCTCGAAGATTATAGTGTCTGTAGTTATATCAGCTTTTGTTTCCTTTTTTGCTCCCACATAAGTTACTATATATTTCATGTAAGCATCTTTTTCAAGATTCTTTGGATTTTCAATAGAATCAACTAATCTAAGTGCCTGATCAGGATTAGTCTCCAGTATAGCTTGAGCTTTATTTAATAGTTCTGTGGAATGGTTATTTTCTTTACAAGAAAATAATATAATAGTAGTAATTAGAAGCAGTATAAAGTTTGATGTTACTCTCATAGGTGAATTTCTTAAAACCTTTGAAAAAATAAAAAACAGTTTCAATAATTAATCTTTTGAAACTGTTGTATGCTTTCTTGTCATTTTAGAATAAAACTATCATGTTCAATAATTTCCCCATCCTTACCAACAATATCAATATAATAGATATCAGAAGGCAAACTAGAAATATCTATAGACGTATTTTCGTCCAAAGAAGTATCTACTTCTTTATAAAAAACTACTTCTTCATTTGTATTGGTTATGTTCACACTTACTTGACCTAAATCTACATTCAAATCAAGTGATTGAAGTCCAGATCTACTAGATGTAGATTCTACGGAGTTATCCATACCGCCACCTCCAGTAGTACCTATACCCATTTCGTCCTTCTCACAGGAAGTAAATAATAAAGCAATACAGCTAATGATAATCAATAAGCTTGTAATTTTCATAGTATTTCTATTCTTAATCATGCAAAAAAAATTTAAACTGATAGACTCTAATAATAACCTATATTACAGAGTTTTTTATACCCTATACGGGATTTTCCAGTAAAATAAGTTGAAAAATATCAAGTAGCACAGATCAGATATTCATTTAATATTTTTAAAAGAAAGAATTATAAAAAAGTTATAAAAAAAAGGAAGATACTCAGATTTGAGTATCTTCCTTCCAGCAAAAGAAATGATTATAGTTATTCTTTAATCTTCGAACACTTATCACATAAACCTTTCAATACAAAATTTACACTTTCCAACAGAAAGCCTTGAGGTAACTGAACTTTAGGTATAGAAATATTTTCCATACAAAAAGTCTTTTTACAGTTATGGCAGTTGAAATGAACATGCAAATCCTGAATGGAACAGTTACAATCGGAGCTACAAACCGAGTACTTAACCGACCCTGAGCCATCGTCAATACTATGGATCAGCAACTTCTCATGAAATAATGATATGGTTCTAAAAAGGGTCGACTTATCTACGGTATCAAGACTTATTTCAAGATCCGACAAACTAAATGCCTGAGGATATTCCAGCATTGCCTTAAAGATCAATAATCTTACGGCAGTAGGTTTTACTCCTCTTTCCTCTAATCGGGCAACATATTCTATACTCATTATATAACTCTTTTATATGTTCTCAAAGTTAGCTATCCCATTGTTGAAGTTCGGACAAAGCTAGCTGATAATCTCGCTCCCTCTCCAAATATTCATCTATTGTATCATAATAGATCGACAATTCTAACAAATAATCAATCAAAGATAATTGACCTTTATCAAAAGCTTTCTTCAACAAGCTCTTATTATTAGATACATTTAATACTTCTTCATAATCGCGAAGCAAACCCGACAAAGTACTGGCTCTACTATATTGATTCTTTAGATTATTATAAAATTGAAGCTCCGAGTCTTTGTGTTGTACCTGCAAAGCTAAAGTTTGGGCTTTTTGATGTTTTACCGTATTTTTACCCTCCCATAACGGAATAGATATTCCAAGAGTAACCCCTTGATGGGTAGCACCCAAAAGACGCTCACTCATATATCCTGCCGATATTTTAGGTAGATTTAAAGCTTTGGTGAGTTTCTCCTGCTTACGGCTCACATCAACTTCTTTTTCGGCTAATTCAAGAGCCGGATTATTCACCTTAGCCATAGTAAACCACTGATCGAAGCTTAGCGGCAGCACATAATTAGAATAAGTATCCAAGACATCCATCAGAGGCTCGCCTCCATTCATCCGCTCCAATTCAGCCCGAAGAGTCGCAATTTCCACCTCACAGATTTGCAAAGCTTTCTCTTCATTCAGCAAATTCAACTTAGTCTTGTTGTATTCGATAATATTAATATCTCCCTTATCGAAACGTATTTGATAGGCTTCTCTCAATTCTCTTGCGAACTTTACCCGTTCTATCAATTCTTCATAAACCTTTGTTTGATATACAAGCTCTACACAAAAAGCTCTGGCTTCTTGCAAAATCTCTTTAGCTTGTTGCCTATACGCTAAATCGGCTTGCGTATTCTGTCCCGCAACCACCTGCGATCTGTAACGATAAGCTGTCGGGAAGTCAAAAGATTGGGTTATGCTCAAATCTTTTCGGTTACCTTCACCCGTAGGACTACCCCACAAATAACCTACACCCACTTCGGGATTCTCCAGATTAAGAGCAGTTTTGTTACTTATCTTATCCGCTTTAGTCTGTTCTTGCAGTGCTTTTAGAGTTGTATTATTAGACTCTATATTTCTCAACACCTGCTGAAAGCTATCCTGAGCATTTACTCCCCAAGAGAGTATCAATACATAGATAAGTATAATATATTTATTGTTGTATTTCATAATTACCATTACTTTTAGTTATTACACTCATTAATGAAATAAAAAGAAATATGACCTTAATTAGCTTCATAGTATTACTTCTTTTTATTCAATGCCCGTTGCTGCATCATTCTGTAAATGATAGGAATGATATACATATTCAACAGTGTAGACGTTAGCAAACCTCCTAAAATAACTTTAGCCATTGGGCTCTGAATTTCATTTCCAGGCAAATCTCCTTGTACGGCAAGAGGTATAAGAGCCAATCCCGAACAAAGGGCAGTCATTAAGATAGGATTTAATCTATCTAGCGATCCATGAATAATACTATTTTCGATAGTTTCTCCCCTATTGTGCAAATCATTGTAGTGAGCCATTAACAATATACCGTTTCGGGTGGCAATTCCAAAGAGTGCAATAAACCCGATAATAGCCGGAATACTTATTTCGCCCGTAGTAAACAAGATAACATATATACCTCCGATAAGAGACAATGGCAGATTGATAAGTACAATAATAGACTGAGATACATTCTTAAACTGATTATATAACAATAAGAATATGACGAGAATGGCAAAGAAAGAAGTTATCATCAAAGTTTCTGATGCTGCCTGCTCGCTTTCAAACTGACCTCCATACTCTACATGATAGCCTTCAGGAAACTGAATATTAGTACCTATTGTTTCCTGTATCTCATTTACTACACTTCGTAAATCGCGATCTGTAACATTAGCCGACACTACGATCTTACGTTCTACATTCTCTCTACTAATAGTATTAGGTCCCATAGATGAGCGTATATCTGCTACATATTCCAGCGGTATTTTTATTCCGTCAGCATCAATCATCAGGTTCTTTATTTTTTCAGCCTGATCTTTGTAATCATCATTTACTTTAACTGTAAGATCAAACGTTTTTCCATTCTCATACACTTGCGAAACAACTTCGCCCGATAACATGGTTGTAATGATTTCCGAAAATTCGGGTAATGTAATACCGTATTTAGCTAATACTTCTCTTCTAGGGGTTATCCTCAATTCGGGTCGTTCCACTTGTTGTTCAACATTCAGATCGGCAATACCATCTATATTTTGGATAGCATCGCGTATTTCGCTGGCTGTTTTATAAAGCTGATTCAGATCATCCCCGAAAAGCTTTATCGCAATATTTGCCTTAGTACCCGAAAGCATGTGATCGAGACGGTGAGAAATAGGCTGACCTACTTCAACTGCAATACCCGGAATGGCATTTAACTTCTCGCGAACCTCAGCCAAAAGCTCATCTTTTGAACGATCACCCAGAATAAATGGAGCTTCTATCTCCGATGTATTTACTCCTAAAGAATGCTCATCGAGCTCTGCCCTACCCGTTTTTCGACCCACGGTCTGTATTTCCTTAATGCCTAAGAGTGCCTCTTCGGCTTGTCGCCCTATTTTATCCGACTCATCTAACGAAATTCCCGGTAAAGCATTTATATTGATAGTAAAAGACCCTTCATTGAAAGGAGGAAGAAAATTCCGCCCAAGTGTAAAAAAGATTACAATTGCCGAGATTAACAGCAGTCCTGTAATACCCAACACCTTTTTCTGATGATCTAGAGCCCAATGTAAACTCTTCTCGTACCAATATTTCAAAGTCAAAACCAAACGAGGTTCTTTTTCTTCTTTATCACCTTTGGTCTTGCCCAACAAGTAGCTGCAAAGAACCGGTGTTACTGTTAAAGCGACAACCGTAGACGCAAACAAAGCAACTATAAAGGCAATACCCAGCGGCATAAGCATACGACCTTCCATTCCGCTCAGAAAGAATAGAGGAACAAAACAAGCCACAATAATTAAAGTTGAATTAAGGATGGGCATACGCACCTCTTTAGAGGCTTCGAAAACGACTTGAAGTACGGGTAACTGCTCCTCTTTCGGCTTAGCCCTATTCTCTCGAAGATGCTTGAATACGTTTTCCACATCAATAATGGCATCATCTACTAATGAGCCGATAGCAATAGCCATTCCCCCCAAACTCATCGTATTGATAGTTAGCCCCATAAATTTAAGGGTTAATATAGATACTAATAAAGATAAAGGTATAGCTAGCAACGAAATCAACGTAGTACGTGTATTCATTAAAAAGAGAAAGAGTACAATTACCACGAAAATAGATCCTTCGTACAACGATTTTTCTACATTACCAATCGAATTTTGTATAAAACGTTCCTGACGGAAAATATCACTCGATATTTTAATATCTGATGGAAGATTCTTTTGAAGATCAATGATAGAAGCGTCCAATTTCTTGGTAAGCTCTATTGTATTTGTATTAGGCTGTTTTGTAATAGTGATCAATACTGCCGCTTTCCCTTTTTCGGAAGCCACACCCAGTCTAGGCTCTTTTCCTCCTATTTTTATATCTGCAATATCGCTAATAAGAATCACACCATCGCCTTGCTTCTTTATAACAGCTTTACCTAACTGATCTATATTTTCACTCTGAAGAATACCTCTGACAATATACTCGTTACCATATTCGTATAGTATTCCTCCTGAAGCATTTCTGTTCATATCCTGAACCACAGCCATCACTTCATTTAATCCCACTCCGTAATGTTTCATACGTCCGGGATCAAGCAATATCTGAAATTCTTTTATATCTCCTCCTATTACCGTAACCTGCGCAACGCCTCCCGTAGATAACAATCGAGGACGTATTACCCAATCGGCTAGAGTCCGCAAATCCAATAACGAAGTAGTATCGGAGGAAACACCAATAGTCATTACCTCTCCCATTATAGAAGATTGAGGTCCAAGAGTAGGTTGCCCTATATTATCGGGAAGCTCTCCAGCTATTGCAGCCAACTTTTCAGCCACCACTTGTCTAGCTTTATAAATGTCGGTTCCCCACTCAAACTCTGCCCATACCACAGAAAAGCCTGTTGTAGATGACGAGCGCACCCTTCTAACATCAGTTGCACCATTTATTCCGGCTTCAATAGCATAAGTAACAAGGCGTTCAACCTCTTCACTAGCCATACCATTGGCCTCGGTCATCACCACCACCGTGGGAGCATTAAGGTCTGGAAATACATCTATTTCCATATTTTTGGCTGTGTAAGTTCCTCCTATCAAGAGTAGAAAGGCAGCCACCAGAACCACAATCCGGTTGTTTAATGAGAAGTGTATTATTTTATTTAACATATCAATTCCTCTTAATGTAAGTATTCAAAATTAATTACTGCCATAAACAATAGTATAGCAGGCTTTGGAGTAATATTTACCAAAGCAATAACAAGGTTATACGACCCTCTTAATGAGTATGACCATGAGGAATTGATCCTGACGCAGCCGCAAGTTTTATATGGTATGCACCTTTGACTACCACTTTGTCTCCGGCTTTCAATCCTGATATAATTTCAATCTTCTTACCATCACTAACTCCTGTTTTCACCTCTTGTTTCCGATAATCATCAGCATTAACCTGTACATAAACGAAGAACAATCCTTGCGTTTCAACCAATGCTGATAGTGGTATTGAAATTACATCGGGACGTGATTTTCCCAGAAGAAATACTTCTACATAAGAACCTGCGATAATATTACCGACATTATTAAATTCAAAATTCACCGGAATATAAAAACCCTCACTTCCTACCGACTTACCATACGAAACCAATCGTCCTTCGAGTTCCGACAATTCATAAATATGATTATCATAAGGTGTTCTGAAATTAGTAGATATAACAGTACCCAGCGATTTATAATAGCGCTCGGAAACATCTGCCCGAAGTTGAAGTTTTCTATTTTGAGTAATTCTAAACAAAGGCTGTCCTACTTCTACATACTCTCCCTCATTTACTAATTTGGCTTTGATAAAACCACTAAGAGAAGATGATATTACAGCTCCACCACCTGCTCTATTTTTAGAATAAGATTGATAAGACACTTTTGCATTTTCGTAATTCAACTTAGCCTCATTATATTCTTTTTCCGAAATAAGCTTGTCTCCAATAAGAGATTGTGCACGCTGAAACTCTTTCTCCGCTATTGCATAGGCAGCATTAGCTCTCACTCCTGGGTCGCCATCGGGTAGATCTTGAGAAGATATAGAAAGTAATGACTCTCCCCTTTTTACAGAAAGACCTTCTGTAAGAGAATTTCTATCTAAAGTGACGATACCACTTGCTGTAGCCGACACAACAATTTCATCTCCAGGTGCTGAAAGAATCTGCCCACTGGTTTTAATAACTTCATGAAACTCTCCCACTTCTACTGTAACAGTCTCCAAACCTATAGCTTTAGCCTGTTCGGCAGTAAAGACTACTTCATCTGTGTGATCGCCTTCTTCCGTTTTTACTTCATCATGCGAGTGATCGCCATGTCCTGAGCATCCCCATCCTAAAATTATAAGACTGAATACAAACAATATATTTTTTCTCATTTTGTTTCTTTTAATAAACAATTTATGCCCGACCAAAACACAAATCGGATGTGTTTAGCAATCTTGACTAATACGAATTAATTTACGTGGTTTATCCTAAAAAGGAAGACACAGGAGGGGCTCTTAAACTTTTTGCAGAGCCAGTAAAAGGGGAAGTATAATTATCGAAATAAGGTATTTGAGTCCAATCAAGGGAAGAATATGGATACTCTAAATGAAGATTAGTCAATGGATAAATCAGACAATACACAGTAAGCAGATCTATTGAATGTAAACTATTGGTATCATCATCAGAATCATACTGACGCATAACAATCTGTTTCAAATCGCATTTATCAAGAGTATCAGCACAATGGTCTTTCGCATGATTATGACTTTCAGAGGAAGAGTGACATTTTAGGCATTCAGTATTTCCTTCTTTGGTTATACATACAATTCCATCGTGATGAAAATGAGGTAGAATAATGTGAACCTGTAAAAATATACAAGCGAGCATCAAACATATTTGTATTATAAATTTCTTCTTATTCATAATTTGTTCTACCACATCAGACTACAAAAGTAACAATTCTATCTTGCAACCTGGTTGCATTTACCATTTTAGTAGTATTATAACTTCAAAAATAATGCATTTTTTTAGAACAGCTTACACATATAACAGAAATCATTACAAAAGGTTTATCCGGGATAATCAATTAAAAGCCACTAAAAACCAAGTATTCGCACAAAATATTTTATGGTTTATTAGCTAGATAAATCTATTTTATTTTCTGTATATTTGCGTCTTTAATAGTAATATGCCCTCTTTATAACATAATATCATCTGTATATTTAATAAAGAAGTCTGTTCTAATAACATTTATTTATGCTTGCTTTTATCACATGGGATGTTAGTCCTGAATTAGTTAATATTTTTGGACGAGAAATCCGTTGGTACGGATTATGTTGGGCAATAGGAGTACTTTGTACGTCTTATGTGGTACAAAAAATGTATCAATCGGAAAAACTTCCCGAAAAGTGGTTCGATTCTCTCTTTGTGTATGTATTAATTGGTCTTATAATAGGTGCCCGACTTGGACATTGTCTATTCTATGACCCAGGATATTATCTATCTCATCCAATCGAAATTCTCAAGATTTGGGAAGGCGGTCTTGCCAGTCATGGTGGGGCAATAGGGATGACTATCGGTATCTGGCTTTTCTGCCGCAACGTCAGTAAAAAAAGTATTATATGGGCACTCGATCGCCTTATTGTAGGGGTCGCCATTGGAGCTGCTTTTATTCGCGTAGGAAATCTTATGAATTCCGAAATATACGGAGGCCCAACAACAATGCCTTGGGGATTCAATTTCGTGAGAGATAGAAGCTGGCACTTGCCTCTTGTAGATGGAGGAGCAGGAGAATTACCTTGCCACCCTACACAAATATATGAAGCTGTCATATATTTTGCGATATTTATTCTGACCATGTATATGTTTTACAAAACACGTGCTAAAGAGAAACAAGGTCTTATATTAGGTATTTCGTTAATCGGAATTTTCTTATCTCGATTCTTTATCGAATACATGAAGAACGTACAAGAGCCTTTTGAAGTACAAATGAGAGCAAGTATAGGTATTAATATGGGACAATTACTAAGTATCCCATTCGTTATATGGGGTGTTTGGTTAGTATATAATGCCCTTAAAAACAAAGAACAAACTATCGATAAAAAATAATATATTATTTGTATTATGTTAAAACCTATTCAAATAAAGGAAGACTTATACTATATTGGCGTTAATGACAGAACAAAGGCTTTATTCGAAAATTTATGGCCTCTCCCTAAAGGAGTTTCGTATAATTCTTATTTAATTGTAGACCAAAAAACAGCACTATTCGACACTGTAGACATCTGTTATTCAGACATTTTTCTACAGAAATTAGAAACAGCACTAGACGGAAAGGAACTTGATTACCTAGTAATCAATCACATGGAACCCGATCACTCAGGATCGCTAAGATTACTTAAAACCAAATATCCAAACATTCAGATTGTTGGCAACAAGAGAACTGCCGATATGGTAAGCGGATTTTATGGTATTACTGACGGTGTATTAGTTATAGAAGACGGCGAACAATTGAGCTTAGGTAAACACAACTTAGTGTTTTATCTAACACCAATGGTACACTGGCCAGAAACTATGATGACTTATGAAACAACCGAGAAAATGATCTTCTCAGGAGATGCATTCGGTACATTCGGTACACTTGACGGTGGAATTACCGACAAACAATTACACCCAGAGCGTTACTATGACGAGATGGTACGTTATTATTCAAATGTGGTAGGTAAGTTTGGTTCTCCCGTTCAAAAAGCATTACAAAAACTAAGTCACCTCGAAATCAATTATATTTGCTCTACTCATGGTCCGATCTGGACTATTCCCGAGCAAATAAGTAAAGTTATTTCGATCTATGACAAACTAAGTAAATACGAAGGCGATGAAGGTGTAGTTATAGCCTACGGAAGTATGTACGGAAATACCGAGCAAATGGCTGAGACAATAGCTTTGGAATTGGCTCAACAAGGTATTAAAGAAATTATACTTCATAATACATCTAAACGCTCTCACTCATATATTATTCGTGATATATTTAAGTATAAAGGTCTTATAATAGGATCGCCTACTTATAACAATAAATTGTTTCCAGAGGTAGCCACTCTTCTTGCAAAAATAGAAGAAAGAGATATGAAAAACAGATATTTCAGCTATTTTGGTTCATATACATGGGCAGGTGCAGCACTTAAACGCATAGCACAGTTTGCTGAAAGTACCAATTTCGAGATAATAGGTACTCCCGTAGAAATGAAACAATCGATGAGCCTTCAAACTTATGATGCTTGTATAGCTTTAGGTAAAACTATGGCTGATAAACTAATTCTGGATAGATAAACAGGTTACAAACCTTTTTATTCTTTTCTCCATTAGATTAAAAGACGATTCATTCTTATAAACGAGAATAACTTCACAAACGAGACTATTATAATAGTCTCGTTTGTCTTTTATAGCTCAATAGATTGACTAAAAAATAATTTAATCCTATCTTTAGGTCTTAGACCTTTTTAGTGTTTAGGTTTAGGGGACAGCTTATCTATTTGCAGCAATTGAATGCATAGAGCAAGCCCTACCCCGTACAAATTAGAATATATCATTAAACGTTTTCATCTACTTAAATATGGAATGGCAAAAACTATTATCGTCTAAACGTTTTGGAATGGAAGAATTTCATGACGAAAGACAACATGATCGCTCCGATTTCCAAAGAGATTACGACCGCCTCATCTTTTCATCGCCTTTCAGAAGGCTTCAAAATAAAACTCAAGTATTTCCACTTCCAGGCAGTGTATTTGTACATAATAGATTAACGCACAGCTTAGAAGTATCTTCTGTGGGACGATCTATCAGTTTGATGGTGTCTAAGGCGCTACGCACAAAATATCCGGATTCTCCAGCAGCTTTTGAAGAAATAGGATCAATTGTTGCTGCTGCCTGTTTGGCTCACGATTTGGGTAATCCTCCTTTCGGACATTCGGGAGAAAAAGCCATTGCCACTTATTTTTCAGAAGGTAAAGGACAACCACTTTATCACGATATAGTAAAAGGTGATGGACGATGGGAAGACTTTATTAATTTCGATGGAAATGCAAACTCAATTCGCCTACTAACCCACCAGTTTATAGGACGTAGAAAAGGAGGTTTTGCTATGACTTATTCCATGTTGGCTTCTATCATAAAATATCCCTTTTCATCAGAATTAGCACATGGTAAAGGTAAATTTGGATTCTTCCAAGCAGAGGAGGCTGACGTAACAAAAATAGCAGATGAACTAGGAATACCTAAATTGCAGGAACAGCCCCTTAGATTGGCTCGTTACCCTCTTGTTTATCTTGTAGAGGCTGCCGATGATATATGTTACAAGATTATGGACATTGAGGATGCTCATAAACTACATATTCTGACAACTGAAAGAACAATAGAACTTTTTATGAATTTCTTTCCTCCCGAAAGGCAAGAAAAAATGAGAAGAACGATGCTGCTTGTAAACGATGTAAATGAACAATTGGCTTATTTACGATCTAATGTTATAGGCTTGCTTGTAAATGAATGTGCTCAGGTATTCATAGACCACGAAGAAGAAATTCTTAGTGGAACTTTCAATGGAGCTTTAATCAAACATATTCCTAATCTTTCGAGAGAAGCATACAAAACGTGTACTGAATACAGTGTCAAATACATTTATAGAGCTAAAGATGTTCTGGACATAGAACTTGCAGGACATCGCATCATCGGATTACTATTGGATACATTGATGGATGCAATACGCGATCCGGACAAAGCATATTCTCAACTTTTATTAAGAAGGGTTCCCGAGCAGTATGAGGTACAAGACCCGTCATTATACACGCGTGTATTGGCTATCTTGGATTATATTTCGGGAATGACCGATATTTATGCTTTAGATTTATACCGAAAGATAACAGGTATGAGTTTACCTGCCGTTTAAGATCTCCTATTTTTATTTTCTGATGATTAGCTTCATTTCTTTTATAAGGTAAGTATCATCAATTGCGTAGTATTGCTTATTACGAATAGTTCCCGTCGGTTTTATCAAATTCCGATGGATGGCGTTATTGATCGAAATAGCGATCAATTCCGTACAATATACTTTCTCATCAGAACTATTGTCAAAATCGAGATCGAAAGGTGTCTCCTTATTCAAATATTGAGTAGCAACGCAAACGATAGAATCTCGAACTATTTGTGTTGTATCTAATCTATAAACTCCCCAAGTAGATATATCTTTCAGAAAAGTGTTTAGTTCCTCTTTTCTGACACCTCCTATTCCTGTAAACTCGCTCGCCTCAGAATGTATTACATACACTTGGCTACTGTCTATAACAACAATACCGCCATGGGAATACAATTGTTCTCTATTTGATGATTTTCTAAAATAATCAGAGAAGAATCCATTCCCATGACGATATATAATATCTCCATTTTGAAACTCTTGTGTATTTAATCCATTATCATTGATCTTTTCATTCTTATGACAGCCCAATAATAACAAAAACAAGCTTAACAAAAAGATTTTAAGAGTATCCAACTATTTACCGTATAATATATAAAACAGTAACGGGTAATAACATTTACCGAGGTAATAAAAAGGTCTGTGCCTTATTTACCCATTGTAACTTTCCATTCACCATCTCGTTTCACTAAGTTAAGTTCCTCTTGATTACCCTGAGGCGATAAATAAGTAACCCAAGCTATTGAATCTCCAACAATTGAATCTTTAATCATCTCAAACTTAAAGTCAGGATATTTAGGTAATGCATCACCCGACATTTGAGTTGCCATATCAATAAGAGAAGCAGTTCCTGCAGTCACGTATTTTTTAGCACCTTCCATATCTCCTTTAGCCATACTTTCGGTGAATTTTTCGGCAGCTACTTTCGGTGAATTACTATTACAAGAAACAAAAGCAACCGAAACGAATAATAGTAATACTATTTTTTTCATAAATATCTATTTATTATTTTAGCAAGCATCCATACGAGCTTTTCGCCATTATTTGGATACCTTCAATTTATTAATTTGACGATTTACTCTCATATACAATTGCATCAATAACAGCTACCGTTGTTAGATTTATTATATCTCGCACCGAGCTTTCTATATCTGTAAAATGTACTGGCTTGTTCAACCCCATTTGAATAGGTCCTATTGTTTCACCCGATATTCCCAAATCGACAAGTAATCTGCTAACTACATTTGCCGAGCTTAAATTGGGAAATATAAGTGTATTTACATCTTTACCCTTCAATGTATTAAAAGGGAATGTTGTATCTCTTAATTCCTTATTTAGAGCGAAGTTAACCTGCATCTCTCCATCAATTTCTATCTCCGGATTATTCTTATGCAAATAATCTACCGCCTGAGCAATACTATGAGGACTTCCGTCTTTATCTGCGCCAAAGTTAGAAAAAGATAGCATTGCCATTACAGGATCAATATTAAAAAACTTCACTGCATTGTGAGTCAATTTTGCAATATCAACCAAAGCATCCTTATTAGGCCATCTATTTATTAGCGTATCAGCAATAAAGAATGTACCCTTTTTAGTCTGTAAAATATGCATTGCTGCAAAATGATCGGTATCTGGACGTAAACCTATTACCTCAATAGCCTTTTGAGCAAACTCTTGGTAATGACTATACACCCCTGTAATAAGAGAATCAGCTTCTCCGGTTTCAACCATCATCATACCGAAATAGTTACGGTCATTCATTTTCTCAAAAGCCTCAACATAGGTAATACCTTGTCTTTGTCTTTTTTCAGATAATATACGAGCATATTTATCACGACGAATATCTTCGGTCAAAGCTCTATGATTTATAATTTCAATACCTGAAATATTCAAATTATTATCTTTTGCAATTCGTTGTATACGTTCTGCATTACCAATAAGAATAGGATCACAAATCTCTTCGTTCTTAGTAATAACAGCCGCTTTTATCATATTGATGTGATTACCTTCACAAAATACAATCTTCTTGGGATGCTTTTTAGCCAGACTGGTCAACTGTCTCACCAATTTATTGCTATACCCCATCATCTCGGTTAGTTTATTCTCATAAGCAGACCAATCGTCAATAGGTCTACGCGCAACACCCGATTCTATTGCAGCCTTTGCAACAGCAATAGACACAGCAGTTAACAAACGAGGGTCTAATGGCTTGGGGATAAAATAATCTCGTCCAAATACAGTGCGTTGAAGCCCATAAGCAGCATTTACGACATCGGGAACCGATTCTTTTGCCAAATTAGCCAGAGCTTTTACGGCAGCCAATTTCATTTCTTCATTTATACCTTTGGCTCTAACATCCAAAGCTCCACGAAATATATAAGGGAATCCTAGTACATTATTTACCTGATTAGGATAATCAGATCTTCCGGTTGCAAATATAACATCCTCTCTTGCTCCAACTGCATCGTCATAAGCAATCTCCGGATCGGGATTTGCCAAAGCAAATACAATAGGATTATCATTCATCAATTTCAACATATCGGGAGTTACCACTCCTGCTTTAGACAAGCCTAAGAAAACATCAGCGTCTTTCATAGCTTCTGTCAAAGTAGAAATATCTCTATCAGTAGCAAAGAACTTCTTTTGATCATCCAAATTTGTTCTGCTTGAAGATATAACCCCTTTACTATCGCACATCACAACATTCTCTTTACGCACACCTAAGCTCATATACAATTTAGTACAAGCTACGGCAGACGCTCCTGCACCACTCACAACAAGCTTTACCTCCTCTATCTTCTTTCCTGCAATTTCCAAAGCATTCAATAAAGCAGCAGACGAGATGATGGCTGTACCATGTTGATCGTCGTGCATAACGGGGATATCAAGTTCCTCTTTTAGTCGACGTTCTATTTCAAAACACTCAGGAGCTTTTATATCTTCAAGATTGATTCCTCCAAAAGTTGGAGAAATAGCCTTTACTGTTTGTATGAATCTTTCAGGATCTTTTTCATCCACTTCTATATCAAATACATCTATACCTGCAAATATCTTAAAAAGTAATCCTTTACCTTCCATTACGGGTTTACCTGCCAAAGCACCAATATCACCGAGCCCTAGTACTGATGTACCGTTTGATATAACTGCTACTAAATTACCTTTGATGGTATAATCGTATGCCGTATCTGGATCTTTCTCTATTTCGAGACAAGGTTCTGCTACGCCCGGCGAATAGGCTAATGCCAAATCGGTTTGATTACTATAAGGTTTGGTTGGAACTACCTCTATTTTTCCGGGTTTGCCCTTCGAGTGATAAAGCAAGGCTGCTTCTTTGGTAACTTTTCTCATAATGCCAATACAGGTTCTAGATTATTTTACAAATTAAATTCTTAAATGATAGAAGAATTATGCCAGAAATAATGGATTCTGATACAAAAACGAAGTTAGTGAAAAAAGCGTGATTTGCTCTTTATATATGTGGATTAAAAATAAAGCAAGTGTTATAAAAATAGAAAGTCCGCGAAATCACTTCGCAGACTCTCCTTCTTAACACAAACTTTACAAAACTACACAATAGAGTTGATTGCGGTCTGATAATTAGGCTCTTGCGTAATCTCAGGAACCAACTCAATGTACGATATATTTCCTTTTGGGTCGATAACTACCACTGCACGGGCTAAAAGGCCTTTAAGTGGACCATCTGTCATCAACACACCATAATCTTTTCCAAATTCCGGGCTTCTAAAAACTGACACCGGAGTTACATTTTCAATTCCTTCTGCTGTACAAAATCTTCCTGCAGCGAAAGGAAGGTCTGCTGATACTGCCAAAACAACTGTGTTGTTTAATTTAGCAGCCTCCTGATTGAATTTTCTAACAGAAGCAGCACATACACTAGTGTCTAAACTCGGAAAAATATTCAAAACAACTGTTTTTCCTTTATAATCAGAAAGAGACACTTCTGCTAACTGACCATTTACTAATGTAAAATTAGGAGCTTGAGTTCCTTTACTTGGTAATGCACCTATAGTATTAACCTCACCACCTTTAAAACTTATTTTTGCCATAATCTATTGTTTTATTGATGCTCTCTAATTCAAGAGCAAATTTAATCTGTTTTTTGTTATTTATCTCACAAAAATCTCTTTTTTTACATTTTTAACTCTAATTTAAGAAATTCCGACGTAATTCCTACGTTTTTTTTCACTAATTCTTCAGGTGTACCCTGCATCATTAACATTCCACCGCCAGAACCGCCCTCAGGTCCCATATCAATAATGTAATCGGCACATTTAATTATATCTAAATTATGCTCAATTACAATTACGGTATTCCCCCTATCAACAAGTTGATTTAATACAGTCAGTAAAACTCTTATATCCTCAAAATGAAGTCCCGTAGTTGGTTCATCTAAAATATAAATAGTATTACCGGTATCGGTTCGAGCCAGTTCGGTAGCCAGTTTAACCCGTTGCGATTCCCCTCCTGAAAGAGTGGTCGACGGTTGCCCTAGCTTAATATAGCCCAAACCTACATCTTGCAGGACTTTTATTTTATGTAAAATATTTGGAGTATTCTCAAAGAACTCAACTGCCGCATTAATGGTCATATTCAAAACATCGGCAATAGATTTTCCTTTAAATCTAACCTCTAGAGTTTCTCTATTATAACGCTTACCGTGACAATCCTCACATGGAACAAACACATCTGGCAAAAAGTTCATTTCAATTGTCTTGTATCCATTTCCCCCACACGTTTCGCAACGCCCTCCTTTTATGTTAAAGGAGAATCTACCAGGCTTATAGCCTCTGATTTTGGCTTCGGGAAGGCTTACGAATAAGTTTCTAATATCTGAGAATATTCCTGTATAAGTAGCCGGATTAGAACGAGGCGTCCGCCCGATAGGCGATTGGTCTACGCTGATCACTTTATCCACAAATTCCATTCCTTTGAAAGACTTATATGGAAGAGGATCTGCCAATGACCTGAAAAAGTGTTGGCTAAGTATTGGTAACAAAGTCCCATTAAGCAAACTCGATTTACCACTACCCGATACTCCGGTAACACAAGTGAGTGTTCCCAAAGGTATTTTTATATCTACTGATTTGAGATTATTACCTGTTGCACCTTTTAATTCAATAGAATGTCCGTTTCCTTTTTTCCTTTTCTTAGGTACTTCTATCATTTTACGTTCATTCAGATAGTCTGAAGTCATCGTATCAGCTTTTAGCATTTCTTCTGGAGTTCCTGCAAAAACGACTTCGCCCCCTCTTCGACCTGCAAAAGGTCCCATATCAATAATGTAATCCGCTTCGAGCATCATATCTTTATCATGCTCTACTACAACTACAGAGTTGCCCGAATCACGTAATTTCTTCAATGATTTAATCAGCCTCACATTATCTCTTTGATGAAGACCAATACTAGGCTCATCAAGAATATAAAGTACATTTACAAGCTGCGACCCAATTTGAGTAGCTAATCGTATACGCTGGCTTTCACCTCCCGACAAGGAAGCAGATGCTCTATTAAGAGACAAATAGCTCAATCCAACATCCAACAAGAAAGTCAATCGCGAAAGAATTTCTTTTTTGATCTCTTCTGCTATAAATCTTTGCTTTTCCGAGATATGCTCATCCATGGTCTGTATCCAATCATAAAGTTCTTGGATATCCATAACCGACAATTCGGCAATATTTCTCTCGTTGATCTTATAATGCAGAGCTTCTATATTGAGACGTTGCCCTTTACAATCAGGACAAGTGGTAGTCTTTATAAATTGGTTTGCCCATTTCTGAGCCGTTGCAGAAGCTTCACTCTCCTGTTGCATATTAATGTATTTTGCAACACCTTCGAATGTAACGCTATAAGTAGAACCTCCCAGAGTCTCGTTTTTTATTTCGAGTTTCTCATCCGTTCCAAACATTATTTCGTCTAAAGCCTCCGCAGGAATATTTTTGATAGGCGTTTTTATCGTTACACCATATTTTTCACAAATAGCTTCGATCTGCCAGAAAAATAAAGAGTTTTTATACTTACCCAAAGGAGCTATACCTCCGGCATGTATACTTTGGTCGGGTTTCGGCACAATCTTATCCATATCGATCTGATTGACAACTCCCAAACCCTTACATTTAGGACATGCGCCAAAAGGAGAATTGAACGAAAAATTATGTGGAGCAGGTTCTCCATAAGATAAACCCGAACTAGGGCACATCAACTGGCTACTATAATGACGAACTTCTCCCGACTCAACATCCTGAATCATGATTAGCCCCTCACCTTGCTTCATAGCAACTCTAACACTGTTCTTTAATTGATCAGCAAATTTATTAGAGACAGCCATCTTATCTACAAGAATTTCAATACTGTGATTCTTGTAACGGTCAACACGCATTCCTGGTAGAATCTCACGGATTTCGCCATCAATACGTACATTTAAATAGCCCTTCTTTCTGATTTGTTCGAAAAGTTCTTTATAATGTCCTTTACGATTTCTTACAACAGGGGCTAAGATGTATATTTTCTTACCCAGATAACGAGTTAAGATAAGCTCTAGTATCTGATCCTCAGTGTACTTCACCATCTTTTCACCCGTCAGGTACGAATACGCATCTCCGGCTCTTGCATATAAAAGTCGTAAGAAGTCATATATTTCGGTCGTTGTTCCAACCGTAGAACGAGGGTTACGATTCGTAGTTTTTTGTTCAATCGAGATAACCGGACTCAATCCCGTTATCTTATCCACATCAGGACGCTCCATTCCGCCAAGGAAGTTGCGGGCATATGCCGAAAATGTTTCTATATAACGTCGTTGTCCTTCTGCAAATATTGTATCGAAAGCTAGGGATGATTTTCCGCTGCCACTCAATCCAGTAATAACGACTAGCGAATTACGGGGAATATCAACATCAATATTTTTTAGATTATGTACACGTGCACCGTATACAGATATTAATTCAGTTTCTTCAACTTTCTGATCCATTATTTTATCCTAAACGCTCCTTTTAAGGTCGCCTGACCTATTTGTTATTAAAAAATTGCAGGGCAAATGATTATTTGCCCAATAAATTATAATATGAAAGTTTCTCACCTTCCCAGAAATAATACATCAAAGGTATTTTATCTAATATAAAATACCTTTTGAACATTATTCTGTAATCCATCTTTTATCATACACTTTTACTTTTTCGCCCCTTTTGTAGTAAAGCGATTCGCTATCGGGTATAAGAATGGTATATGTGCTTGGCTTTTTAGCCGTGATAGTCAATTTTCGGTCTCGTAGCCAAGAGTTGAAATCTTTTAGTTGTGCATAAGTTACCCCATTGTCTTTTGCAAAAGAAGCTAAGTCGGGTATACTTTCCGAAACTTCAACCGATTTAAATTTAATTGGTTTGTAAAGATGCTCAGCAGATATTACATAACCATATTTATATGGATTTTCGAAAATACATTTGATAGCCAACATTCTGAAATAGTAACGAGAAGTCTCTTCTACCAACCATAAATCTACACTATCCTCCGCTTGTTGTTTATCTAGCTCTCCACTAATACGTCCCATACCTGCATTATATGACATGGCAACACTCGACCAGTTTCCATATTTCCGATAAGCACTATTCAGATACTTACATGCTGCTAATGTAGATTTTTCAATAGAGTATCGTTCGTCTACCTCGCTAGATACTTCCAATCCAAATTGAGTTCCCGTAGCAGGCATTAACTGCCACAAGCCTGATGCTTTAGCAGATGATACGGCTCTAGGATCGAGTGAACTTTCTATTACGGCCAAATACCTAAAATCTTCGGGTATACCGTTCTCTTTCAAGATTGGATCTATAATAGGGAATATACGATTAGCTCTTTTTATAAGTAGAAGTGTAGTAGAATGCAAATATGCGAAACTATTTATTTCGCGATCGAAACGTTCATGAAGATCATAGCGATCTAATTTTAATTTCTCCCCGGCAAAACTTACCTCCTCAGGAATATCTATGGATGTTGTCATAGCCAGCACTTTAGGATTCTTACGCTCCTCTAGTGTCGCTTCAGAAGTTGACAGAAGAATAACTCCTAACGAACATACACAGATAGCGGAGATTGCCAGTATTATATATTTCTTCATTATAAATTTCCTTTAGATTATATTTTCGATGTAAAGTTAGGGAAATTATTACTTTCGGTTTCCCAAAAAATCCTAATTTAAGGTTTAAAACCTTTTTTACTTTTAAGTTAAGTGTGACTATAATTGTAAGTTCAGATTTTAAAATGTGTCATTAAAATTGAACTTTTATTTGTATCCTTTTATTTATGTACTCGCTCCGATTTTTCAGCAGTTTCAACAGGCTGATTTAACAACTCCTGCAATTTCTCAGGGGTTATATTAGGATATATGTGTCCTCTGCTCATGAATGAGATTTTACCCCTTTCTTCCGAAACGGTTATTACCTGCGCATCAGTTTCCTGACTTATACCCAATCCTGCTCTATGTCTAAGACCAAACTGTTTGGGTAAATTAGGATTTTGAGATACTGGAAGTATGCATCCTGCAGCCTTTATTTTCCCTTTGGAAATAATCATAGCTCCATCGTGAAGTGGACTATTCTTGAAAAAGATATTCTCTATTAAACGTGTGCTTATATCAGCATTTATATATTCTCCGGTTTGCTCGTAAAGCCCCAACGACATTTCTTGTTCTATAACAATAAGAGCCCCCGTATAAGATTTCGACATATTCATACATGCCAAAACAATTGGAGTCACAAAAGCATTGCTTCCTGTATCTTTACTTTTTCCTCCGAAGAGTTTCACCAATGATCTGAATACACTATTAGCACCCAAAGTCATAAGGAACCGCCGAATTTCGTCCTGAAAGAGGATAATTATAACGAACATCCCGATGCTTACAAACTTATTGAGAATAGCTCCCATAAGTCTCATTTGCAGCACATGGGCTATAAGAATCCAAAGTATAATAAATGCAATGATACCCTTAAAGATAGTGGTAGTTCCCGATTTTTTGACAAGATTATACAACTGATACATAACGAATGCAACCAGCAGAATATCTATAATGTCTTTTATTCCGAAATTTTCCAATGCTAAGTAACGTTAAATATTTATTGTCATATTTTGATAATTACAACAATCTTAGGTATTGCTCTAGCCAATATAATAAATAAGATTGAAACCTAAACTTTCAATTGTTCAACTATCTTAATAGCCTCACAAGCTTCCTTTACGTCATGTACCCGTAAGATATTAGCCCCATTCATTAAAGCATATGTATTCAGTACAGATGTACCATTAAGAGCCTGAGAAGATGAGACTTCAAGGAACTTGGTTATCATCGTTTTCCTAGATATGCCTACAAGCAAAGGTAATTCAAAATTTTCAAAGAAATTCAAATGACGCATCAATTCGTAATTTTGAGGGACGTCTTTTGAGAATCCAAAACCGGGATCGAGTATAATATCATTCACCCCTAACCGATGCAAATGGGCTACTTTTTCTGAGAAATAATAAGCAATATCAGGAACTAAATCGTTGTATTTATTCAATTGTTGCATTGTTTGAGGAGTTCCCCGCATATGCATCAAAATATAGGGTACTTGAAGGTCAGCAACAGTTTGAAACATTTGAGAATCGAGCTCACCGCCTGAAATATCATTAACAATTGCCACATTATAATCTTTCACACAGATTCTGGCAACATCTGCATAAAAAGTATCTACAGACAAAACAACTTCGGGAAACTCTTTATTGATAGCAGACAAAGCTGGTGATAGACGGTCTATCTCTTCTTCTGAAGTGAGAAATTGAGATGAAGGGCGCGTAGATTGCGCACCTATATCAACCATTGTACCCCCTTGAAGAAGTATCTCCTCTACCCTCTTTAATATGTCAGCCACATTTTGTTTGCGACTTCCTTCATAAAAAGAATCGGGAGTAATATTAAGTATCCCCATCACAACAGGAGTGGATAGATCCAGTAATTCGCCCTTAATATTTATCGTTTTTCCCATATCTTAAGATCTCTGATCTATTTTCTTATTTGGTATGCACAGCGATAGACTGTTATAATCAGAAAGCATATCATTAAATACTTTCATTTATTTAATTAACTAAGACTTTTATTTTTCCAGATCGATTATACTTTCCTCTAAAACTGTAAGATTCTCAATACTATCGTCATGTATTAAATAAGTATTTTCTACACCTACTGCCCCTACATTTGGAATTACAAATTTGGGTTCAAGTGCAAAAACAGTATTGCTTACAAAAACTTCTTTCGAACGAGGTGTAAGTACAGGTGGTTCATTTATTTCGAGACCAACCCCATGTCCTACAAACTTAGCTTGTAGCTTTGTCCCCATAAAATAAGCTTCGAGATCGTTCTTTTTCACCAGATCCATTGCTGTATTATAAAGGTCGGCACAAGCTGTTCCTTGTTTAGTATTCTGCTTGATAATTTCATGTATCTCTCTCGAAACTTCATGTGCTTTATAAGCCAAATCCGAAAGTTTTCCCACAGAAAAAACACGAGTCATATCTGTCATCCAAGCACCATAGTTACCAGCCATATCTACCATAATTGCATCACCTTGCTTTATGGCTTCACCACAAGCTCCAAGGGGAAGTATGGGGTTTCCACCCTTTCCACCTAAAGCAAAATCAAAAGGAGATGGACTTTCAGCATTTTCACCCACAAGTAAACTTCCCATATATATATCCATGTTAGCACCGTAACTTCTGAATATACCTAAAGAACCATGTTTACGCATAAGATGTTCTATCTCGAATTGTAATTCGAGGTCGGTCATTCCTTTTTTATATAGGCGAGGTATTTGCTTGTAAACTTCAACATGCTTTTTAGCACATTCTCTTACTTGAGATATTTCGAACTCCGATTTTACGGAACGTAATTGACGTAGCAATACCGAAGCATTTACGGTTTCAGTAATTTGAAGAGAAGAAATCAGTCGGCTACATTCTGTAAAAGATAGCGTATCTACTTCCAATAATACTTTCTTGGGTAAAGTAAGTCCGTGTTTTTCTAATTCTTCTACAATTTGTTCTGGTTTGCGAATAAATATTGCATTTTCTAAAACCGCCTCAGTAGTTCTTTTTAGAAAATGGAATGCTTCTCCCTCAGCAGGCAAATAGAAATATCCATTGTAGATAGATCCGGCTACGTAAAATACATTAACCCCTGTTGTCAGGATACAAGCATCTACTCCACTTTTTTGCATTTCGTTTTGAAGGCGTTCTTTACGTGATTGCAAATCGTTGAATAAAGATGTATTGAAATCCATAATTTTATATTTTAAGGTCTCAGACCTTTTATTATTCTTATTTAAAAGCTAGAACTACCCGAAACAACAATTATGCTTTACAGGTATAAGCCTTTTTCAATGATATACTTATGTACACTTTCGGATAAAAATGCATGCATATTTTTACCTTTAATCAAAGCCTCTCTTATAAAGGTAGACGAGATTTCTATAACGGGAGAATTAAGAGCTTCAACTCTATCCTTCAATTTCTTAGAGATAGAAATACGATAACCAAATCGAGGGTATACATATATTCTATATTGCTCTAATATCTCTTCGAAATCCCTCCATCTATCAAATGCCTCCCAATTGTCAGCTCCAATAATCAGGGCAAATGTATTTTCGGGATAAGCTTCGCTCAAAGCCTCCAAAGTATGTATAGTATAGGATGGTTTTGGCAAAGAGAACTCAAAATCAGAAGCTTTCAATTTAGGATATTCCGCCAATGCCAGTTTTGTCATCTCGAAACGAGTATTCTCATCTAACAAAATAGTATCCTCTTTCAGTGGATTTTGTGGTGTCACCAAAAACCAAACTTCATCTATATCCGTAAATTCGGTGATGAAGTTAGCTAACACCATATGTCCGATATGAATCGGATTAAATGACCCTGAGAAAATACCGACTTTCATTGTTCCAAAAATTTAGAGACTACAGACAAAGCCTCCGTTTTAGCAACTTCCAGGTCTTCGTTATGAATAACCACATCAAATTGAGGAGCAAATGTCATCTCAAATTCGGCTTTCGCTATTCTATCCTTTATTACTTCGGGGCTATCTGTACCTCTTTTCTCTAATCTGTCCTTAAGTTCGTCAATCGATGGTGGTTCAACAAATACAGACAATGCTTTGTCGCCATAATACTTTTTAATATTACAACCTCCAACTACATCTACATCAAAAACTACATTGCCGCCATTATTCATAATGCGTTCAACTTCTGATTTTAATGTACCATAATACCTATCAGAGTAAACCTCTTCGTATTCCAGAAATTCATTATTTTTTATCTTCTCTCTAAATTCATCGGGAGATAAAAAATAGTACTCTACCCCATGTTGCTCGGTCCCCCGTGGAGGACGACTTGTAGCCGAAATAGAAAAAGAAAGATTCAGATTCTGCTGTAATAAATAATTTACTATTGTCGATTTTCCTGCGCCCGAAGGTGCCGAGAAGATAAGAAGTTTACCCATTAAAATTTACACTAAGGTTTTAGACCTATTTATTATTTTGGCAAGTATAAATACAACTTATAGCAATTACCGAGATAACATTGTATATATACTTGCCCTTACTTTTACAATTTCGCAACTACATCTAAAGATTTAGAGTACGTTAAGCACCTGCTCTTTAATCTGCTCTAATTCATCCTTCATCTGAACAACTATTTGCTGCATCTGAACATGATTTGCTTTAGAACCTGTTGTGTTTATTTCACGCCCCATCTCCTGAGTAATAAATCCTAGTTTTTTACCTTGTCCCGAAGTATCGTTCAATGTTTCAAGGAAATATTTAAGGTGATTTCTTAAGCGTACTTTTTCCTCATTAATATCAAGTTTTTCAATATAATAAATCATTTCTTGCTCGAAACGATTTTTATCATAGTCAAAATTCTCAATTTTTTGAAGGGCTTCGATGATTCGATTTTTTACCTTTTCAACTCTCTCCGCTTCAAAAGGTTCTATATCTGTCATAAGAGTACTGATATTAGTAACCTTCTGAATGAATAAATCTTCCAACATTTTACCTTCTTGTTTTCTAAATTCTACAAGTTGATCTAATGCTTTATTTATAGTTTCAGATACCACTTTCCATTCTTCTTCGTCAGCTTCCTGAGCTTCATATTTCAGCACATCAGGCAGTCTCAATAATACTTGAAACCAATCTGCAGGGACAGCTACTCCTAGCTTTTCAGAAGAATTTTTTATCTGGTTATAATATGCTTCAAGCACATTTTGATTAATTTGCGATGTAGTTTCTTTACTTGTGTTTTCGATATAAATGGCAAAATCAACTTTGCCTCGCTCAAGGCGACGTGCTATCAGGCTACGCACATTCAGCTCTTGCTCTTTATAAACACTTGGAATACGCACAGACAAGTCTAGTTGTTTACTATTCAAAGATTTAACCTCAACAGTAATTTTCTTATTTGATAATTCGGCTGTTGCTTTGCCAAATCCTGTCATCGATTGTATCATATAATTTGTTTTATTTTTTACAAAAGTAACTTTTTTAGACGAAACTATGGTCAAAATTCACTCTTCAAATATATTCCTCAGCGCTTTATTTCGTCCAAGCGACTACCTTTCTCATGTAGATACTTGCCATACTTGGGCTCGCCTACCATTTGCTTTCCATAAATACCTGTATGTCCAGATATTAAATAAGAAACAACACATGCAATTGCAGCATATACGCCACACCCGCCACCAAACAACTCGATAGCCATTATAGAGCAAGCAATAGGCGTGTTAGTAGCTCCGGCAAAAACCGCTACAAATCCTATTCCCGCCAACAGAACCATAGGCAGTGGAATAAATAATGAGAGTGCATTTCCCAATGCAGCACCTATAAAAAACAGGGGGGTAACCTCACCACCTTTAAAACCTGCGGCAAGGGTTACTATTGTAAATGCTATTTTCAGGAGAAAAGCATAAGGCTCCAATTGATTATCGAACGAATCTACAATAATAGGAATGCCTAACCCGATATAATCGGTAGTATCAATTGCCCAAACAGCAATAATTACAATTATACCACCAATAAAAGGTCGAAGAGGCGGATATTTTATTTTTGTTTTAAAAACATTCGTCACATAATGAATTCCTTTACTGAAAAGTACAGCACAAAGTCCGAATGCAATACCTGCAAGAATTGTGTACAATAAATTGAGAGGGGAAATATCCGGAACAAAAGAAATTGTATAATGCGTATGCTCTGCCTGCCAAGCCTTCGTTACCCAATCAGCAATAACCGAAGCCAAAAGAGCAGGAAGCAGCGCATTATACCTTAATCTGCCTATTAAATAAAATTCAAGACCAAAGATTGCACCGGCAAAAGGTGTTCCAAAGACAGAACCAAATCCGGCAGCAGTAGCTGCAACAAGCAAAATACGGCTATCTTGGGCTGTTAACCGAAAAGGCTTACGAAACACATCTGCAATAGCCCCTGCCATCTGAATAGCTGTACCTTCGCGTCCAGCAGAACCTCCAAACAAGTGAGTGACTACCGTTCCCAAAAAGACTAAAGGAGCCATTCGAAAAGGAATTCTTTTTTCGGGCTTGTGAATGGTGTCAATCAAGAGATTATTTCCAGCATTGGCTTCTTTACCATAATAGTGGTAAAGCAATCCAATAATCAGACCTGCTATCGGGAGCAATGATATAATCCAGATATGTGATTCTCTATAATTGGTTACGAAGTCCAAAGAGTGTAGAAACAGAGCCGAAGCCGAGCCAATACAGACACCGATAATCGCAGTAATCAATATCCATTTAAGAATATATAATATCGCAGGAAAATTTCTTAGGAGTAGTAGAAATCGAATTCTGATTTTTCGCACAGAAAATGGGTTTGTTTCTTTATTTAATAGCTTCATACCTTATAAATTAAATATATTAATATCTAATAATAAGGCGTCATCAGCTTGTTCAAGGCGGTTGGTTAAGGAAGACACCATTTCCCGGGTATTTATCACACCACAAATATAATTGCTTTATATTAAAAAATAAAAAAAGGACTCATTAAAATAGCAGTTTTTTTGTTGCAGGATTTACAACTCTTACATACTTTTGAGCCCGAATTAAAAACGGCTTATTCATGAAATCAAAATATACTTCTTTACTCAGATTCGAGACTATTATTATAATATTCATCCTTGTTGCTTTTTCTCTTACTTGGATTAGTTGGGGCAAACTTATCGTTACAGGTTGGGATCTACCTTCACTCTATAAAAAGACTACTAAAATATCGAATACGATAATGTTCTTCTCAAAAAAAGACTCACCACATCTGGCGTATGTCTTTTATATTGTACCGTTACTAGGTTTACTATCGGCAACATTCCTATTTAAAATAAAATATCGTACAGCCAACTTCATTTTGCTCTTAACTTCAGCTTTGGGGATATTTGTTTCTCTATATATGTATGTTTACTTCATCAGCTCCAAGATGTTTAAACTAAAAAATGCAGGAGGTGGCATACATCTTTTACTTTTTGTTAGTATTATTGGATTAATATGGTCTTTTATTTACTGTTCAAGGAAAAAAAAGAGTGTTAGCGAGAATATATCTCCCGAAACTATCGGAGAACCCGATAGCCTACTTTCTGAAAAAGAGATCAACTGAATCCATTTAACACAGTCGAAAGGACAAAAGCAAGAGTCTTTTTTTTGTTTTTTTCGCATTCTTTCGTGCCGGAAGTCTAAAGTATTTTCATATTTTTGGGATTATAGCTACTTATCACAATTTAAGGCTAATAATCTTTAACCAATTAAAAATACTATTCGTAACGCCATGAAAGAATTAAAAATGTTTATCGATGGTAAATTCATCGAAAATACTTCCGGAAAATGGATTGATGTCCTAAACCCCTCAACAGAAGAAGTTATCGCTCGTATGCCTGATGGCACATTGGATGATACAAAAAAAGCAATTGATGCAGCAGATGCAGCTCAAGACCAATGGGAAAAAATTCCTGCTGTTGAAAGAGCCAGTTACCTACTTAAAATTGCTGCCGGCATCCGCAAAAGAGAAAAAGAAATAACAGATATTATTGTACAAGAAGGTGGTAAAACTCAAGGCTTAGCCAATGTAGAAACATTATTTACTGCCGACTACCTCGAATATATGGCAGGATGGGCTCGCCGCTATGAAGGTGAAATAATTCAAAGTGATCGCCCTAACGAAAATATATTCTTATTCAAAAAAGCAATTGGAGTAACAACAGGTATTTTACCTTGGAATTTCCCATTTTTCCTCATTGCACGTAAAGCTGCTCCTGCACTTGTTACCGGAAATACAATAGTTGTAAAACCAAGTCAATTAACACCTATCAATGCATATATCTTTGCACAGATAGTAGAGGAAGCCGGGGTACCAAAAGGTGTTTTCAATTTGGTGAATGGACGAGGCTCTGTTATAGGTCACGAATTGGCAGCTAACCCTAAAGTAGGAATGGTAAGTCTTACAGGTAGTGTATCTGCGGGACAACAAACGATGGCTGCTGCCGCACCAAATATTACAAAAGTATCTCTGGAGTTAGGAGGAAAAGCTCCTGCAATTGTAATGGACGATGCCGATCTTGATTTAGCAGTTAAAGCAATTATAGCTTCGAGAGTCATCAATACTGGACAAGTTTGCAATTGTGCTGAACGTGTTTATGTACACAAAAACGTGAAGGAAGCATTCATGACTAAGCTAGTTGCAGGAATGAAAGCCGTAAAAGTGGGAGACCCGAATAAGATTCAAGACCTAGATATGGGTCCATTAGTAGAATCCAATGCTTTAAAATCGGTTCAGGAGAAAGTAGATAAAGCAATCAAACAAGGTGCTAAATTAGTTTGCGGAGGTAAACGCATAGGCGACAAAGGATATTTCTTTGAGCCAACAGTACTTGACGGAGTTACCAATAAAATGGATATTATTCAAGAAGAAACATTTGGGCCTGTACTTCCGATTGTTGAATTCTCCGACATTAATGATGCTATCGCTTGGGCGAATGACTCGGAGTTCGGTCTAACCTCTTCGGTTTACACTCAAAATTTAGATACTGCATTTAAACTCGTAAGAGCTCTTAAATTCGGCGAAACATACATCAACCGCGAAAACTTCGAAGCAATGCAAGGATTTCACGCAGGATGCCGAAAATCGGGCATTGGTGGCGCTGATGGCAAACACGGTTTAGAAGAATACTTAAGAACTCATGTTGTTTACCTTGAAACTAAAGGATAATAAGGGACGAATAAAAACATGAATAAGATAAGTTTAAAATTAGTTTATACAATAAAAAGACTCGGAGTAATTACCCCGAGTCTTTTTATTTTTTGATATAATTGAGATATTACATTTCTAAATCGATATCAAACAATTCATGCCAAGGCAATCCATGTATATTCAATTGTTCCATGAATGGATCAGGATTAAATTCTTCTACATTAAATACTCCCGGTTTACGCCAAATGCCTTTAAAGAACATCATTGCTCCAATCATTGCAGGTACACCTGTTGTATAGCTCACACCTTGCATACCTGTTTCTCTGAATGCAGCTTCATGCGAGCAGTTGTTATATATATAATAGGTGCGTTCTTTTCCGTCCTTTATACCTGTGATACGACAACCTATAGATGTTTCGCCAGTATAGTTTTCTCCAAGCTCTCCCGGATCAGGTAATACAGCTTTCAAGAACTGAATAGGAACAATTTCAACACCATTATATATAATAGGGTCAATACGAGCCATTCCGATATTCTGAATTACACGTAAGTGAGTCAAATACTCTTGTCCGAAAGTCATCCAAAAACGAGCACGTTTCAAAGTAGGAAAGTTCTTCACCAACGATTCTAATTCTTCGTGATAAATCACATACGATTCTTTTGCACCGATATTTGGATAATTCAAAGGTTTATGAATTTCGTGTGGCTCAGTCTCCACCCATTCTCCATTTTCCCAATATTTTCCTTTTTGAGTAACCTCACGAATATTGATTTCCGGATTAAAGTTAGTTGCAAAAGCCTTTCCGTGATCCCCAGCATTACAGTCTACAATATCTAATGTATGTAGCTCATCAAAATGATGTTTTGCTGCATAAGCAGTAAAAACACTTGTTACTCCCGGATCGAATCCACAACCTAAAATTGCAGTTAAACCAGCTTCTTTAAATTTATCTTGATAAGCCCACTGCCAGCTATATTCGTATTTAGCTTCATCTTTAGGCTCATAATTGGCTGTATCTAAATAATTGACTCCACATGCCAAACAAGCATCCATAATAGTCAAATCCTGATATGGAAGGGCTACATTTATTACCAACTCGGGTTTAAAAGAATTGAATAATCTGATCAAATCCTCTACATTATCAGCATCCACCTGAGCTGTTTGAATTTTACCACCCCCAATAGTTTGGGCAATAGCATCACATTTCGACTTGGTGCGGCTAGCAAGCATTACTTCTGTAAATACTTCCGGATTTTGAGCGACCTTGTGCACCACTACAGTGCCCACACCACCTGCTCCAATAATTAAGACTCTACCCATTTTATAAATTGTATTAAAAGCATATTGTTAATTTATACTTAAAAAATAGTAAGTACACTTATTTTTCCCACAAAAATAAAACTTAAAAATGAAATATTGGCTATATTTGCTTCAACAATCATCGCAAACAGATAGTAATAATATAATATTTCGCCCCTTACGGAAATAACATTATTGCAATGCACGGATAAAGGATGAAAGTTATTAAATACTGTTATTGATTGTAAAGACTCATATTTCTTAAAGAAGAAATATTGGATAACCTGGAAAGCATAAAAATAATAAATTGTTGTTGCGTTTTACTGCGAACATCGCTTTTCTGACACACCCGTCAGCAAAGACCCTGCACAGTAAACTTATTGAAGAGAAAAAATAAAAAATATATAATTATGTCACAATTAGTAGGTCGTATATCTCAGGTCATAGGTCCAGTGGTGGATGTCTATTTTGAGCAAAAAGAAGGTTCAGCACCAAACTTACCCCAGATATATGAAGCATTACACGTTCAAAGACCCAACGGTAAAGTTTTAATTATTGAAGTGCAACAACATATTGGAGAAAACACTATTCGTGGTGTTGCAATGGATAGTACGGACGGTTTAAGACGAAATCTTGATGTTATTGCAACCGGTAAGGCTATAACTGTTCCAATTGGTAATCAAGTAAAGGGTCGCTTACTAAATGTGGTAGGAGAAGCTATTGACGGAATGGAAACTCTTGATAATTCAGGAGGATTACCTATACATAGAGAACCACCTAAATTTGAAGATCTTATAACCTCTCGTGATGTACTATTTACAGGAATAAAGGTTATCGACTTATTAGCACCTTATGCAAAAGGGGGTAAAGTTGGTCTTTTTGGTGGAGCAGGAGTTGGTAAGACTGTATTAATTATGGAGCTTATCAATAATATTGCTAAAAAACACAACGGATATTCGGTATTTGCCGGAGTTGGAGAGCGTACTCGTGAGGGTAATGATTTACTACGAGAAATGATCGAATCGAATGTTGTTCGTTATGGTGACGAATTTAAGAAAAGCATGGAAGAAGGTCATTGGGATTTATCTAAAGTAGATCCTAAAGAACTTGAAAAATCACAAATATCGCTCGTGTTCGGACAGATGAACGAACCTCCTGGGGCACGTTCGTCAGTAGCTCTTTCGGGACTAACTGTTGCGGAATCGTTCCGTGACGCAGACCACGAAGATGGTGCACCAAAAGATATATTATTCTTTATTGATAATATCTTCCGTTTTACACAAGCAGGTTCTGAGGTATCAGCACTATTAGGTCGTATGCCTTCGGCTGTGGGTTACCAACCTACCCTTTCTACAGAGATGGGAGCTATGCAAGAGCGTATTACTTCTACTAAGAATGGATCTATCACATCTGTTCAGGCTGTTTATGTGCCTGCGGATGACTTGACTGACCCTGCTCCTGCAACAACATTCTCTCACTTGGATGCAACAACAGTATTAAGTCGTAAGATTACCGAACTTGGTATTTATCCTGCGGTGGATCCTCTGGATTCAACATCACGCAGCTTAGATCCAAATGTGGTTGGACAAGATCATTATGATGTTGCACAGCGTGTAAAACAAATACTACAGAGAAATAAAGAACTTCAAGATATTATCTCCATATTAGGTATGGAAGAGCTTTCGGATGAAGACCGCCAAACAGTAAACAGAGCAAGACGTGTACAACGTTTCTTATCTCAACCATTTAACGTGGCTACTCAGTTTACAGGAGTTCCTGGAGTAATTGTAGATATTAAAGATACAATCAAAGGATTCCAAATGATACTTGACGGCGAGGTAGATAACCTACCCGAACAAGCATTCTTAAATGTAGGAACAATTGAAGAAGCTATTGAGAAAGGTAAAAAACTAATGGCTCAAGCTTCTAAAGGTTAATAACCTAAAGAGGTAGCAGACCTTGTTTATTGCTGTGACTGGGTGTAATAGCCAAAGGCAGTTATAATTATAAAATACAGCAATAAACATTTAATGTTATTTATAAGCAATGAAAGAATTACAATTAAAGATAGTTTCACCCGAAAAGATGTTGTTTCAAGGAACAGTTTTATCCGTAAAACTACCGGGAACAGAGGGAGAGTTTAGCATATTACCCGATCATGCTCCACTTATATCTTCTTTGCATAAAGGTGAAATTTCATACGAAATAGAAAAAGGTTCACCTCTGAAAGTAGTCATCGAAAGTGGGTTCGTTGAAGTCAAAAAAAATATAGTTACCGTTTGCGTAGAATAATTTATGAATATATTCAAAACAAAACTAATTATATCTATAACTGCCTTCGGTCTCATAATCAGTGGTTGCATTGGAGTTGGTCTGTCCTATTTTTTGCCCACATTTGATTGGAATTGGTTTGTAGGTCTTGCCATATTTTATCTGATAATAGAATCATTGGTAGTATCTCTGGTCGAAAAATGTAGTCAGAAGAAAGATAAAAAACAGTTAGTGAACATGTATATGCTAACCAAAGTCATAAAAGTTATTACTTCACTGATCTTTGTTACTGTGTATGTGCTTACGGTGAAAGAAAACATCAAAGCTTTTGTAGCTGTTTTTATATTATTTTATTTATTATACCTGATCGCCGAAACATTCATCTTTATGAAGATAGAGAAGCGTATCAAAGAAAAAAATAGTAGCAATGAATAGCCGATTAAAATACATATTTGTACTGGTATGCTTATTTGTGATAGGAAGTACGTCTTCTTACGCATCGTCTGAGGAGCATTCTTTAGAAGGTGAAAAAAGCTTGAATGTTAAAGAATTAATTCTTGATCACCTTGCAGATTCTTACCAGTGGCATATTACAACTTGGGGAGATCATCAGATTGTCGTTTCACTTCCAGTCATAGTAAAAGGCGAAAACAGTGGATGGAATGTATTCTCATCAGCCAGATTCGATCATGGACACGCTGCATACAAAGGCTTCTACATTGCTCAAGAGGGCGACTATAAAGGGAAGATTGTAGAAAAGAATGCATCAGGTGAAGAAATAAGACCATGGGATATATCTATCACAAAAAATGCCTTTGCTTTAATTGTTTGCAGTATAATAACTCTTGTTCTTATAATGTCTGTTGCAAGATGGTATAAAAAGAATTCTACAGCAGAAAATCCTAAAGCCCCTAAAGGTTTTATAGGATTCATGGAAATGTTTATCATGAGTGTGAATGATGATATCATAAAACCATGTGTGGGTAAAAACTACAAAAAATTTGCACCTTATTTGTTGACAACTTTCTTTTTTATCTTCATCAATAATATAGCGGGGTTAATTCCAATTTTTCCTTTCGGGGCTACTGTAACAGGTAATATAGCTGTTACTTTAGTATTGGCATTGTTTACTCTGGTTATAGTAAATATATTTGGGACAAAGGAATACTGGAAAGAAGTATTTTGGCCAGAAGTGCCTACATGGCTTAAACCGATTATGATACCTATTGAAATTGTGGGTGTATTTACAAAACCATTCGCATTGATGATTCGTCTCTTTGCAAATATTTTGGCAGGACACTCTATAGTACTGGGATTAGTATGTTTGATCTTTTTGACTGTAAAACTAGGAGTAGCAATCAACTCATCAATGACTGTGGTGTCTGTTGTCTTGACAATATTTATCAGTTTTGTTGAAATCTTGGTAGCTTATATCCAAGCATATGTATTCACCATGCTATCTGCAGTATTTATCGGTTTAGCACAAGCAGAACCACATCACGCTAAAAAACACGATTAAGGTAATAGACCTTTTTAGGGTTTTGGAGAGTATATTAATAAGATAAAGAATCAATTACAAAATATAGAAATAAGTATATAAACATTACTTAGTATCAAAATAGAAAATAAATAATTAAATAACTAAAAGAATAAAATTATGTTACTATCAACTATTCTACAAGCAGCAGCTGAAGCTGGTGCAGGACTTACAGGTTTCGGTGCAGCTCTAGGAGCAGGTTTAGCAGCTATCGGTGCAGGTCTGGGTATCGGTAAAATTGGTGCTTCTGCAATGGAAGGTATTGCTCGTCAACCCGAAGCTAGTGGGGATATTCGTATGTCTATGATTATTGCAGCAGCCCTAATTGAAGGTGTGGCTCTATTTGCTGTAGTAGTTTGTGGATTTATCCTATAAAACAATTAAATTAAAAAATTATGCTTTTACAACCTGAAGCCGGTCTTTTATTTTGGATGTTTCTATCTTTTGGGATTGTTTTTGCCGTATTGGCAAAATTCGGTTTTCCCATTATTACAAAGATGGTCGAGGATCGCAATGCGTACATCGAAAAATCTTTAGATGCAGCCAAAGAAGCCAATAAACAATTGGCTCATATAAAAGAACAAAGCGAAGCTATCTTAGCTTCAGCCCGTGAAGAGCAGGTGAAAATCTTAAAAGATGCTGAAAGCACCAGAACACGTATAATCAACGAATCGAAAGAATTGGCTCGTGCCGAAGGATTGAAAGAATTGGAGGAACTTAGAAAGCAAATGAGACTCGAAAAAGAGGATGCAATTAAAGACATACGTCGCCAAGTTGCAGACCTTTCGGTAGACATTGCTGAAAAAATAATCCGCAACAATCTGAATAGCAATACTGAGCAAATGGCTATGATAGACCGTTTGATTGACGAAAGTATGGTATCTAAATCTTAATATATTATGAATTCAGGAATGGTATCTATGCGTTATGCACGAGCTTTGTTTAGCTATGCTTTGGAAAATAAAGCGGAGGATATGATATTTTCAGAAATGAAGATTCTATCCGAAACCTTAGCCAGTAGGCCACAACTTCGGGCAACACTAGATAATCCTGTACTGAGTACAAGGGAAAAACTGGAACTTATAAAACTTGCTGCCGGTGAAAAGGTAAGCGATGTATTTGTTCGGTTTATCCAATTGGTATTGCATCAGAGAAGAGAAAACCATCTGCAAACGATCAGTTTAGTATACTTAGATTTATACAGGAAATATAAGAATATAAGTGTCGGAAAATTAGTAACGGCATGTCCTGTCGATGATACTACTATAAATAAAATTAAACAACTGGTTCAAGATAAAGAAGAGGGTACAATTGAGTTTGTAACCGAAGTGAATCCTAAACTAGGCGGTGGTTTTATTTTATATATTGGTACTTATAGACTTGATGCCAGTGTGGCTTCTCAATTGACCAGAATAAAGAGTCAATTGATGAGTAAGAATAAAAAAATTGCATAGTAACCTTATGTTGTAACAGGCTTTGGTTACAATGTCCACCAAAGCAATAAAATAGGTCTGAGACCTTAATACAAGGAAATAAATATGTCTGAAAATATAAAAGCTAGTGAGGTTTCTGATGTGTTGAAGATGCAGTTGGATGGGATTGACAACCGTATTCAATTAGACGAGGTAGGCGTTGTCCTTTCGGTAGGAGACGGAGTAGCTCGCATCTATGGTCTCAATAACGCAGAAGCCAATGAATTATTAGAATTCGACAATGGTGTAAAAGCTGTTGTGATGAATCTCGAAGAAGATAATGTAGGAGCAGTATTACTTGGATCAAGTAGTCAGATTAAGGAAGGTTTTAATGTCAAAAGAACAGGCCTTATTGCTTCAATTAAAGTCGGTGACGGATTACTCGGTCGTGTTATTACACCACTAGGAGAACCTATCGATGGAAAAGGAGATATAACAGGAGAACTGTTGGAAATGCCTCTGGAACGTAAAGCTCCGGGAGTTATTTACCGTCAACCAGTAACTCAACCTTTACAAACCGGTCTTAAGGCTATTGATGCCATGATTCCAATTGGTAGAGGGCAACGTGAGTTAATTATTGGTGACCGTCAAACAGGGAAAACTGCAATTGCAATTGATGCTATTATTAGCCAAAAGGCAAATTACGATGCAGGAGATCCTGTATACTGTATTTATGTTGCAATTGGTCAGAAAGCTTCTTCTGTAGCCAACATTGTTGAAACTCTGAAAGAAAAAGGTGCATTAGAATATACAATTATCATTGCAGCAACAGCTGCCGAACCTGCTGCGATGCAGTATTTCGGAGCGTTCTCAGGAGCTGCTATTGGTGAATACTTTAGAGATACCGGTCGTCATGCTTTAGTAGTTTATGATGACTTGTCGAAACAAGCGGTTGCTTATCGTGAAGTTTCGTTGCTATTGAAAAGACCTCCGGGTCGTGAAGCATATCCGGGAGATATTTTCTATCTACACTCTCGTCTACTGGAACGTGCTGCTAAGATTATCGATCAGCAAGAGGTGGCCGAGCAAATGAATGATTTACCTGAAAGTTTGAAAGGCAGAGTAAAAGGTGGAGGTTCCCTAACAGCTCTTCCAATTATCGAAACTCAAGCCGGTGACGTATCTGCATATATTCCGACTAACGTAATCTCTATTACCGATGGTCAGATATTTTTGGATATTGACCTCTTCAACTCAGGTTATCGTCCTGCAATTGACGTAGGTATTTCGGTTTCTCGTGTAGGTGGTAGTGCTCAAACTAAAGCTATGAAAAAAGTAGCGGGAACTTTGAAAATCGACCAAGCTCAGTATCGTGAACTTGAAGCATTTACTAAGTTTGGTGGAGATATGGATCCAATTACGGCATTGACCATAGATAAAGGACAAAAGAATGCTGCATTATTGGTTCAACCTCAATATTCTCCGGTACCTGTTGAAAAACAGATTGCTATATTATATTGCGGAACTAATGGTCTGTTGAATAATGTACCTGTAGATAAGGTTCACGAATTTGAGTCGGATTTCCTTCAAATATTGGAAATGCAATACAAAGAGACTGTATTGGACGTTCTTAGAAAAGGAGTTATAAATGAGAGCGTAACAGCTATCATCGAAAAGGTTGCCGAAGAAATTTCAGGCAAATACAAAAAATAATTGAGCTATGGCATCATTGAAGGAAGTAAAAGATAGGATAGATTCGGTAAAAAGCACGAAGAAAATAACTTCGGCCATGAAGATGATTGCAACAGCAAAGTTGCGAAAGTCTCAACAGGCAATAAACTCTTTTCTACCCTACTCTACCAAATTGAATGAGATTCTGACCAATCTTTTGGCTTCTGACAGCAGTATTGATTCTGTTTATGCACAAGAAAGAGAAATTAGGAAAATAGCCATTGTGGCTTTCTCTTCTAACTCTAGTTTGTGTGGAGGTTTCAATGCGAATGTTGTTAAAGAATTTTCTTCGGTCGCATCTCAATGTGCTAAGATAGTAGGAAAAGAAAATATTATAGTTTATCCTTTTGGAAAAAAGATTGCAGATTTTGCTAGAAAATCTAATTTTGCGATTGAAAGTAATTCTACATTTCAACAGATAACAGATAGACCTGCTTTTCCTCCAATATTACAAATATCGAAGGAGCTTGTAGATAAGTTCTTATCTAAAGAGATAGATCAGATTATATTAGTTTATACACACTTCAAATCAATGGGTGTTCAACAAATTAAAAGTAATGTGTATCTGCCTTTTGATTTGAAAGGAGCTATAGAGAAAGCTAATCTTGACTCTGGGGCTTCAAACATCAATCAGACAACTGATTATATTTTAGAACCTGAGAAAGGAGAGCTTTTATCACATCTTATTCCAAAGGTATTAGCATCGAATCTGTTTGCGGCTTTATTAGACTCTAATGCTTCGGAAAATGCTGCACGTAGTCTTGCTATGCAGATTGCGACAGATAATGCTGAAGAATTAGTAGGTGATTTGACGATTGAGTATAATAAGAATCGTCAGGCAGCTATTACAAATCAGTTACTAGATATAATCGGCGGAGCATCTGCTTTGAGCAAATAAGATCATAACCTATTAGATCACTTTAATAGAAGTTAGGAACTGAAACAGTCTTCAAACAATAGAATAGAAAGAGCATTTGAAATTATCAAATGCTCTTTTCTTTTTTACTACAATGATTATTTGAAAAATTATAATTATGATTACCTTCGAATAATAAAGAATGTAATTACTTAATTATATAACTTAACACCCCCTACATAGCAGGATGAAAAATCTTCTCATATATTTTATAATACTTAGTACATGCTTGGTATCTTGTACAAAAAAGACTGATCCTCCAACAAATTTGCAATGCGAATATTTAGAAAAACCTTTAGGCATAGATTGTACTTCTCCTCGCTTGAGTTGGAGAGTAGCACAAACAGAACTTGCACAGAGTGCCTATCAAATAATGGTTAGTACTGATTCTCTAAAGCTTTCCAACAACAAAGCTGAAATATGGGATTCGGGCAAAATTGATTCAGACAGTTGTCTGGTTGCTTACAAAGGTCAGACGTTCAATCCATTTACTAAATATTATTGGAGAGTAACTACATGGAATGGGAAGGGTAATCAATCTAACGCTTCGGATATTACCTCTTTTGAAACGGGATTGATGACCTCTAAAAACTGGCAGGGAAAATGGATATCTGATGGACAAGATGTAGATTATAAACCAACTTTCTATTTCAGGAAAGATACAAATATTAGTAAGGATAAAGTAGTCAAATCGGCAAGAGCTTATATAACAGCAGCTGGATTATACGAGCTCTCTGTAAACGGACTTAAGGCGGGCGATCGCATGTTAGATCCTATGTACACCCGATTCGATAAACGAAGTTTGTATTCAACTCTTGATATAACTTCATTATTACAGGCAGGAGACAACACTTTTGGTGTTATACTCGGTAATGGATGGTACAATCATCAGTCAACAGCTGTATGGGATTTTGATAAAGCTCATTGGCGTAACCGACCTCGCTTCCTTGTTAATATAAGAATTAACTATGAAGATGGAACGACCGACACAATTGCGTCCGATAATACTTGGAGAATTCATGAGAGCCCTATTATATTTAACAGCATTTATACAGCAGAACACTATGATGCTCGTAAAGAAATAGAGGATTGGAATATGCCCGGTCTAAATACTACTGACTGGCAAACTGCAGTTGTCGTAGACGCTCCTTCAAAACTGATTACAAGCCAACAATTACATCCAATACGTGTAACTGAACGATTAGAACCAATCAAAGTAGATAAAAAGAATGATACTTGCTATGTCTTTAGTTTTGCTAAAAATATCGCAGGAGTTATAGAGATACGTGTTCAAGGAGATAAAGACACAGAGCTACGTATTAAACACACTGAACGTCTCTATCCTGATGGTAGAGCTGATATGTCTAATATAGATGTTCATTATCGCCCAACTGATGATAGCGATCCTTTCCAAACAGATATCTTCATTTTAAAAGGAGGAGGAATTAAAGAAACATTCTCACCCAAATTCAACTATAAAGGTTTTCAGTATGTAGAAGTTACCTCTTCAAAACCAATAGACTTGAATAAAGAAAGCATAACGGCTTTAGAAATGCACAGTGATGTTCCCCAGATAGGGAGTCTTAAATCATCGAACCCGACTTTGAATAAAATATGGGAAGCTACTAACAACTCATATTTGTCGAATTTATTCGGCTATCCGACTGATTGTCCTCAGCGAGAAAAAAACGGATGGACAGGCGATTCTCACATTGCCATAGAAACAGGCTTATATAGTTTTGATGCCATCACTATTTATGAGAAATGGATGAATGATTTCAAAGATGAACAAAAGTCAAATGGAGTATTACCAAGTATAGTGCCGACTCATGGTTGGGGATACGACTGGGGAAATGGTCCTGACTGGACTAGCGCTGTAGCCATCATTCCTTGGCAAATATATCTATTCTATGGTGATAGTCGCTTACTTCACAAAATGTATGGCAACATCAAGTTATATGTAGATCATATAGCATCTATCAGTCCTCATGGAACTACTGATTGGGGGCTCGGTGATTGGGTTCCTGTAAAAACAATTAGTAATAAGGAACTGACGTCGTCTCTGTACTATTATAAGGATGTAACAATACTAGCCAATGCTGCTAAGATATTCGGAAAGAAACGAGACCATGAGCATTACACACGTTTGGCTCATAAGATACGCAATGCTATAAATAAGAAGTTCTTGAATACCAAAACCGGTATATATTGTTCGGGATCACAAACCGAACTAGCTGCACCTCTCTATTTTGGAATAGTTCCAGAGAAGCTCAAGTCGAAAGTTGCAGCCAATCTTTACAAAAAAGTAGAAGAAGATAATTTTCACATTGATACCGGTATTTTAGGAGCTAAAGCTTTATTAAATGCTCTCTCTGAAAATGGGTATGCAGAAGCAGCGTATACTATTGCATCACAAGAAACATATCCTTCATGGGGTTGGTGGATTGTAAACGGAGCAACTACATTATACGAAAATTGGAACATAGATGCAGAAAATGACATTTCTATGAATCATATTATGTTCGGCGATATCAATGCTTGGATGTACAGAGCTCTTGGAGGTTTATTCCCGGATGAGAATAAGGCAGGATTTAAACACATACAACTTCGCCCTAATTTTGTAAAGGCACTCAATCAATTCGAGGCAAAGCATACTTCTCCCTATGGCGAAATTGTATCATCGTGGAAACGTACAGATAAACAGATACTTTATCATCTGGTAATTCCTGCTAACAGTTCAGCCACATTATATCTTCCAGAGAATATAGAAGGAGATAAAACAATACAACTCTCTGCCGGAGTTTATGACCTTGAATTGAGAGAGATCAAAAAATAAAACATCAAGCTATACTTCAAAAGAAAAAGCCGAAACTCCTTTAGGAATCTCGGCTTTTTAATATCTATAAGATACTTAATTTAATTAAGCATTAACTTTAGCCATTCTAGCAACTAGTTCAAGAACTTTGTTTGAATAACCCCACTCATTGTCATACCAGCTAACAACTTTCACAAATGTTGGGCTCAATTGGATACCAGCTTTTGCATCGAAAATTGAAGTACGAGCATCACCGATAAAGTCAGAAGAAACAACTTCTTCGTCAGTATATCCAAGGATACCTTTCAATTCGCCATCAGCAGCAGATTTCATTGCAGCACAGATTTCAGCATAAGTAGCTTCTTTAGCTAAGCGAGCAGTTAAGTCAACAACTGAAACGTCCAAAGTTGGAACACGGAATGCCATACCAGTAAGTTTGCCATTCAATTCAGGAATTACTTTACCTACAGCTTTAGCTGCACCTGTAGAAGAAGGGATAATGTTACCAGCAGCAGCACGTCCACCTCTCCAGTCTTTAGCTGAAGGACCATCAACTGTTTTTTGAGTTGCAGTTGTAGCGTGTACTGTAGTCATTAACGCTTCTACGATACCGAATTTGTCATTCAATACTTTAGCGATAGGAGCCAAACAGTTAGTAGTACAAGATGCATTAGAAACAAATTGAGTTCCTTTTACATATTTGCTATCATTTACACCGCAAACGAACATAGGGGTATCGTCTTTTGATGGAGCAGACATAACTACATATTTAGCACCAGCAGTAATGTGACCTTGAGCGCTTGCTTTATCTAGGAAAAGACCAGTTGATTCAACAACATACTCAGCACCAACATCACTCCATTTTAGGTCAGCTGGATTTCTCTCAGCAGTTACGCGGATAGCATTACCGTTAACAACTAATTTACCGTCTTTAATTTCAACAGTTCCGTTGAATCTTCCGTGGATAGTATCATAACGTAGCATGTAAGCCATGTATTCTACATCGATAAGGTCATTGATACCAACAATTTGAATATCACTTCTACCTTGAGCTGCACGGAAAACTAGACGACCAATACGTCCGAAACCATTAATACCTACTTTAATCATTTTATTAAAAGTTTTATGGGTTAAAAAATTTATTAATCCGAAATTAACTTAATAAGTACACCATTGTATTTCTACAATTACCAAAATGACATATAACATTAATCATTTTGACCTTTACAAAAATACGCAAAAAATATATTTTTCACTAATTATTCTCTTTCAAAATTACACTTCTGGATACCCTCTTTAGTATAATTTAGTATTGACTATGAGCCTGAAAGAATTATGCTAAGTATATATTACAAAATCCAAAGAAAACGAATACTAGACTTTACATTCCAAAACTCGAAACTATGCCTAATACTTTTAATTTATTCTTTAATTTTAAGCAGAACCCGATCGGCTATATCTCTAGCCTCCAACACATAGGAAAAGACCAAATCTTTTATTTGAGGTTGTCTATTTATCTTATCATCTTCAGAAATAAAAAACGGTTGATCTTTACTATCTCCCCAAATATGACTCACTAATTCAGGACAATCTACAAAGGGGTTTCTATTGCCTTGTATTTTATATACCGCATTGTTTCTAGCTATTTCCTTGTCACTTATAGGGTCTTCATTATTCCACTTGATTAACATTTCAAGAGCCCACGGTTGAAGTCCAGGATAAGCTTCTATCTGCAACATTGACTTCTTAGCATCATCCTTCCAATCATATGAGTAATCTTCATAACAAGTTAACATATAAAAGTAAACACGGGCAAAGTCTCCTTTATATTCATCTGCTGGTTCAAATACTTGTCCTCTATATCCATGGGGATAAGTATTGCTTCCAACCTTAGACACTCCGTTATCAAATTTAGCAATTCCAACCTCCCCTAGTGGCAAATTACTCTTAGCTGCATTAGCGCTATAATCGGAAGGGAATATATTATGAAGATCGCCATTAGCATCATACGAAGAATACTTATCTCTCTTTCCCCACCAACTACGTGGCATGCAATGTTCGCGATTCTGGACATTCCCTCCAACATAGGTTGTATGCTTTTCATTAGAATACATATCTAGAAAATAACCTTGCAAACTCCAATCTGTCTTCTTAAAATAATTGTCCCACCAATAGCGAGCTGTTGTATTTTCATCAAAATTCAGAGACTCATGATCTCTTATAATATCATGCATAGCAGTCTTTAAAGCTGCGCCGTATAAACCATTTGCCCGATTGTAATATCCAATTGATATATCTTTGATAAATAAAGAAGCAATTGCTATTAATAGAGGAATCACCCACAACAGCTTTTTACCAAAGTTTGAGCCTTTACTTCTTCCTTTTTTCTTTTTTCTTTTCTTTGCCACTTATTACTGCAAGGTCAAAAGACCCTCTTTATTATTTTAACTATCTCTAAATAAAAAAACACAGATGAAGCCTTTAAACCTCAACTGCGTTTTTTTGTATGTATAATGAATCTCTGATCAAATTACCAAGCAAACAATGGGTAATCTTTCATCATTTGATTTACTTTATCATGTACAGCTTTAATTATTTTTTCGTCTTCGTGATTAGCCAATACTGTATCAATCATTTCTACAATATCACCCATCAAACCATCCTTAACTCCACGAGTTGTAATAGCTGGAGTACCAAAACGTAAACCCGATGTAAGAAATGGGCTACGGCTATCAAAAGGTACCATATTTTTATTGGTAGTAATATCTGCTGCCACAAGAGCTTTTTCAGCAACCTTACCAGTCAATTCAGGGAATTTCTTTCTAAGGTCAATCAAAATCAAGTGATTATCTGTACCTTCCGATACAATTTTATATCCTTTATCGGCAAAAGCCTGAGCCATTACAGCAGCATTCTTTTGAACTTGTGCCTGATATACTTTATATGATGGGTCTAATGCCTCAGCAAAAGATACCGCTTTAGCTGCAATAACGTGCTCTAGTGGTCCACCTTGTATTCCTGGGAATACAGCAGAATCTAACAAAGCCGACATCATACGAGTTTCGCCTTTAGGAGTTTTCTTACCCCAAGGATTTTCGAAATCTTTACCTATCAATATAGCTCCACCACGAGGTCCGCGTAGAGTTTTATGAGTTGTAGTAGTTACAATATGTGCATATTGAAGAGGGTTGTTTAAAAGACCCGCAGCAATTAGTCCTGCAGGGTGAGCCATATCAACCAAGAAAATAGCATTGATAGAATCTGCAATCTGACGAATACGAGCATAATCCCAATCACGAGAATATGCCGAAGCACCTGCAATAATCAATTTTGGTTTCTCAGCCTTAGCTACAGCTTCCATCTGATCATAATCAACCTCTTCGTTATCTTGTCTTACATTATATTCTAGTGCATGGAACATCAACCCCGAAAAGTTAACGGGCGAACCGTGTGAAAGGTGGCCTCCATGAGAAAGATTCAATCCTAAAAATTTATCGCCTGCTTGAAGACATGCCAAAAATACTGCAGCATTTGCCTGAGCACCTGAGTGAGGTTGTACATTCGCCCATTCTGCTCCAAAAATTTGTTTCAAACGATCTATAGCCAATTGCTCGCTAAGGTCAACTATTTCGCAGCCTCCATAATAACGTTTGCCTGGGTATCCTTCGGCATACTTATTAGTTAAGCACGATCCCATAGCATCCATTACTTGCTGGCTCACAAAATTCTCTGAAGCAATAAGTTCAATTCCTTTTAGTTGGCGCTGGTGTTCTCTTTCAATAATATCAAAAATTGCAGTATCTCTTTTCATTATATAAGAAAGTTTTAAAGGTCGCTGACCTGTTTATTATTTTTCTGATTAAAGGTCGTTGACCTCTTTATTACTTGTATTGTTAAGAATAGAGTTATTCGACAATACTAAAAATACGCTTACAAATTTACTATATTATTTTTCATTTCGCTGACTATATGAACAATATTTTCAACCTTAACAACCATTCTGAAAACTCATCGGCATATAATACGAAAATTGAGGGTTTTGCTTAATATTCATTTTTTCATTTAAGAAAAACGCTACTTTTGTAGAATACATAAAACAACACAGAAGATATGAACACAACGATCAAAAATACAATTGAGCAACTTGAAAATCAATTACTGGATGCTATGCTACATGCTGATGTAGAAACATTAGATAAACTTATACATCCCGATCTCCTTTTTAATAGTGCTATGGGGCAAACTGTCACTAAAGAAATAGATTTGCAATCATACAGCAGTGGTCTCATGAAAGTGCACAACATCAGTGCGACCAATCAGCAGATTAATATAATTGGAGATACAGCAGTAGTTGCAGTAACAATAGACATGAACGGAGAATACGGAGTTCAACCTATTTCAGGAAAAGTTCGTTTCCTTAGAGTATGGAAACAGTTCAATAATAACTGGCAAATTATAGCAGGAAGCAGTGTAATGATATAAATAAGATTATCGGACTTCATATTTCTCGAAATCTGACGATTTTACAACAGATAAACTATCATTACCCGAATCTAAGAACAGCAGATACGAAATTTGCTCTTGTAATGCTATACGCCTTATATCGGCAGTATCGGCAAGCATAAAGACCGTAGCATAGGCATCTGCTGTCATACAATCATCAGCAATAACAGTTGCACTTAAGATATTAGATTCCGATGGATAACCTGTTTTAGGGTTAATTGTATGTGCATATTTCTTTCCATCCTTTATATAGAAGTTACGGTAACTGCCAGATGTGGCCATTGATTTGTCGCACAATTGTATAATGGTCTGTAACTCTCTGTGTTCGGGCACTTTTTCATCAATCGGTTTATCTATCCCGATATGCCAACATTCACCCTTTGCATTTGTGCCTTTTGCAGTCACCTCTCCACCAATCTCAATCATGTAATCGGCTATACCGTATGATTCGAGCAGCTTTGCAATAACATCAGTTGAGTAACCTTTAGCAATAGCAGATGTATTTATCTGAATACGAGAATCATTTTTTATTACCTGCCCATCTTGAAGTTGTATTCTATCGTACCCTACAATTGATTTAAGGCTATCAATCATTTCGGGGGTTACATTCTCTAGATTCTTAAACCCAAAACCCCAAGCATTAATCAGTGGAGACACTGTTATATCAAAAAGTCCATCAGAAACCCTAGAGACAGCTTGTGATCTATTGAACACATTCACAAAAAAACTATCCAATACAACATCCTCATTGTTATTCACTTTAGATATGATAGAAGTAGCCTTAAATGGATTCAGTGAATCATCAAACCTTGCTAACTCTGCCTCTATTTCTGATTTAAGAGAATGGGTATATTTATATTTTATTGAATAGGTTGTATGAAAAACATCTCCTTTATCTTCAATATAAATTGCTTGCTTCTTATTACAAGAAATAAGAAATAGCGATATAATAAAAAGCATAAAGCACTGTTTCCACATACAACTTAGAGTTCAAAAATTATTATACTATCTACCAGTCATAACTATCTCTAATTACAACATTTTCTGAAGGAACAAATTGATCTTTGCCCTTATATAATCAGCGAGCTTTATTCAATAAATAATAATCGAGAATTGTCATAGCAGCCATTGCCTCAACAATAGGTACTGCACGAGGAAGTACACACGCATCATGACGTCCACGAGCTTTAAGGTCTGCTTCGTTTCCTTCCTGATCTACCGTATGTTGTTGCATTAATATAGTTGCAACTGGCTTGAATGCTACTCTGAAATAAATATCCTGTCCATTGGAGATTCCACCTTGAATACCTCCCGAATGGTTGGTACGAGTATCTATTGCTCCATCTTTGTCATAAAACTCATCGTTCACTTCCGAGCCTCTGTGATTCACATCAAAGCCATCGCCATACTCAAAACCTTTAACGGCATTGATACTAAGCATAGCATTTCCCAAAGCTGCATGCAGTTTACCAAACACTGGTTCGCCCAATCCTACAGGAGTTCCCTTGACTACACAAGTAATAACCCCACCAATTGTATCACCTTTCGATTTCACTTCATTTATCAACGTTATCATCTCCTCTGCTTTCGCAGCATCGGGACATCTAACGGGAGTATCTTCAATAGTATTCAAATCATATTCAGAATATAATTTCTCTAATTTAATACCACCTACCTGAGAAGTATATGCAGTAATAGAGACATTCAATTGATTCAAGACCAATTTAGCCAAAGCACCGGCTACACAACGGGCAATAGTCTCACGAGCCGAAGAACGACCTCCTCCCCTATGATCTCTTATTCCGTATTTTTGTTGGTATGTATAATCCGCATGAGACGGACGATACAAAGCTTTCATATTATCATAATCAGACGAATGCTGATTAGCGTTCCAAATAATAAAACCAATGGGAGTACCTGTAGTTTTTCCTTCAAAAATACCCGATAGAAATTCTACCTTATCAGCTTCGTTTCTGGGTGTAGTTATTTTTGATTGCCCCGGACGACGACGATTCAATTCATTCTGAATAAAATCCATGTCTACCTCAATGCCTGCAGGACAGCCATCAATTATGCCTCCTATGCCTGCACCATGAGACTCTCCGAAAGACGTTAAACGAAATATATTGCCAAAAGTATTCATATCCTTATTAAGTAATAATAGTAAATAATTTAAGTTGACATATCAATATCAATAAGCCTGCCATCTTAACTATTACAAATATAGATAAAAATGAAAGCAAATCACAACTTCAACTATACATAATAATGCGAAAAGCCTCCTCGAAGCAATAGATGTTACCACTACTTTAAGGAGATATTACACACGTCAAAATCCGAAAATATATCCGACTGAATAAAACATCTGATTTCCATAAGGACTCCAATCATTCTGAACCAAATCATAATGAATCATCATAGTGACAGCTCCATTACGTCCAGAAGGAATATTCACACCACCTCCAACTAATACACAAGGAACGGTTTGTGAATCAAGAGACTGCCCTCCTGCACTTCCCCACATCTGATAAAGTTCGGGTTGTACCTGCAATGAGATAAAACGAATCGGGTGAAATCTGGCATAAGCGTTCACTCCCAAATAGTTTTGCGAAAAATCATTCCCATGAGAGTTGTCTCTATAATAAAAATAACCGATTCCGCCTCCGGCAGTAAAGTAACGATTAAACTCATAACCAATCTGCGGAGAGATATTGACAGACACATAACCACTACTAAATGCCATACCAAATGCACCTCCGAATACCATTCGGCCTTGACTCCCTTGTCCCTCATTGTAGCTTAGTGGCTGTTGCGTAGGCTTCGACTGATATCTTTGTTGTTTCACAGGCTGCTCAATTTTGTACAAAGGTTCCTGAGATTGATTTGCCCTTGGATCAGCAACTGTATCATAACGAAACAATTGTACTTCATTCTTTGCTGGAGCAGGAATCGTATCATAACGAAAGGCTTTCATTTCGGTTTGCCCTAAACAATTTGATATTCCTAAAATGAAGGTCACTAATGAAAGAATTAAACTTTTCATATACTTAGATGGAGTTATGTGTTTACTAGCTGATTTTATTAACATTCTGTATATTAAATAAGTTCAGATTTATTTTACAAAAGTAACTAAAGTTCTAATAAGGTCACAATAGTAGGTTTCGTTACTTTGCATTGATAATAGACTTTCCTGCAGATGCACTTAAATATGGCAGACCTAAATAAATGTACAATTAAACTTTACTATAGTCTTTTCTCCTATAGAGAAAAGACTCTTATTATAACACATTAGGGACAAATAATTATTTGTCCCTAAAATTAAAATCCAATATTTTCAGATAGATATTATTGATTCTGATTCATTCTAGCCGTATTAAGCATATCATCGCGAATCATACGATTAGATACTATATTACAATTAACAATATTCGCTCTAAAGGTCACCACCTTATCTGCCAGCATTGTACTTCCTGTTTTATAGGGCGTTACCGTAATATTATAAGTACCCGCTGTATCATAAGTATGTTTCTGAGTATAGGTCGTGGTTCCCGCTGTAAAAGTCTGAGTAACTAACGAGCTACCATCTCCAAAATCCCATGTAAAGTAGGTTGGAACATCTATACCCGCAAAAGAGGTTTCGATACTTAACTTAGCTGCATATCCTGCACAAGTAAATGCCTTAGGTGATACAGGCTTTGCATTAAAAAAGGAAGCTGCAAAAGTTGGAAGCCCATAGCCAGCATTCGCAACCAAGAAATTATCCATTGTTCTAATATCAGTGCCTCCTTCATCAGGATTCATTATCACATACAGGGTACTAGTATTTATTTTTATACCATAAATTCGTCCATCAGGAGATAACTGAACGTTGGAGATAGGCAAAGTCGTATTTATCCCAAACAAACCATTACGTACGTCGTTGAATGACACTCTATACATAGGACCACTTTCTGAAGTATTGTAGAAAATATATTCTCCCGAAGGTGAAAACTCCAATGCATACGGTTTAGTTGATATCGATGCCAGATTTGTAGTTTTCACACCAGATACAACGCCTGTTGATGTATCAAAAAAACCAGTTATCATTTGCTTACCGGTATAATTCGGACGAGCAAAGCGTGTATTGTCAGAAGAAAATTTCAGGGTCCCCAATGCAGCACTAGCATCAATTACAGGAGTAAATCCAATATCATATATCTGAGGTGTTGCCGAAAAACCAGCCTCAGCGGTTATCGCCCAGACATAAAAATACCTTCCCGTATTGTGTACCAGCCAAAAATCTTTGCCATTAGCATTTAATATACCAGCAATATTTTCATCCAAAGGACTCGGCAACAGTTGTACGTTTTTAGTTGTAATTTTTCCTAATCCCCCGTTTGCACTTAAATCGGCTATCGAATAATTGATTCCTTTAGCATTTGCGTTTTCACCTATTCTTACAGCCACTGTAACAATATAATATTCGGTAGAAGAACCCGGTTTAGGAATCACAATTCCTGACTGAGTCGCAGATGAATGTCCCAATAGTCCTGAACCGTTTTCCATTTGCTGATTTTGTTTATTATAAACCGTGATTCCATCTGAAGACATTAGTAGATTTCCTCCCGAATCCGATAATGTAAAACATCCCTCACTAGTATTTAAAGGACCTCTAACAGCCTTTGGCATATTTTCAACACCATTAATAGTACTCAGTTCGTTAAAATTCAAACCCGAACCAGACCCAAAATACCACCAATTGGTTTCTTTTTGAGCATAGATAGCTATTGTGCAGAAAATACAACAAAGTATTAATATTGTTCTTTTCATTAATATGTTTTTATATAGTTATTTCTTGTATAAAATGATTACACCCCACCTTCGTTATGCTCCCACCTCAAAAAAGTCAAGGAATGGCATAACGAATAAATAGCGACATTATCTAATTGTTAATTATTTGATTTTAAAGCACACAGCCCAATAGCTCAGAATACTAAGCTGTCCAAATAAGCATAATTAGAATTATCACTCAGAATACATTAGTTAAATTTGTCGTCGTCTCAAATGTGAAAAGTTGTCAAATTCTTCACTGGCAAAAATATAAAACATTAAATTGGAAACAAAACTATTATCCATCTTTCTTTCTAGCTAACAAAAACTAAATTACCATTTTTACAACTATACCTTTTCATTTCCGAGTCAGAACTTTATCTTTGCATAAATCTGAAAAAACCTAAATACAAAATGACGGAAAATTTATCCACTCCAAAAGAAAGCACATCACACCCGAAAGGACTCAAATACCTATTCCTCACCGAAATGTGGGAGCGATTCGGATACTATCTTATGCTTGGCATATTTGCTCTTTACCTTATCGACTCAGAAGGCATGGGACTCTTAAAAAAAGATGCCTATGATATTGTAGGTACTTATTTAGGATTGGTATATATAACTCCGTTTCTGGGAGGGTTAATTGCTGATAAACTTCTGGGGTATCGCAAATCTATCATTATAGGAGCAGTTCTTATGTCTGCCGGATATTGTACACTAGCCATTCCGGGAAGTACAGCCATGTGGATAGCCCTACTTCTTATTATTATAGGTAATGGTTTTTTCAAACCAAATATCTCTACATTATTAGGTAATCTATATACAGAAGAAAAATATAAAGCTAAGAAAGATGCAGGTTACAGTATTTTCTACATGGGTATCAATGTAGGAGCTTTTATCTGTAATTTCGTTGCAGCCTATATGCGTAACAATTATGGATGGGGTTATGCATTCATCGCAGCCGGTATAGGTATGCTTATTGGTTTGATAGTCTTTCTGATGGGTACACGCCATATAAAAGAAGCCGATATTATCAAAAAGACCAACGACTCCAATTCTGATATCACTAAAGTATTACTTTATGTATTTGCACCTGCTATTGCTTTTGGAGCACTAGGATGGTTGATCCCCGGAAATGTATTCGGTTCAGATTCTAATGATGCATTCCTATTCGGATGTATTCCTGTTATATTCTTCTATGCCTCATTGATATTCAGATCACCCAAAGAAGAACGATCACAAATTAAAGCACTTTTGAGTATCTTCCTTATCATGGTAGTATTCTGGACAGTATTTAAACAAAATGCAACAGCCCTTACTACCTTTGCCGAAAGTTATACTGAGCGATCTATAACTCCTGCCACAGCCAAATTGGTAAAACCCGTTGGAATGGTACAAGAATTGGAGTATAAAAAAGATTCAGTAATTACAATGGATCATACTTTAAAAGCTGTTACAGATGCTGATGGTAACACTCTAAAATCGTACGATTATCCACATTATTTCATAAACGAATCTCCTGAAAACCTACCTAAGGAGAGCGAAAAGGTTAACTTAATTTCTACTGAAATATTCCAATCTATAAACCCATTCTTTATAGTTATACTCACCCCTGTTGTACTCGGATTCTTTTCTAGACTTCGTATAAAAGGAAGAGAACCTTCAACTCCTGCAAAAATGGGATGGGGATTACTCATAACGGGGCTTTCGTCACTCGTGATGGCTGCATCGGTTATCTATACTGATATTTACAGCGACAAAGCCTCGGCGCTTTGGCTCATTGGTACATACGGAGTAGTCACAGTTGGAGAGCTATTAATAAGCCCCATAGGTTTATCGCTCGTCTCAAAAGTCAGCCCCAAAAGCATTACCTCATTTATGATGGGTGGATGGTTCTTGTCAACCTCTATCGGAAATAAATTGAGTGGAATGGTTGCCGGAATGTGGGACATGTTTGATAACAAAGAATATTACTTCCTCATGAATTTCGGGGCATGTGTTATAGCTGCCCTAGCCATTATGATGCTCGTAAAATGGTTAAGAAACATTATCAATCAACATTCGTAAAAAGAAACAAATATTTCAGTCAGCATACAAGAGGTCGGTATTATATAAATGCCGACCTCTTTTTGTTTTGAAACTCGCCAAACTAAATACGATAAAACACTTACAATTATTTTTTTCTGTAAGAAATAACTGGAAAATCTCTTTTCTCAAATCCATAAAAAGTTCATAGAGATTAACATGCTAAAGAACATACAATTTTGTATTTCAGATTATAGTCTCATCAAAAGAACATTTATTAATTTTGAGAAAATGCAAAAGAGCATTCATTCCTCGATTATAAAAGTAGTGTAATATTTATTGCCATATTTTCTAGACGTTTGAATAAACCTTACAGTTATTCAAACAAAGGGTATACTTATCCTTAGTCAAAGCAATAAAGGGTTGAAAACCCAAATCTGGTATTGAAGTTGAATATTTTATATAAATCCTATAAATATTTATTACCATGAGAACTTACCAAACTAACGAAATCAAAAACATTGCAATTCTTGGGAGCTCCGGCTCCGGGAAAACCACTCTTGCCGAAGCAATGCTTTTCGAGGCAGGTGTTATAAAACGCAGAGGTACTGTGAAAGCCGGAAGCACGGTTACCGATTACTTTCCGGTTGAAAAAGAGTATGGATATTCGGTCTTTTCGAGTATCTTTTCTGTTGAATGGATGAACCGTAAACTCAACTTTATTGACTGCCCCGGCGCTGATGATTTTATAGGCAATGTAGTAACATCACTCAATGTGATGGATACAGCACTCATGGTATTAAATGCTCAATATGGGATTGAAGTTGGTACAGTAAACCAACTAAGATATATTCAGAAATTTCAAAAACCGGTAATGTTCATCGTCAATCAGCTCGATCAGGAAAAAGCCGATTTTGACAATGTTGTAGCCCAGTTAAAAGGTAATTACGGCGAAAAAGCAGTACTCATACAATACCCTATCAGTTGCGGACCAAGTTTTAATGCCATAATTGATGTTCTAAAAAAGAAAATGTACAGATGGAAACCCGAAGGAGGCGTTCCCGAAGTACTCGAAGTTCCCGAAGAAGAAAAAGATAAAGCCGAAGAACTACACCAAAAATTAGTTGAAGCAGCCGCAGAGCACGAAGAATCGTTGATGGAAAAATTCTTTGAGCAAGGTACACTTACCGAAGAAGAAATGCGTTTCGGAATACGTAAAGGTCTTGTACAAAGAGATATTTTTCCCATATTTTGTGTTTGTGCCGAACGAGATATGTGTGTAAGACGAACTATGGAATTCTTAGGGAATGTAGTACCTTATGTTGTAGACATGCCCTTCCCCGAGAATACAGAAGGCGAGGAAATAAAACCTGATGTGAATGGCCCGACGAGTTTATTCTTCTTCAAATCGACAGTAGAGCCTCATGTAGGCGACATTTCGTACTTTAAAGTAATGAGCGGAAAAGTAAAAGAAGGAGATGATCTTATAAATGCAGACAGAGGATCAAAAGAGCGTATTGGACAATTATTCATGGTTGCAGGTCAGCAACGTACCAAAGTAGAAGAACTTGTTGCCGGAGATATAGGTGCAACAGTAAAACTAAAAGATGTACGCACAGGAAACACACTGAACGGAAAAGGAACCGACAATCAATTCGACTTCATTAAATACCCCAACCCCAAATACCGCAGAGCAATAAAAGCTGCTAACGAAAGAGACTCTGAAAAACTGAGCGAAGCTTTGCAACGAATGCACGAAGAAGACCCCACATGGCTTATCGAAAATTCTAAAGAACTAAAACAACTTATAGTATCGGGACAAGGTGAATTCCATTTAAAAACTCTAAAATGGAGAATAGAAAATAACGATAAAATATCAATAGTATATTCTGAACCTAAGATTCCCTATCGTGAGACTATCACAAAACCATCGAGAGCCGAATATCGTCACAGAAAACAATCGGGCGGTGCAGGACAGTTTGGTGAAGTACATATGATTGTAGAACCTTATATTGAAGGTATGCCTGTACCTGACACCTATAAATTTAACGGGCAGGAATTTAAAGTACAATCAAGAGACATTCAGACTTATGATCTTGATTGGGGAGGAAAACTTGTCTTCGTCAATAGTATTGTAGGTGGAGCTATCGACACACGGTTTGTTCCCGCTATTATCAAAGGTATTATGGCTCGACTCGAACAAGGACCTCTTACCGGATCATACGCACGTGACGTACGTGTTATCGTATATGATGGGAAAATGCACCCCGTAGATTCTAATGAAATATCTTTCATGCTAGCCGGACGTAATGCCTTTAGTGAAGCTTTCAAAAATGCAGGTCCTAAGATTCTCGAACCTATATCGGATGTTACCGTTTTTGTTCCTTCCGATAAAATGGGAGATGTAATGAGTGATATTCAAAACAGAAGAGGTATAATTCAGGGGATGGAAAGCGACAAAGACATTGAAGTCATAAATGCTAAAGTACCTTTAAAAGAAATGTCTAACTACTCTATAACTCTTAGTTCTCTTACCGGAGGTCGGGCTTCATTCATTATGAAATTCTCTAAGTATGAATTAGTACCCGCCGATGTACAAGAAAAGCTATTGAAAGAGTATGAAGAAACCCAAAAAGCCGAAGATTAAAGGTCACTTACCTTTTATGCTTTCGATTTTGCCATACATGCACTATTTATTGCTTCCAGATGATCAGTAGACCATTCTACGAGATTTTTAATTAAAGGCAATAAGCTTTTGCCCATATCAGTTAGCTGATACTCTACTCGGGGAGGTATTTCCAGAAATGCCTCTCTTGAGATTAGACCACACTCTTCGAGTACTCGCAGAGTAGAAGCTAGCATTTTTTGAGATATATCCTCAATACCCCTATCCAAATCATTAAAACGGATGGGGGTTTCTTCTTCACCTAAGGTTTGCAAAACAAGAATAGACCACTTATCGCCAAACCTATCCATCACGGTTCTCAACGGACAACCTTCTATCACTATTCTTTTTTTCATTTTTCTTTTGTTCTAACCCCTACATTATCAACTTTACTAACCTTTAGGTTAGCGGATCACACACACGTAAGTTGTTGTTTTACAATATATAAGTGACTACTTTTAATCATTCAAAAGTATAAATTTTAAGTCTTCGAAATGAAAACAAACATATTTATTTTATTATTGGCTAGTAATTTTTGTATAACACAAAGCACCTTTAGTCAAGATGTAGATCTGAATTTTAAAAATCAATCACTTAAAACAATAAAGATGGAAACAATAAATAAATCTACCGAAGAAACACGTAAAATAGTTGAAAGTTTTTATAATAAAACTACTCTGGGAGACGTAGCCGGAATTATAGATTTAATGTCAGATGGTATAGAATGGGAAATTCCCGGAAATGAAAGTTTAGCTCCTTGGGTAGGATTAAAAAAAGGAAAGTCCGGTGTAAACGAGTTCTATACTTTATTAAATAAAAACACTAAGAATTTGATATTCAAAGTTGATGAATTATTTATAAACGATCAGCATGCTGTTGCACTAGGGTATGTATCAACCATTATATTGAAAACTAATAAAATATTCAATAGTTACTTTATGGCACATTTTACGGTCTCTGATAAACGTATAACAAAATATCTATTTTTGGAGGATAGCTTTGAACTAGCAAAAGCATTGACTATAGATAACTATGAAGAATATACGAAAGGCAATTCAAGTGAAAATATCGATATTATCAAAAAATACTTTAAGCATGTTAGTACCCGAAATATGGATACCATAAATTCTCTTTTTGCACCAGATATAGAAGTTTATTTTCCTCAATCGGGAGTTTTAAAAAGCATCAACAACCTGCTTAAACTTAACAAGAGCCTAATAGAATCAATAGATAAAATCAGCTACGACTATAACAACTTTGTCTATACTATTTCCGGCAATAGGATAATTGTAGAAGGAATAGAGAGTGGCACCTATGCAAATAGTAATAATAGCTTTGTGAACAAACGATTTTGCAGTGTATTCGAAATCAAAAATGGACTAATTTGTCGTATGTATGTGTATGCCAATTTAAACCTATAAAATTCTAAATAGACACTCTAGTAATTATGATGCAGATATCTCTTATTTATCAGGGAATAAGAGATGCTGCTCCCAACAAGCTAATATCCTCCTTAGACGAAAGCAATATTTTCATTCTCTCTAAAGCCAAAGGGTAAGGATAAGTATCCAGATTTTTATTCATACCTCCTTCAAAGTATTTATATCCCTTGGATATTCCTCCTCCAAGAATCACAGCCTCGGGATCATACATATGCATAATCACTTGAATCATATTACCAATATGATGTCCAAACTCCTCCCACATATCAAGTGCTTCCTGCTCGTTATTCTCAGCTCTCAAATAGGCAATGTGACCGGTAGTATTATATCTTTGAAAAAATTTAGCTGCACAATAGTGTTCGTAATTACTATCCAGATAAGGTATTAAACCAATCTCACCTGCGCCGGTATTTAGCCCTTCATACAAAACATCGTTAATAACGATACCTGCCCCCAAACCTGTACCAAGAGTTACGCCTACGATATTGCGATACGGCGTACATTCGCCATAATATCTTTCGCCAAAAGCAAAGCAATTACAATCGTTATTTACACGTACCGGTATTTTAAACTCAGACTGAAGAATGTCTTTCAAATGTACCTCTTTCCACGAAGGAACATTACCTGCTTTGTAAACAATTCCCTTTTTAGAATCAACAACCGAAGGAACTCCTATACCAATTCCTTTGATATTTGAATTCATCAATCTGCCAATAGTAGTAATCAAGAAGTCTATTGTTTCATCAATTGTTTTATCATACGGAAAAGGTTCCGATATTTTACGGTAGATCACTCCACCTTCAACTATACCTACTCTTATATTCGTAGCACCTAAGTCAACTCCTATTGTCATATTTTTTCTGTTAAAGACTTTAGAGAATAGATTCTTCGAAAAAAAAGATATACTCTAAATTAAAGGTTAAAAAACTTATTCAGTTGAAAACTGATATAATATTAAATTTATTTGATTTTCCTTCTTCCTGGTAAAATTCAATACAAATATAAACAAAATATCAAATTGGGTGTAATTACAACAGCCATTTAACATGGTGTAAAGCCAGCTAAACACACATATTTCAAATCGAAACCAATTAATATATAATCAGATCAAAATAGCACAAAAAAAGGGAAGTATTAATACTTCCCCTTTTTTATATAGATAGTTGATAAAGTCTACAACCTTATTTGATAAAACCTCTATTTTTCAACAAATAAATAGGGTTAGGCTCAGCTCCTCTGAAAATCTTGTACAAAGTCATCGGATCCTCAGAACCACCTTTAGACAAGATATTATCACGGAACGATTGTCCTGTTGTTCTATCGAAAACACCTTTTTCTACAAAAGCTTCAAAAGCATCAGCATCCAATACCTCAGACCACAAATAGCTATAATATCCGGCAGAATATCCACCATCAAAGATGTGAGCAAAATAAGTACTCTTATATCTTGGGATAATCTCTGAGATAAGACCTATTTTATTCATTTCATTTGATTCGAATGCATCTACATCAAAATCTTGTTTCTCAGTTATTACGTGCCATTTCATATCAAGAAGAGCAGCAGCAACAATTTCAGTAGTTTCGAAGCCTGAGTTAAAGTTTGTTGCCTCTTGCATTTTAGCAATCAAAGCATCAGGAATTACTTCACCTGTTTGATAATGTTTAGCATATAGCTTCAATACCTCAGGATGCAATGCCCAATGTTCGTATATTTGAGAAGGAAGTTCTACAAAGTCACGAGATACAGCTGTACCCGACAGTCCATTATAATTTACATTCGATAGTAAGCCATGCAATCCATGTCCAAATTCATGGAAAAGAGTTGTTACTTGCTCCAATGTCAACAAAGAAGGTTTATCCTCAGTAGGCAAAGCAAAATTACCTACATTATAAATAATAGGATTCACAAACTCACCATTCTTTACACTCTGTTTACGGAAACTACCCATCCAAGCACCGTTGCGTTTACTTGCACGAGGGAAGTAATCCAGATAAAGCACACCAATAAAAGATCCGTCAGCATCTATTACATCAAAAGCTTGAACATCTTTATGATAAATAGAAATCTCCGACGATGGTTTAAATCTAATTCCATATAACTTATTAGCTACAAGAAATGCTCCATCACGCACATTATCAACCATAAAATAAGGCTTCAATGCCTCTTCATCTAAAGCATATTTCTCCTTACGAAGTTTTTCAGTATAATACCACCAATCCCAAGAAGCTAATTGGAAATTACCACCTTCACTATCAATCATCTTTTGAAGTTCAGCAGCTTCTTTTTTAGCTTGAGGTAAAGCATATTCCCAAATATTATTCAATAATCCGAATACATTATCAGGAGTTTTAGCCATTGTTTCATCAAGAACATAATCTGCATGAGATTTATATCCTAAAAGATTAGCTTTCTCTAATCTCAGATTCACAATTTTATTGATGTTCTTTTTATTATCGAATTCGTTATTATTGTTGCCACGACTATACATAGCCTTGTACAATTTTTCGCGTAAATCTCTGTTATCTGCATATTGAAGAAAAGGCAACCAGCTAGGTTTACTCAAAGTAAATACCCATTTACCATCCATTCCTTTTTCTTTAGCTGTTTTTGCTGCGATATTAATAACATCAGATGATAATCCTGATAAGTCTTTAGAATTATCTATTACCAACTCATAGTTATTTGTTTCTGCCAGAAGATTCTTACCAAAAGAAAGAGAAAGTAAACTCAACTCTTTATTTATTTCACGTAAACGATCTTTTTGAGCTGCATTTAATGCAATACCCGAACGAACGAATCTCTTATAGTATTTTTCAACTAAACGTTTTTGCTCTGTAGTTCTGGCAGGATTCAAACTATCAGCATATACTATTTTTATACGTGCAAAAAGAGGCTCGTTCAAATAAATATTATCATCGTGCTCCGACAACAGTGGAGATATTTCCTCAGCTATTTTTTGAATATCCGGATCACTTTGAGCTCCACGAATGGCTCCAAATACTGACGATACTCTATCTAATATCTCACCACTTTCGTCCAAAGCCACCACTGTATTTTCGAAAGTAGCAACATCTCTTTTTCTAGTGATGGCATTTATTTCAGCAGCTTGTTGTTCGATACCTTTAACAAAAGCAGGCTTGTAATCTTCTTTTTTAATTAAATCGAAAGGAGGTGTACCGTTAGGTGTTTTAAACGCCTCGAGGAAAGGATTCTTTGTATCCATTTGTTTAATATTATTCTGATTATCTTGCGCATAACTCAATGTCGTTATAGCCAGGCTAAAGAGAAATAAAAACTTTTTGATCATAAACTTGCGTAATTTATATTTAGATTAGTAAATACCTTCAATTAATTATACCTATTAACATAGTAAATAGATATATCACTTTATTGTGAGATCACAGATAATCAGGGAGTCATTTCATCTACCTGAATAACTCCAGCTTCATTCAAATCATCTATCTCACTATCAGGCAACCAGCCTTCCTTTGTTGAAAAATAAGTATATAAAGAACAAGAAGTTCCATTCTCTATATCTCCGCAATTTCTTAATACTAACTTAGTATTATCTATTTCCAGAATTTCAACAATTTGCGATGCTCCATCAGTAGGACTAACCATTACAAAATGAGTATCATCTACCAACTTCCATCGGTCTTCATATACATCGGAACTATATTTTGAGAAAACGGAGTATAATTTATTTTCCTCATCAAAAAAGATACTTGAGATATCATCTCTCTTGTAAAACTCAACCTGAGTCAGCACCTCGTCACCCACTTTTTCCTCAGTTCTCACAGAAAACAAAAACCAAGCACCTTGAGAAGTTAACTGTTGACTCATATCAATATCTTGTCCTTTCATATATATGATACAACACAACATAAATGATACTATAACACCAATCTTTTTAATCATAATATTAAGTAAATGAAAGTATTCAATAATATACTTTCTAATTTTAACAAACTATTGTTATTATGCTTTTCAAAGTATATATAGGTCTGAGATCTTACACTTTTCTTTTTTTAATCGAGACGATACCCGAATGTTCTTAGTATATTATCTCTGCTTCTCCAATCTTTTTCGACCTTTACAAACATTTGAAGGAATATCTTCTTCTCGAAAAAGCGTTCCATATCATGACGTGCCATTGCACCTACTTTCTTCAAAGCTGCACCTTTATGCCCGATAATAATTCCCTTTTGAGAATCGCGTTCCACAATAATAAGAATACGTATATTAATAATATCTTTTTCTTCTTTAAACTCCTCAACTACCACTTCTACCGAATAAGGCACTTCTTTCTGATAATAAAGCAAGATCTTCTCTCTTACTATTTCCGTAACAAAAAATCGTGCAGGACGATCAGTTAAAGCATCTTTCTCAAAATAGGGAGGTGATTCAGGTATTAAATCAATAATACGACGTTTTACAAAATCGATATTAAACTTATTCAACGCCGAGATAGGATATATCTCAGCCTTTGGTAACAACTCTTTCCAAGCCTCTACCAAAGTTACCAAATCATCCTGATTCGTTTGATCTATCTTATTTATTAGCAGCAATACAGGAGCTTCTACTTTCTGTACTTTTTGCAAGAAATCCTCATTTTTAGAAGTTTTTTCCACAACATCAGTTACATACAGCAATACATCAGCATCGCCTAAAGCCGATTCCGAAAAGTTACGCATCGATTCCTGCAACTTATAATTGGGGCGAAGTACTCCGGGGGTATCCGAATATACAATTTGATATTCTTCTGTATTTACAATTCCCAAAATACGATGACGGGTAGTTTGAGCCTTCGACGTGATAATTGATATCTTTTCGCCAACTAACTCATTCATCAACGTTGATTTTCCAACATTGGGATTTCCTACAATATTTACAAAGCCTGATTTATGCATTCTTTTTTCTTCTCTCAAAAATTTAGTTTTAAAGTCTAAGACTTGTTTATTATTTTAGTATCGGGAATATATACTGATAAGAATAGGCTCTATTCTTTCAAAACAGAGCAATTAAATATTTCCCAATACTTAAACACCTCATTAGACAACAAATATAGAATAAAAAAACGCACCTGACAAAGATGCGCTTTTCTATCTATATAAGATTTATATTTTTTCTATTATTTTCCGTCGTACGCCCACTTCAAATACACAGAACCCCATGTAAATCCGGCACCAAAGGCTGCAAGAATAATATTATCACCTTTTTTCAACTGGCTCTCCCATTCCCATAAACAAATAGGAATTGTTCCTGCACTAGTATTACCATATCTTTCGATATTCACCATTACCTTATCGCGAGACAATCCCATACGATTAGCTGCTGCATCTATAATTCTTAGATTAGCCTGATGTGGTACAAACCAGCTTACATCATCTTTAGTCAGTTGATTACGCTCCATTATCTCTGCTGAAACATCAGCCATACGAGATACTGCATGCTTAAATACAACCTGACCCTCTTGATATACATAATGCATACCTTTCTCAATAGTCTCTGCTGATGCTGGGAAAGCTGATCCACCACCACATAAATGAAGGTGTGGTGCACCAAACCCGTCGGTATGCAAGATAGTATCTTTAATACCATAATCTTCTGTAGTAGGCTCTAACATTACAGCACCTACTGCATCACCAAACAAAGGACAAGTAGTTCTATCTTTATAGTTTGTAATTGCAGTCATTTTATCTCCCGCAACTACTATTACTTTCTTGTATCTTCCTGATTTTATATAATTCGATCCGGTTTCCAATCCAAAAAGGAAACCTGAACAAGCTGCTTGCAAATCAAAAGCTAAAGAATTTTTTATTCCGCAACCATCAGCTACTAAAGCTGCTGTTGAAGGAAACTGAAAATCGGGTGTTGTTGTTGCAAAAATAATTACTTCAACATCTTCAGGTTTTGTATTTGTCTTATCCAACAACTCTTGTACAGCACGTATACCCATTACGGATGTGCCTTTACCTTCACCTCTAAGTACATGACGTTCCTTGATTCCAACGCGACTCATGATCCATTCATCATTAGTATCTACGAGTTTCTCAAGATCTTCATTAGTGATGACATCTTCGGGAACATAAGCTCCGATGCCTGTTATCGCTGCTTGAATCATATTTTCAAAGTAAAATTATAAAAAAAATGCCCTATTTGATTAGGGCTTTTATTGTTTAGACAATTAAAGAGCGACTTCTTTCTCAATTGCTAATTTTCCTCTGTAATAACCGCAATCACCACATACTGTGTGATAAACGTGCCATGTTCCGCAATTAGGGCATACAGCTAATGTTGGAGTTAGAGCTTTATCATGAGTTCTTCTTTTCGCTGATCTAGACTTTGATTGTCTATGCTTTGGATGTGCCATTTTATCTGTTTATTTAATTTAAATTTTTACTTTATTTATTATCTCACTCTTCAACAAGTCCCTTTAAGGTATCCCATCGGGGATCCGTAGCCTCATTAGATTCTTCTTCAACCGAATCATCAAAACCAGCATCGTCATCTGCTTCAAAAGCATCATCTGGATCTGCTGCAACAGCTTTGTGCTTATTAAGTTTCGAAGACATCATTTTATTGCATTTACCCGGTGCATGAATATGCTTCATCGGAAGGCTCAACATTACAAATTCATATAAGAACCATGCAATATTAATTTCACCTTCTTCTTCCGGTATAATTACAATCTCATCGCTTTCTTCCGAATATTCATGACCAAATTTCACAACCAGACGGTTGGTAGAGTTCGTTTCAATCTGAATATCATCCAAACAACGATCACAAGGAACCGAGACTTCACCACCCAGAGTAAAACTAAACTCGAATGTTGAAGATACACTTTTCACTGTGACATCTACATTAACTTTACCTCTTCTAATATCAGAATCGGCGTCGCCAATAGCTTTGAAGTATTGATCATCCAAAACGTACTCGAACTTATGAAGACCATCTGCCAGATTCCTTAACGGAATATTATAGAGACTAAATTTTCCCACTTTTTCAATTAATAAAAGAATGGTCGCAAAGATAAAAAACTTTTTCCTAATTACCATATTTCTTTCTAACTAAAAAAAGACACACAGATATATAGTTAATATTTGAGCATTGTATTCAGATCTTATTTTTATATATTTATTTTGTTGTAATTATTATCTTTGACTGTCTTATTAAAATTAGCAAGAAATAAAACAACATCAAATTTTCAGATCAAAATATAATAATTTCAACTCACTAATAAGAAACAATAAATAGGTTTACGACCAGAACTGTTTACTCAATGCAAAAACTCGCATCTATAATACTACTCTATATCCTATGTATGTTTTATACACAGGCACAAGAACATCGAATCATTCGCTATACGTTCGAAGTAGTAAAAGGCGACACTCTATTTAATGCATATCTCCCCGAAGCTATCATATTTCCCCCACTCTATTTCAAAAGCGAAAAGGAAAGATTAGAGTACACCAAACTTGTACGTGACGTAAAGATAACCCTACCCTATGCCAAACAGGTAGCGCAAAATATCATTGAGACTTACGAATTTATGGAGACTTTACCCGATAAGAAAACAAAACAAAAGCATCTAGAACAGACTCAAAAATTCATAATGGACTCCTATAAGCCCAGAATGAAGAAGTTAACTAAAAATCAAGGGAAGATTCTAGTGAAACTTATTGACAGGCAAACAAACTCCTCAGCATATGACATTGTAAAATCTCTTACGGGAGGCTTTAAAGCAACCGTATACAACACCTTCGCTGGAGTTTTTGGCAACAACCTTAAAACTCAATACGAACCTAATGGTAAAGACAAGATGATAGAACGTATTGTGATAGAAATAGAACAAGGCACACTATAAATTTTCTCTCCAAGAGTTTCACAATCCAAAGAATACAAATACTTTTGTAACGATTACAGTATTTACAAATAAAAACAACTCATGTATATAATAGGTATTGCGGGAGGATCGGGTTCAGGAAAGACAACTTTAGTAGATGGCATATTAAGCCGCATCCCTCGAGAGGAAATTGCTATTTTACCACAAGATGCCTATTATAAAGACAATAGCGACATACCATTAGAAGATCGATTCAAATTAAACTATGACCATCCGGATTCTATCGAATGGGAATTGATGAGTAAAGATATTGAGTTGCTAAAATCGGGACAAACGATTAACTGCCCTACCTATTCGTATCTGACATGTGCACGTTTGGAGGAAACAATACCAATCACTCCAAAAAACATATTATTAGTAGAAGGCATATTAATATATACATCTCAAATGATTTGTGACCAATTGGACATGAAGATATTCCTTGAAGTCCCTGCAGATCAACGCTTAACTCGTATTATCCAACGAGATATGGATTCACGCGGACGTACTGCATTAGAAGTTATAGATCGTTACTACAAAACAGTTCGTCCTATGCACGAAGAATTCATAGAACCTTCCCGCCAACAAGCTGACATGCTTGTAATGGGTGGAGGATTAAACGAAAAAGCTGCTGAATTTATAGCAGCAGCAATCCTTGAAAAGCTCAGATAATTTTATTATTAAACGATAAAAATCCATTTAATTATAGAAGAACCTTGACTTGAAAAATTAAAATTTTCAATAAGTTAATCAGCTCTTCAACTCTCTTTCCTTATTGAGGAGCATTATTATTGACACTTAGAACACTACTATATAACCATTCTAAATCCTCACCCCTAGCAAAATCTAACATCCTACCTTTCCTCTCTTTGTCAACAAAATACAAACGAGGTATACTTTCAGCGAAATATCTTTCAATGACTCCAGCGTACTGCTTCGCCGCGAGTAAGCTTCGCCAAGGAATATCTTTTTTTATCATCAAGTCTTTCCAATGCTTTTCCGTTTTATCATCATCTACCGACACATAAACAATGTCTAAGTATTGATGTAAATCATTATATATTTGTTTCAACACAGGTATCAGCTTATGACAAGGACTACACCATGAAGCTGAAAACACAACCAAAGTATAATTACTACTATCTTTTACAATATTCTCTTCAATTCCGGTTTGCCAATCGGGAAGACTCATATTATTAAAGACCTGAAGGCTTTTCTTTTTTGAAATCTCTCTTAATATTCGTTTCCCATAATAAGAATCTTTTAATTCAGGAGAGATAATAGAATAAACATCTTCTAACATCGACAAATTAAGATTAACACCTATCGATGAAAGAGTTAAAGCACTCCGGGTTGTTGGGTATTTTCGCAAAATATTCAAATATACTTTAGCAGATTCTTCCCCCGGCAAAGTCCTCAATGCATGCACAAACTCTTCAACCATTTTCAACGAATTGAAAACCTCAGAATCTCCTTCATATATAAAAAATTCATCTTTACAATACTTTTCAGACAGAACATCAGTACGCTTCTGAAAGCATGCTTTTATATATGTATCAGGAATATCACTAAAAAAGAAAACATTACTGCTTGTTTCAAAAGGATATTCGTCCAATACAATATTAAAGTTGATGTGATACGCAACAGAATCTTGATTCGTTTTATATCCAACAAAACTCGTAGATGTATATGTCGAAAATATACTATCAGGAACTACAAAAAGCCAACTTCTATCTTCTAGTTCAACACCAGCAACAAGGAAAGAACTAAACTCTGCCTCCATCTTTTCATAACAAACTCCATCTAACTGTATTCGTATATTATGATTTTGGCAATAAACCACCATATGAACAAATAACAGCAAGACAACTGTTGTAAAGTTTCTCATAACTTATGTTTATTCTAAAAACAACTAATTATTTAATGTTAAGAATTACGTTTTTTAGACTCTACTTTATTCAATCTCTAAAAAACATAGGTGTATCTCCAAATATGAAATTAGAGAATCCCGCCTCTTTAAATTTGTATTTAGCTAAAACTTCTTTTGTGATAGCCAAGAAAGCTTCAATATCATAAATTATAAAATCCATATACGAAAAGTAGAAACCCGTTGCACCACCTATCGAATCGGCAACCCTTTCAGCTTTTGCCTGCGTCAGTATCTGATCTTCAATTTCAGTTCTGAAAGGAACCATACGATCTTTAGGCACATTTATATTTTCATAAAACAAGAATCCGAAAACAACACCATCAGCATAAAAATTACCGAACAATTCGGTTGATTTATTATAAAAGGCATTCAATACCGGAAAACAAGACGAATAAGCTATATATATATCCTCTCTCAACTGCCAATCTTTAGCCTTTGATGGAACCATTTCATAACCAGCACACCTTTCGCAAATATTCTCGATTTTAAACCAGTTTTGCGCTACAATAGTATCATCCATCAACTTCTTAAGATCGCCGGCAGCTATTTCTCTAAACCCTTTACCTGAAGATGCTACAAAATCAATAGAACCGATATACTCCATTGTATAAGCTTCACCAATGAGCTGATCCAGATAAATAAACAACATGCTGTATTTTTTATTCTCTTCCAACTTCATCAACTGAGGGCATTCAACCTGCAAATTTACTTTCTGATGCTTTTCATCCACATTATAATATAATACAATACTATCTGCAGAAAGAGATGTATCATACATATTTATAGTAAAATCGCCTTTAGCCTTAGCTGGCTTAGTAGAGTAAAAATTCCATTTTTCTAACAATGCCTCCGGAACTTGTTTCAACCAGTACTCCAATTGAAACAATCTTGAACGATCTCCCTCAGGAGTCAAAATCAGTTCATATTTTCCATCCTCATTAACTCCCAATTCGAAAAATGCTTTACTAAAAGCAACAGACAATAGATCGTCAACATATTTTATCAATGTATCAGTTTCGACTTTGTCATCTATCATTTTTCTGACTTCGGATTCTTTTTCACTAAAGAGATCCCAAAATTTCGCTACTCTTTCCTTAAATGATACATTCATAAAATTATCTCTTTATTTTTTATAAAAGGTCTTTAACCTCAAAGTTTAAAAATCAACTGCAACACAACAAACACCGACACTGGTGCACCTGCCTGTTTGCCCACTTGCCATTTAGGCATAGACTTCACTAATCTAAAAGCCTCTTCATCCAACACCTCATCACATCCCTCTATTACCTTTAAATCTTTTATTGAGCCGTCTTTTCCTACAACAAAACCCACCATTACCGCACCACATGATTCTGGCAAATCAATATCTTCCGCTAAATTCACTTTTTCGTTAAGATATTTCATCATCGCATTATAACCTCCATTAAAGGATGGCATAAACTCGGCATTGATCAATGGACGAAACTTAGTATTTAAAGTTATATATCGCACTTCACCTAAGACATCAAAGAGAGTTTCTTCTCCTTGAAAAGATATAGCTGCAACAGTTCGGGTTTCGCTCGGTTCAAAATTAGGATCATTAAAAAGAAACATAAAACGCCCTTCGTCTCCTTTTTGAAAACGAGACAGTTTTTTCACCGACACAAGATGCTTTACAACACCATCTTCAACAACCCTATCCAAATAACGAGCTTCATTATAATGAGGTATTACTTTTTTGATCTCTAAAGAATCCCTTAACGAAGAGTCAGAATTCCAGACCAAATACATTTCATTTCTTTTCAAAGAATCAGACAAAACCTCTTGTCCCGCTCTCCCTTGAAGCACGAAAACAAATAGAAAACATAGCAAAGATAAAATTCGTCCCATAGCCTTATCAATTACAAATAAAAACTCCCAACTGTTTATTTTATTGCTGCTTATCATCGAAGCTAAACCTACGAATCATCCCGACTACACTTATCAAAACAATAAAAAGGTCTAAAACTTTAGATACAATAAAAATAACATTTATTGCTCTACTTTGCAAACATTCCTCATCATTAGATCAAAAAGGATCTATTTCTAACGACATATAATTCTCACAACCTAAGAGTTACGAATCAATCAACCTCCACTTTAAATACAACTTTACGCACTTTAGTCTTTTCTCCATATTGAATATTCGTCATATGAATATCATCAGAAAAAAAAATAGTAAATTGATTGGGGCGTATTACATGATAATTTATCACCGGAACTTTAAAATGAGCAATGTCTTTTTTTGCATCATACGGGGTTACAGTCTCCGTTGCAGTAAACAACTTTGCGTAACCTTGCAATTCACAACCATCAACCACATATTGCAAGTCGATATACTTTTGATGACCTTCCAACTGCTCATTTCCCGGCTCACGGGTAATATATTCTTGCACGTTAACTGTAACATCATCTCCCAAAGATTGTTTTCCGAGAGGAAGAGTTTCCAAATCATTTTCTTTTATAAACTTAAACACTTTCGCCCATCTTTCGGGATGTTTTTCATAATGATTTACAAATGTCATCACATCCAAACCAGCATCAGGCGATGCATCAACACCTTGCATCCATACTTTAGAATCATACCACTCTTGCTGCTGTTTAGATAATCGCTTTGTCTTCACCCCATCTTTCGCAATCAAATTCACAAAAGGAAATAATAGAATAAATGAAGCAATGAGTACAAAACGAAAGAAACACACTTTCTTTTTCATTGATTTAGTATTTAAGTAACGTTAATAATTTTCACTAACAAACCGACTTACAGTGGCAGACCGATATACTCGTTTTCTGCAAAAAGAAAAGAAACTCCCACATACGTATCAACAAGAGATACACATCCATACCAACCATAAGCACAGCAAATGTAAGATATGTGCTCTAAAAAAGAAGATAAATTCTCAATAAAGTAACGTTAAATATCCAAAGGGTAACATTCCAATTATAGCTACATTTGATTATTAGACGCGTCGAAGAGACAAAGAGGTTTGCTCTCTTAAAAAGAAATCATTTTCGATTTAATAAAATCTTACAAAACATATCTTTCAATAGTACAATTCTTTCCGTATATTTGCATCCCGTAAATTGGGGTTATAATCTCCAAGCAACAAACTAGTCACACCATTGTTTAAGAATGAATAAAATAAGAAACTTTTGCATTATTGCGCATATAGATCATGGTAAGAGCACATTAGCCGACCGTCTACTCGAATATACTAAAACAGTAGAAGGCAAAGATATGCAAGCTCAAGTCCTTGATAATATGGATTTGGAACGTGAACGTGGTATCACAATTAAAAGTCACGCCATCCAGATGCAATACCTGTACAATGGCGAAACATATATACTGAATCTCATTGATACTCCGGGACACGTTGACTTCTCTTACGAAGTTTCGCGTTCTATTGCTGCATGCGAAGGGGCACTACTTATAGTTGATGCAGCTCAAGGAATACAAGCTCAAACGATTTCCAACCTTTATATGGCAATCGATAATGACTTGGAAATTATTCCAATCCTAAATAAGATAGACCTTCCAAGTGCTATGCCTGACGAAGTAGAGGATCAGATCATCGAACTTTTAGGATGTAAACGCGAGGAAATTATCCGTGCCAGTGGAAAAATGGGGCAAGGAGTATATGATATTTTAGCCGCTATTATAGAACGTGTTCCTGCTCCAAAAGGAGATCCAGAAGCACCTTTGCAAGCTTTGATTTTTGACTCTGTATTTAATTCCTTCCGAGGAATCATAGCCTATTTCAAAATTCTAAACGGTTCTATAAGAAAAGGCGACCTTGTAAAATTCTTTGCTACTGAAAAAGAATATAACGCTGACGAAGTTGGTGTTTTAAAACTAACCATGTCACCCCGCGATGTAGTTACTTGTGGAGATGTAGGTTATATTATATCAGGAATCAAGACTTCTAAAGAGGTAAAAGTAGGTGATACAATTACTCATGTGAAAAATCCTTGTGAGAAAGCGATAGATGGTTTCGAAGAAGTAAAACCAATGGTTTTCGCAGGGGTATACCCTATCGAAAGTGAAGACTTTGAAGACCTGAGAGCTTCTTTAGAAAAACTTCAATTGAATGATGCTTCACTAACCTTCCAACCCGAATCGTCTATTGCCTTAGGTTTTGGTTTCCGATGCGGATTCTTGGGACTTTTACATATGGAGATCATACAAGAACGTTTGGAACGTGAGTTCAACATGGACGTTATAACAACAGTACCCAACGTTTCATATTTAGTATACGACAAAAAAGGAGGAGTAAAAGAAGTACATAACCCTTCGGGGCTACCCGACCCTACCCTTATCGATTATATAGAAGAACCATATATACGTGCATCGGTTATTACCAGTACAGCATACATCGGACCTATCATGTCGCTATGTTTAGGTAAACGTGGTATACTTCTAAAACAAGAATATATTTCAGGAGATCGTGTAGAAATCACTTATGATTTACCTCTTGGTGAAATTGTAATCGACTTTTACGATAAATTGAAAAGTATATCAAAAGGATATGCTTCATTCGACTATCAAATGCACGACTATCGTGAAGCTAAGTTGGCTAAAATGGATATTCTCTTAAACGGAGAACCTGTGGATGCTCTTTCAACACTTACTCACGTAGACAATGCAGTAAACTTTGGTCGTAGAATGTGCGAGAAATTAAAAGAACTTATTCCACGTCAACAGTTTGACATTGCGATACAAGCAGCTATCGGCGCTAAAATCATAGCTCGCGAAACAATAAAGGCTGTTCGTAAAGATGTTACGGCAAAATGCTACGGAGGTGATATTTCTCGTAAACGTAAACTTCTTGAAAAACAAAAAGAAGGTAAAAAAAGAATGAAACAAGTAGGTAACGTAGAAGTGCCTCAAAAAGCATTCTTAGCAGTACTAAAACTAGATTAAGGTTTTAGACCTATTAATTTCAATTCATAATCAAGCAATATTGCGATAAGCATTTACAGTTACTTAATTTGACAAAAAACATTCTCATCGTATTTTTCTTTTTGACAGCATTGTTTACTCAAGCGCAAGAGAGAAAGGAATATGACACCGATCATTACAGGGAACGTATGGCTTATTTTGAGCAAAACCCGATTGGCGAGAACAAAATTGTCTTTTTAGGAAACAGCTTGACCGAAGGTGGACAATGGGATAAATATTTTCCCGAAGCTGCACCTGTCAACAGAGGTATATCAGGAGATAACACCGAAGGGATGCTTAACAGAATAGATGAGATTGCAGAATCGCATCCAAGATTTCTATTTATACTCGCAGGTATCAATGATATCTCCCAAGATTCACCTAACAAAAAAATTATAAAACAGTATCGTTCTATGATAAAACAGGTAAAAAAAGAATCTCCCAATACAGTTATTTATATACAAAGCTTGCTTCCAATAAATAACGACTTCGAACGGTATAAAAGATTGCTAGGAAAAGAGAAGCAAATTGGAAAGCTCAATAAAGAGCTAAAAAAATTAGCATCAAAGGAACGCGTCAGTTTTCTAAATATTAATCCATTATACATGGATGTACAAGGAAAATTAGATACAAAATATACAAACGACGGTTTACATCTTACCGAAACTTCTTATGATATATGGGTGAATGAACTTCATAAATATATTAACTAAGTAAAAGAGGTATAACAGATATGAATAACTTCAAGGAAATATCGGCTAAAGAACTTACATTCGCTCCTTTTGACATAAAGGACGAATGGATGTTAGTTACTGCCGAAAAAGAAGGAAAAGTAAATACTATGACTGCCAGCTGGGGAGGCTTCGGAATTATGTGGAACAAACAAGTAGCCTTTATTGTTATACGTCCGCAACGTTACACTAAAGAATTTGTTGATAATGCAGACTCTTTTTCACTTACCTTCTTTGATAAAAGCTATCTGAAAAAGCTTGGTTATCTGGGTAAAGCATCGGGCAGAGATGAAAATAAAATAGAAAAAGCTGAACTGACAATTACTCACGAAGGAGAGATTCCTTACTTTGAGGAAGCTCACACAGCCATTTTCATTAAAAAATTATATGCTCAACCAATGGGAGGTGAATATTTTCTGGATAAGGAAATAATTGCAAAGTGGTTCCCTCAAAACGATTTCCATATTTTATATATAGGAGAGATCACAAAGGTTCTAACAACAAATTAAGGTCGAAGACCTATTTATATCTACCTAAGTATAGGTATACTTGCAAGTTATGATTTTACAAATCTAACTTTTACTTAAGATCACTCTATTTACAAACAATTTTAAAACAGGCGTATTTGCAATAATGAGAAAATGGCGCATTGAAGATTCGGAAGAATTGTACAACATCTCCAGTTGGGGTGTTAATTATTTTTCAATCAATGAAAAGGGGAACGTAATAGTTACTCCCCGAAAAGACGGTGTAGCTGTGGACATGAAAGAGCTGATAGATGAACTACAGCTTCGCGATGTAGCAGCACCTGTATTGGTTCGTTTTCCGGATATTCTGGATAACCGCATCGAAAAGATTTCTACCTGCTTTAAAAAAGCAGCCAAAGAGTATGGTTACGAAGCACAGAATCACATTATATATCCTATAAAGGTGAATCAAATGCGACCCGTAGTAGAGGAGCTTGTGAGTCATGGTAAAAAGTTTAACATCGGTCTTGAGGCTGGTTCTAAACCCGAATTACATGCAGTTATAGCCATCAATACAGACCCTAACTCTTTAATTATCTGTAATGGATACAAAGACGAAAGTTATGTAGAATTGGCTCTTCTTGCTCAAAAAATGGGAAAAAGAGTATTCATTGTAGTTGAAAAACTGAATGAATTACCACTTATTACAAAAACAGCAAAACGTTTAAAGATAGTTCCGAATATTGGTATACGTATCAAATTAGCGAGTAGCGGTAGCGGAAAATGGGAAGAATCGGGAGGCGATGTTAGTAAATTCGGATTAAATTCGAGTGAACTATTAGAGGCTCTATCTTTTCTTGAAAAGAATAACATGCAGGGTTCTCTGCGTCTTATCCACTTCCATATCGGTAGTCAGGTAACAAAAATCAGACGTATTAAAACAGCATTACGTGAAGCTTCGCAATTTTATGTGCAACTTCATAGCATGGGCTTCAATATTGAATTTGTTGATATTGGCGGAGGTCTTGGTATTGATTACGATGGTACACGCTCGTCACACAGCGAAAGTAGTGTTAATTACACTATTCAAGAATATGTAAACGACTCTATTTCGACGATGGTAGATGCTGCCAACAAGAATGGTTTGCCACATCCTCATATCATTACCGAATCAGGAAGATCATTAACAGCCCATCACTCTATACTTGTATTTGAAGTTCTCGAAACAGCAACTCTACCCGAATGGGAAGAAAGTGATGCGATTACAGAACAAGATCACGAACTTGTTCGTGAGCTATATCAAATATGGGACGATCTTAATCAACGCCGCATGCTTGAAGCATGGCACGATTCGCAACAGATCAGAGAAGAGGCACTTGATTTATTCAGCTTAGGAATGCTTAATCTGAAAACGAGAGCACAAGTAGAGCGTCTTTATTTCTCTATCGCACGTGAAATATATCAGATGGCAGGACGTATGAAACATTCTCCTGACGAATTGAAACAATTGGCAAAATTGCTTCCTGATAAATATTTCTGCAACTTCTCTCTTTTCCAGTCTCTGCCTGACTCTTGGGCTATTGATCAGATATTTCCGATCATACCTTTACACCGTTTGTCAGAAAGACCTGATAGAACTGCTACATTACAGGATATCACTTGCGATTCGGACGGAAAGATTGACAACTTCATACCAACAGGCAATCAAACAGGATATTTACCTGTACACAGCCTGAAAAAGAATGAACCTTATTATTTAGGAGTATTTTTGGTTGGAGCATATCAGGAAATTCTGGGTGATCTTCATAACCTCTTTGGTGATACCAATGCCGTTCACGTAGCAGTTGACGAAAACGGATATAAGATAGAACAGATATTAGATGGAGAAACTGTAGCTGAAGTATTGGAATATGCACAATACAATGCTAAAAAACTGGTTCGCACAGTAGAAACTTGGGTAACAACTTGCGTTAAACAAGGATCTATTACTGTTGAAGAAGGTAAAGAATTCTTATCGAATTATCGTTCGGGATTATACGGATATACGTATTTGGAGTAAAAGACTTCAGTCTATAAACTATATAAATAGGCTGAGAAAGATAATCTTTCTCAGCCTATTTTGTTTCATACAGACTAATCTTCTCTTACAAAGCTCAACATCTTCTTTTTAGAGTCTACAAACAGTCTATTCTTTTCGTAAACATTTACTATTTTAGAAAACAATCTATATATTTAAGGTTTCAGACCTTTTTAATATTTTGACAAGTGCAACAACTATAACCTGAAAGCATATTACTTATAGCTTTCTTTACTAAAAAATAAACAAACATGGTTTTAAAAGATTCAACACCTAACCTTATGGTTAAAGATGTAAACAAGACAGTAGATTTTTATACTAATATCTTAGGATTTATTAAAATAGATAGTGTACCCGAAACCGGACAATGGGTATTCGCAATAGTAAAATCGGGAGACGTTATGTTTATGTTTCAGGAAGAGAACAGTATCAAAGAAGAGTATCCTCAGCTATCTAAATTTCCTCAGGGAGGAGGACTTACATTCTACATACATGTATCTGACATACATGCTCTTTATGAAAAATTGAAAAACAAAGTAACCTTAGCAAAAGATCTACATGACACATTTTACGGATCAACAGACTTTGCAATAGAAGATTGCAACGGATATATACTTACATTTTCGCAAAGCAACACGTAATCCGCTCCCGAATATACCTTAAATACGAGAAACCAAACACAATATTATGATAAAACAGATTACACCCATACTCTTGATGGCTGCTCTATTCTTATCGTGCAGCCGTCCGATAACTACAGTTACAGATAACGGATGGGGAATGGTTCCTGAAATTATGAAAAATATTTCCGAACCTAAATTTCAAGACAAGACGTTCAATATCGTAGACTTTGGAGCAAAAAACGATTCCACATTCAATAGCCTTCCTGCAATAATTGCCGCAATAAATGAATGTAATCAGCAAGGTGGAGGCAAAGTATTAGTTCCCGCAGGCACATACTACCTTAAAGGTTCTATTATCTTAAAAAGCCATGTAAATCTTCATTTAGCAGAAGGAGCCCGGCTCGAATTTTCGACAGAACCTACCGATTATCTCCCTATGGTACTAACTAAATGGGAAGGTACAGAATGCTTCAACTATACGCCATTTATTTACAGCTATCAATGTGTAAACGTTGCTATCACTGGCAAAGGTGAAATTGATGGTAATGGAGCAGTAACATTCAACACTTGGAAACCTAAAGAAAAACCTGCAATGGATAGACTTCGCCAAATGGGTAACGATTCTATTCCCGTCTACGAACGTGTTTTTGGAGAAGGTTGGTATTTGCGTCCATGTATGATACAATTTTTTGGCTGTAAAAATGTATTGATCGAAGGTGTAAAGATATACGATTCGCCTTTCTGGATTATTCATCCCGTTTATTGCGACAATGTAATTGTACGTGATGTATATATCGACAGTAACAATTACAACAATGACGGATGCGACCCCGAATCGTCAACCAATGTACTCATCGAGAATGTAAAATTCAATGTTGGCGATGATGGTATTGCGATCAAATCAGGACGCGACCAAGACGGATGGCGTGTAGGACAAGCAACAGAGAATGTAATTATCCGAAACTGTTATTTTGCTCGCTGGGCTATTACCATCGGTAGCGAAATGTCGGGAGGAGTACGCAATATTTTCATTGAAGACTGTAAAATAGACAGTTGTAGAAATGGCATTTACTTCAAATCGAATCTTGATCGTGGAGGATTCTTCGAAAATCTTCATATGCGAAATATCGAAGCTGATGTTTGCTTATGGGGAGTAATCAACTTCCGCACAGACTATCACGGCTATCGCGGAGGAAATTATCCTACACAATTTCGAAACATTACCATCGAAAACATAACATGCAACCGTGTAGACAGCGTAGCCATTATGGCGAATGGTGTTCCCGAAGCTAAACTTTACGACATCACATTACGTAATATTGATGTAAAGCAAGCACCTAAAGCAACCCAAATGCAGAACGTAGTTAACCTAGTTCTCGACAATGTAAAAGTAAACGGAAAACTCGTCACCAAAGAAAACGAATAAGCTACATGTTCATCACAACAATAAAACCCGAGACCTTAAGAAATAAAGTTTCGGGTTAAATAGTATTAACAAAAACCACTATAATCTATTTTAAGGAGTATATTGCGAGGTTTAATTTATAGATATATCTATTTACAATAATAGATATTATAAACAAAGCTTATTAGGAGTTTGTTATAAAACCCAGATATTATAAATAATCAAGTTACGGTAAGTAGCGAATACAATATAAAGACATATACTCGATAGTGTATCTATACTTACCAAAGCTATAAATAGGCCAAAGACCTCAATATACTTAACATGAGTAAAATAATAACAACAGCCAAAAGCGGCATCGTCTCAAAAGTTCTAGAATGGACATACGCCAGAGCCATAAATGGTTTTGGAGGGGTAGACTCAGCATATCAATTAGGAAACGATTATCTAAAATCGAAAGGAAGCATCGATCAACAAGTCGATCAACTTATCAAATGGCAAGTAACAAAGGCTGCATCCAGCGGATTCTTTGCAGGATTGGGAGGATGGGCTATAATGCCTTTTGCCTTGCCTGCCAACATAGCCAGTGTGATGTATATCCAAGTTAGAATGATCTCTGCGATTGCCTATATGGGTGGTCACGACATACAAAGCGATCAGGTAAAATCGGTCATCTATGTCTGTATGCTAGGTAATGGTACAAAAGAGATATTTAAGGAGATGGGAATCAAAGCAGGTGAAAAATTCGTAAGAAGCTTTATTGAACAATCTTCGAAAAAAATGCTCCTTTCCGTAAATGAAAAAGTGAGTGTAAACATTGCCTCAAAATTAGGCAGCAAGGGCTTATCAGGTTTGGGAAAAGCAGTACCTTTAGTGGGAGGACTTATTGGTGGAGGTTTTGACGCCGCATCAACACAAATCATAGGAAAGGTAGCCAAGAAAATATTTATTGATAATGATAAATCATTTTCAATTCTTGAGAGAGAGGAAAGCGGAATCCCTTCACTTCTCTAATTTTTTTGTACATTTGTTATCTAGAAAAGGCAGATAAGGTTGTAAACTTATTTATTGCTTTTCGAGGTATAACACAACAGACTGTTATATTTGAATGATACAGGCATAAAACTGCTTTAACTATTTATTGCTATGTTTTATCATTATAACTATCTTTGATTATTGTACTTACCAAAACAATAAAAAGGTCTGAGACCTTAGATATTTCACCGTACTTAAAAGTTAATTTAAAGGTATGCTATTAATAAGTTCGTTAGAAAAATTAGGACAATATGCGATGTTAATGCGCAAGGTCTTAACAAAACCTCAGAAGTGGAGAGTATTTCTTCAACAGCTTTCAAAAGAGATAAGTAAACTTGGAGTTGACTCGATAAGTATCGTTATCATCATTTCGTTTTTTATCGGTGCTGTAATAGTTATACAGATTGCACTTAATATCAACAATCCGCTATTACCCAGATATACCGTAGGATATACCTCGCGTGAAATCATTTTGCTCGAGTTCTCATCATCCATTATGTGTCTTATTCTGGCTGGTAAAGTAGGATCTAACATATCTTCCGAGATTGGGACCATGCGTGTTACCGAGCAGATAGATGCCCTCGAAATAATGGGAGTAAACTCTGCAAATTACCTCATCTTACCTAAAGTTGTGGGTCTGATGACTTTCGTACCAGTATTAGTTATACTAAGTATGTTTTTTGGTATTGTAGGAGGATTTGGTGTCTGCTATTTTACAAATGCCGTACCTGTCGCCGATTTCGAATTTGGGTTACAATCCTTTTTCAAAACATATTATATATGGTACGCCATAATAAAAACAATATTTTTCGCCTTTCTGATTTCCTCGATAGCAGCCTATTATGGATATTTTGCCAAAGGAGGTTCGCTTGATGTAGGGAAAGCAAGTACAAATGCCGTTGTAGTGAGCAGTATTTTGATCTTGATTTCCGATTTATTAATTACTGATTTGATGATGGGATGATAGAAGTTAAAGATTTAGTAAAATCATTCGATGGTCGCGAAGTGCTTAAAGGAATAAGCATGACTTTCGAGGAAGGTAAGACCAATCTTATCATAGGACGAAGCGGATCGGGTAAAACAGTATTACTCAAAAACCTAATCGGGTTGATGAGACCCACTAAAGGTAGCATCTTATACGACAACAGGGATTTAACAAAATTATCTTCGGATCAAATGAAAGCCTTGCGTCAGGAGATGGGTATGATCTTTCAAGGATCAGCTTTATTTGATGCAATGACTGTATTCGAAAATGTGTATTTTCCATTAGATATGTTTTCATCACTCTCTAAGAGTGAAAAGATAAAACGTGCAGCATCCTGTCTCGATCGTGTAAACTTATCGGATGCAGGTCACTTATACCCCTCTGAAATAAGTGGAGGTATGATGAAACGTGCAGCTATCGCTAGAGCCATCTCTTTAAATCCAAAATACTTATTTTGTGATGAACCCAACTCAGGACTTGATCCTCAAACATCTCTGGTTATCGATGAATTGATAAGCGATATTACCAAAGAATATAAAATTACCACGATCATCAATACACATGATATGAACTCTGTGATGAATATTGGAGATAAGATATTCTTTATCCAAGAAGGTAATCTTGAATGGGAAGGCACCAACAAGCAGATATTAACAACTAAAAATGAAGCTCTTAACGATTTCGTCTTTGCTTCTGATCTATTCAAAAAGGTCAAAGCAATTGAAATGGACGAAATAAATAATAAATGACGAATGGTGGATAACTAAAACATTCATCGCCTTTTTAATTTCCTAATAATGAAAATTGTCTCATATAACGTTAATGGTATACGTGCTGCATTCAATAAAGGACTAGCCGAATGGCTAAGCAAAGAAAACCCTGATGTAGTATGTTTTCAGGAACTCAAAGCACAAGAAGATCAGATAGATCTCATAACCTTAAAATCTCTAGGATACGAATACTGTTATTTTCACCCGGCAGAAAAGAAAGGTTACAGTGGGGTCGGAATCATAACTAAAATCCAACCCGATTTTGTGAAAATTGGAATGGGTATCGAAAAATACGACAAAGAAGGTCGCGTAATACGTGTCGACTATGGCAATGTTACAATAATATGTGTATATATTCCGTCGGGAACTACTGGAGGACTTCGTCAAGTTTTCAAAATGGAGTTTCTAGCAGACTTCTCTGAATACATCCAAGAATTAAGAAAAGAACGTAAAGAAATATTGATTTGTGGCGATTATAATATCTGTCATAAGCCTATTGATATAAATCATCCCGAAAAACACTTAACTTCGTCTGGGTTTTTACCCGAAGAAAGAGAGTGGTTCAACCAATTTGTTGGAACGGGCATGATAGATACTTTCCGAGAATATGATCAAAGTGGTGAGAAATATACGTGGTGGAGCTACCGAGCTGGCGCCAAACCTAAGAATTTGGGGTGGAGAATAGACTATCATATGATTTCGAGCGAAGCAAGAGAAAGAGTAAGAAGTGCAACCATTCACAACGAAGTATGTTATTCCGATCATTGTCCGATATCTATTGAGGCAGATATATAATCTTTATAGATTTTTTAGATCAGATATAGCCGAAAAGAAATAAACAATTTCTCTCAACTATTGTTCATTGTATTGAAATATATAGCCTCGGCTATGTTTAGTAGATAACTAATAATTTAAAAAACAACGAGTAATAAAGTTATTAATAAGCTGAATAAGCGATTATTAAAAGGCTTACACTATATTATTTAATTATTTTATTTTAAACAAAATAATGGCGAATTTATTAAGTATAAAAAACTTGCATGCCAACATTGATGGCAAAGAAATATTAAGAGGACTAGATCTTGAAGTAAATAACGGAGAGATACATGCAATTATGGGTCCTAATGGAGCCGGTAAAAGCACATTAGCATCGGTACTTGTAGGTAATCCCAATTTTGAGGTAACCGAAGGTGAAGTTACTTTCGAAGGTAAAGACTTATTGGAACTTGCTCCAGAAGAAAGAGCATGCGAAGGTTTATTCCTTAGTTTCCAATATCCAGTAGAAATACCGGGAGTAAGCATGGTCAACTTTATGCGTGCAGCAGTAAATGAGACTCGCAAGCACAAAGGATTAGAGCCTATTGCAGCATCGGACTTCTTGAAATTGATGAAAGAAAAACGTGAATTAGTTGATCTTGACAGCACCCTTGCAAGCCGTTCGGTAAACGAAGGTTTCTCTGGTGGAGAGAAAAAACGCAACGAGATTTTCCAAATGGCAATGCTTGATCCTAAATTAGCTATTTTGGACGAAACTGATTCAGGTTTGGATATTGATGCTCTTCGTATTGTTGCAGCAGGCGTTAACAAGTTGAGACGTAAAGACAATGCTACTATTGTGATTACCCACTACCAACGTCTTTTAGAGTACATCAAACCAGACTTTGTACATGTATTATACAAAGGAAAAATAGTAAAAAGTGCAGGACCTGAATTGGCTCTTGAACTTGAAGAAAAAGGATACGATTGGATTATTAAAGATTTCCAAGATTAAGGTCATAAACCTATCTGTTGTTTTGGTGCAGGAATGAGGTTTATCTCCTGCAATACCAAGAATACAGAAGCAATGTTTTACAGTAAAATATACAGAATTCAATGATAGAAACTCAATATATAGACTTATTCACCGAACACAGAAGCCTTATCGACAGCAAATCGACAAAGGTTCTGAACGATGAAAGGAATAAGGCTTTTGAAATTTTCAAGACGCTGGGTTTTCCCGATCGTAGTCTTGAAGATTATCAATATTCGGATGTTGTAAAGGAATTTATTCCTGATTATGGATTTAATCTAAGCCGATTATCTACTCAAACAAATCCATACAACGCATATAAATGCAATGTACCCGAACTTTCGACTAATTTATTCTTTTTAATGAATGATACATTCCACAAAGAGCATCAGCCAAAAACTGATTTTCCAAAGGGTGTATTTATCGGGAGCTTAAATGACTTTGCGGAACAACATGCTGATATAGCTTCAAAATATTATGGCAAAGTAGCTCAATTAGAAAACAATGCTATAGCTGCTTTCAACACGATGTTTGTACAAGATGGATTTGTAATATACATTCCTGATAACATTGTAATTGAACAGCCTCTGCAATTAATAAACATACTTACTGCAAATGTAGATTTTCTGGTAAACAGACGTCTACTTATTATTGCAGGAAAAAGCTCTCAGGTAAAATTGTTGGCTTGCGACCATACTGTTGACAGCCATAAGTTTCTGGCAACTCAGGTTACTGAAATATTTGCTGAAGAGAATGCCCATATCGAATTTTACGAATTAGAGGAAAACTCTAATCAAGTAACCCGATTAGCTTCGACCTACGTTCAACAAGAGAAATCATCAACCGTCTTGGTTAACAATATTACTCTGAACTGTGGTTTTACACGCAATAATTATCATGTAAAACTTAACGGAGAAAACGCCGAAGCAACTATTGCAGGTGTTGTTATTGCCGATAAGGTGCAACATGTTGATAACTTTGCATTCTTAGATCACGCAAAACCTCATTGCCAAAGCACTCAGCTATTTAAATATGTATTGCAGGAGCAAGCCGTAGGCTCTTTCTGTGGACGTATTCTTGTAGAGCAGGATGCACAAAAAACAATGGCGTATCAAACAAATAACAATCTTTGTGCTTCGCCCGACGCTCGTATGTACTCTAAACCTCAACTTGAGATTTATGCAGATGACGTAAAATGTTCGCACGGTTTAACTACCGGACAATTGGACGAAGATGCTCTTTTCTACTTACGAGCAAGAGGTATAGCCAAAGAGGATGCTAAATTGCTACTAATGCAAGCATTTACTGCGGATGTGCTTAAACTAATTCATATTGACGTACTAAGAGACCGTCTTGAAGAATTGGTAGAAAAACGCTTCCGTGGAGAAGAAGCCAGATGTGGAGATTGCGCTATATGTAAATAAGCCCTCTTTTGTTTGGGTAATTTCAATTATTCATAACAATATCAGGTAATAATAAATTTGTTATGACAACTACAAAAGCGACAGGGACATCTACCCCTTTAGATATAAATAAAATACGAGCTGATTTCCCTATACTTGAAACTCAAGTATATGGGAAACCTCTCATTTATCTGGATAATGGAGCTACTACACAAAAACCTAAATGTGTAATAGATAAGATAAGTGAAGTATACGGTTCTGTTAATGCAAATATTCACAGAGGAGTACACCATCTTAGTCAAGAAGCTACCGAACTGACTGAAAACGCCCGCAAAAAAGTTCAGCAGTTTATCAATGCAAAACATGCTCACGAAGTAATATTCACAAAGGGAACAACCGAAAGTATAAATTTGGTTGCCTCTAGTTTTTGCCGTGAGTTTTGCAAAGAAGGTGATGAGATTATTGTTTCTGCCATGGAGCACCATTCCAACATTGTGCCTTGGCAAATACAGGAAAGCATTACGGGTGTAAAGCTCAAAGTAATTCCTATCAACGAAAAGGGAGAACTTATTCTTGAAGAACTAGAGAAACTGATTACACCTAAGACTCGCTTGATCTCGGTAATGCACGTATCGAATGTTCTGGGAACCATAAATCCGCTTGAAAAAATCATAGAGATAGCACACAAGCAAAATATTCCTGTTTTGGTAGATGCAGCTCAATCTATACAGCATATCAATATAGATGTGCAAAAGTTAGATTGTGATCTATTGGTTTTCTCGGGACATAAAATATATGGTCCTACGGGAACAGGTATTTTATATGGAAAAGAAGACCTACTTAACAAGATGCCTCCATATCAGGGAGGAGGGGAAATGATAGGTTCGGTTTCGTTTAAGAAAACGACTTTTAACGAACTTCCTTTCAAGTTTGAAGCAGGTACTCCCAATTATGTAGATTTTATTGCTTTGGGAACTGCCTTAGACTACGTCAGTTCAATAGGACTATCCAATATTCGCGCCTATGAAGATGAACTTTTGGAGTATTGTACTTCGGAGTTGATGAAAATAGACGGTATGCGTATTTTCGGAACATCTGACCACAAAAGTAGTGCAGTATCATTTCTTGTAAAGAATATCCATCATTACGATATGGGTATGTTACTAGACAGAATGGGTATTGCTGTACGTACAGGACACCATTGCGCTCAACCATTGATGGAAGAACTAGGTATTGAAGGAACAGTTAGAGCATCTTTTGCATTTTATAATACAAAGGATGAAATAGATCAACTTATTGCAGGAATAAAACGAATTGTTCCTATGTTTGGATGACATTAAGCACCCTATATACAGAAAGACTATTTATGAATCAATTTCATAAGTAGTCTTTTTTTATTGCTAAATTTACACTTTATAAGGTAGTAAGTCGTAGCCCTTATCAATATTGTAACATGTAAAACAATTATAGATTGTTATAACTCGAAAGTATATCATCAAATGCTTTCATTCACCTATATTATAATATCATTTATGAAGAAATATTTATTGATCTGCTTGGCCTTATTGGCAGTAGCTGGCTTTGCTCAAAACAAAAAGGAAATATATCCTATTGCATTCTATAATGTAGAAAATTTATTTGATACACAAAGAGACACCAATATTCAGGATGAAGATTTTACACCTGCGGGACGTAATAATTGGACAGACGATAAATATAAAAAGAAACTCAAAAACTTAGCATACGTAATCAATTTACTCGGAAAAGAAACAAATCCTGCGGGTGCGGCTATAATAGGTGTAGCTGAAGTTGAAAATAAAAAGGTAATAGAAGACCTTATCAATACCGGAGATTTAGCCAGTCGAAAATATCAGATTGTACACCAAGATTCACCTGATGCACGTGGTATTGACGTCGGACTTATTTACAATCCATTGTTATTCAAAGTAACCTCATACAAAGTGTATCCTTTTACACTTCCAGGAGCAAATGATATAAAAACCCGAGACATTCTTGTCGTTAGCGGATTACTAGCAGGACAACCTCTTAATGTATTAGTTAATCACTGGCCTTCGCGCCGAGGAGATAACTCCTCGCCTCTTAGAGAACGTGCGGCTGCCATCTGTAAACACATCAGCGATTCTATTTACCTAGCTAATCCTAAAGCTGGCGTTATCATTATGGGAGATATGAATGATGATCCTAAAGATAAAAGTACACGAATAGTACTTAATGCTAAAAAGAACAAGGAAGAGGTACAGAAAGGCGGACTATATAATACTATGTGGAAAATACACGAAAGTGGTACAGGTACTTTATGCTATAAAGACCAATGGAATTTGTTCGATCAAATTATAATTTCGCAGAGCCTATTAAGTACAGGAAAAAGCAAATTAAATTTTGAAAAAGCGGAAGTATTCAATAAAGATTTTCTCTTCCAAAAATCGGGAAAATATAAAGGATATCCACTGCGTACTTTCTCCGGAAATACTTTCTTAAATGGGTATAGCGACCACTTCCCTACCCTAATCTACCTATCATTAGACAAATAATGTTCTTTTCTTTAGAAATTATAGAGAAATAGGTAATCTATAACACTTAAACTCCTTCTTTTTTACAAAAGAAAAAACATATTTATATTATCTTTGGCTAATAAATCATATAAATAACTAATTACAGATGAGTAGTTCTTTAAACCTCAAGTATCGCCTTATAATAATGAATTTCCTACAATTCTTTTTATGGGGTACATGGCTTACTTCTCTAGGGGTATATCTTTCCGTAACACTTCATTTCAATGCCGTAGAAATCGGAGGTATTTTTGCAACCATGGGTATCTCTGCACTTATAATGCCAGCTTTGCTTGGTATTATTGCCGACAGATTCCTCAATGCCGAACGTGTATATGCAATGTGCCATCTTTTGGGAGCTGCACTGCTGTTTTATCTACCGCATGTTACAGAATATAGTCAGGTTTACTTTATTATGCTACTCGTTACTATGTGCTATATGCCTACACTAGGTTTGACTAATACTATTGCTTACAATGCAATGGAACGATCAAACTTCGATATAGTAAAGCATTACCCACCCGTTAGGGTTTGGGGTACAGTAGGATTTATTGTTGCCATGTGGATGGTTGATATAATGAAATGGACTGCCAGCGCCAATCAATTGTATTTAGGAGCTGCTGCTGCACTTATATTAGGCTTATATGCATTTACATTACCTAAATGTCCTCCGACTCATGCAACTAAAAATTCTTCATGGGTTTCAACTTTTGGACTAGATGCTTTCGTTCTTTTCAAAGAAAAGAAGATGGCTATATTTTTTATCTTCTCCATGTTACTAGGTGCTGCACTGCAAATCACCAACCTTTTCGGACAACAATTCTTAAATGACTTTGCTCTTACTGAAGAATACAAAGACTCTTTTGCTGTTCAGCATCCGGGTATTTTGACTTCATTATCACAAATATCAGAAGCTTTGTTTATTCTGGCAATACCATTCTTCATGAAACGTTATGGAATCAAGAATGTAATGCTCATCAGTATGCTAGCTTGGGTATTGCGCTTTGCCTTGTTTGGTATCGGAAACCCTGATAGCGGCATCATATTCATCATGTTATCTATGGTAGTATACGGAATGGCTTTCGATTTCTTCAATGTATCGGGATCTCTTTTTGTGGAGACAGAAACAAATCCATCGTTCAGAGCAAGTGCTCAAGGTTTATTCATACTTATGACTAACGGAATTGGTACTATTGTAGGAACAATGGGTAGCGGATACGTTGTAGATCTATTCACGTCAAGCGATGGCATAAAAGACTGGCCAAGCATTTGGTTTAGTTTCGCAGCCTACGCTTTAGTTCTAGCCATTGTATTTAGCATTGTCTTTAAGTATAAGAAAACTGAACAAAAAACAGTCTAAAAAAGATGTCACTAGGTAAACTATATATTATACCGACCCCCGTCGGAAATCTAGAAGATATGACTATCAGAGCAATAAGACTGCTCAAAGAGGTAGATCTTATTCTTGCAGAAGATACTCGCACAACAGGTTTTCTGCTGAAGCACTTTGAGATTCAAAATAAGATGCAGTCGTACCATAAATTCAACGAGCATAAAACTATATCTCATATCATAGACCGACTAAGCGCGGGCGAGAATATAGGTCTTGTTTCAGATGCCGGAACTCCCGGTATTTCTGATCCTGGTTTTCTTATTGGTAGAGAGTGTATAAAAGCGGGTATCGAAATAGAATGTCTTCCAGGAGCAACAGCATTAATTCCAGCATTAGTTTCATCAGGTATTCCTTGTGATAAATTTTATTTCGAAGGTTTTCTTCCTCAAAAGAAAGGACGAATGACCCGATTTAAAGAACTTGCAGAAATACCGACTACCATTGTTTTATACGAATCACCTCATCGTGTATTAAAAACGCTAACTCAATTAGCAGAATATATGGGAGAGGACAGACAAGCTGCTACTTGTAGAGAAATATCAAAAATGCATGAAGAAACTCTACGCGGTACTCTTGCAGAACTTATTTTGCATTTTACGACAAAGGCTCCAAGAGGTGAATTTGTTATAATTATTGCTGCGAAAAACGAATAAACTCTAAAAATAAGCTATTTATTTAGGAAAAGAATTAAATTTGATGAATTGAACCAAAACTAAACAAGAGGGTTTAGTGTTAAATAGGAAAAAGTAAAAGTAGATAATTATGAAAAAAGTAATTTTAGGATGTCTATGCCTTGGCATGTTAGCATCATGTAATGTAAAGAACTCTGACGAATATAAAGCATTGCAAGCTGAGAGAGATTCTTTATTACAAGTCTCGACTAAGGGGCAATCAGATGTATCCGATTTAATGGCAATGATAAACCAAGTGGAGGAAAACTTCGCTCAAATTAAAGAGGCTGAGAAATTCTTAACCATAGAGTCAAGATCTAAAGGCGAAATGTCTTCTGATACCAAATCTCGTATCACTAGTGATTTTAATATGATTAATGAGATTCTTAAAAAGAATAAGGCAGATATAGAAACTCTAAACAAAAAACTAAAGAGTTCAGGAGGACAATCTGCACAGCTTAAACAAACAGTAGAAAGACTTACTGCCGAACTTGAACAAAGAAGTGCTGCAATTACCGAGCTTAGAGAAGCTCTTACAGTAAGAGATGCTCAAATTGCATCATTAACAGGTGAAGTTGAAAAATTGAATACTAATGTTGAAGATCTTTCTAATAAGAATGTAGAACAGTCTAACAAAATAAAAGAACAAGAGAAAGCATTGAATACCGGTTATTATATCTTCGGTACATCAAAAGAGCTTAAAGAAGCCAAAGTTGTTACAGGCGGTTTTATCTCTTCTCCTAAAATTTTGAAAGAGTCTATCGACAAATCAACTTTCATCAAGATTGACATTCGTGATGTAAAAGAAATTCCTGTATATGCTAAGAAAGCAAAAGTACTATCTGATCAACCTAAAGACAGCTACACTATTGCTAAAGATGCAAACAGTCAGGTAGTAATTAAAATTAATGATTACAAAAGATTCTGGAGCCTAGGTCAATTCCTTATTATACAGGTTGATTAAGCTTTAATAATTCTTACATAAGATAAAAACAGTGGTAAAGATTTCTCTTTGCCACTGTTTATTAAAGGGTCTACGACCTTTTTATTGTTTTAATACATACCTATCGGTAATAAAAGAAGAACTAACAAACAGTTTATAGCTATAGTAAATTATAGCTATTACGCTCAATAGCTTCGCAAAGGCTTATTTAATTAAAACAGATGAAATATACAACTATATTTTTCGATCTAGATGATACGCTTATCGACACAGCTCTTAACAGTAAACAAGTACTGGAAGAAGTTTACACAGACTACACCATCGATAAGTATTATCCTAGTTTCAACGATTTCTACCAAAAATATCAAAGCATCAATCTTCACTTATGGGATCAATATGAGCAAAATCTAATAAGTAAAGAAGAACTAAAGACGGGAAGATTCAAACAAGCATTGAATGACTTCACTTCTATCTCTACTGAGCAGTCTTTAGAAATGAACAATGATTTTATGGGTAGAGTATCCAATAAAAAGAATATTATTGAGGGAGTAGAAGACATACTTGAATATCTACAACCTAAATATCACCTATATATAATATCAAACGGATTTCTGGAAGTACAAGACAAGAAGATCAAAAATGCAGGACTAGATTCATACTTTAAAGATGTATTTCTCTCAGATCATGTAGGGAAAAATAAACCTCATCCTATGATCTTCAATTATGCTCTGAAAGAATCTAGTACCAGCAGTACCGATTGTATTATGATTGGAGATAACATCAATACAGATATTATAGGAGCTAAAAACATTGGTATAGATCAGATTTGGTTTAACCCTAAAAGTATGGTTGACTCAAGCAATGTAGCACCAACATATACAGTAAAGACTTTAAATGATATAAAGACTATTCTTTAAAAAGAAAAAGTGGTATTATATAATACCACTTTTTCTTTTTACTATCTAGAACGATGTACAAACCCCTTTTTGGCTATGGTTAAACATCTGCTTAATCTATTATTAGAATACAATAGGTGAAACAATATTAATCAAAGTACTCACCACAGACCATCCTGCAATTTCGGGTGTGGCACTATATACATCTACCACTGCGTGTACCTGATCGTTCTTAATTTCAACTCTTTGAGTATCTCCTATGAAACCGGGAGTGGATTGCATAGTTACATGCATATCTTCGGGACCAACCGAAGCCAGCGAAGCAGCGACCGAAACATTAAGTCCCGTAGGAAAAACACCTATTGCCTCTCTAGCTGTTCCAGAAAAGACTACTCGCTTCTCTGTTTCTAAAGATGGATCATATACTACTGACCGTCTCAATGCAGCTTGTCCTTTCTCGTTAAAGAATCTGGCTGAAGCATTACCCATTAAAGCAGCAGTCCTTAAAACATCGAAACCACCCGTAGCACCCGACGCAATATATACACGTGTACCATGTGCTTTTGCAGTTTCCCTTACTTCCTGATAAAATGCAGCGTCAGCAAAAGCTCCAATAGATAAGGTGACGATAGAAGTTCCATTCTTCAATGTAGGCAGAGCAAGAGCCTTCATAGCTGTAGGAGAAGCAGACTCTACTAAATAATCAGGCTTCAAAGCCAATAAGTCTTCTAAAGTTTCACATGCTACACAAGGTTTTCCATGTTGTTGCATCTTTGTTACAATACGATCAGCCTTCGAAGCTGTACGCGAGTAAACGCCAACCAAATCATATTCAGCTAACAAACCACTAACAACTGCATCCGCAACTATTTCGGCAAGATGTCCACATCCAACAATTACTAACTTTTTCATATAAACAAAGGTATCTTTATTCAGGTCTCAGACCTATTTATTACTTAGACAAGCGTTAATACAACAGATCGTATTACGACTCAAAATACTTGTACAGTATAATTACTATTACTTATATAGACTTTATAGTATATCTAACTCTAATCCATCGAAAGACACGAATACATTTTCGGGTAATATCTTCTCCATCTCAGCATGTAATCCGAAATGATGATTCATATGCGTAAGGTAAGTTCTCTTTGGAGCTATCCGTTTTATCTTTTCCAAAGCCTGATCCAGATTTTGGTGAGAAATATGTTCCCTTATCCGAAGAGCATTTATCACCAAAACGTCCAAACCCTCTAGTTTATGATATTCTTCTTCGGGAATAGTTTTAAGGTCGGTAAGATAGGCAAAATTCCCGATCCTATAACCAACAATAGGAAGTGTACCATGCATCAATCTGATAGGAATAATCTCTATTTTTCCTGCAACCTTAAAAGGCTCTAAACTAATTTCATTTAAAGCAATAATAGGTATTCCCGGATATTTGTATTCTGTAAAACAATAAGGGATTCTTGACTTTAATGCTTCTGAAACATATTGTTCTAAATAGATCTCAATATCTCCAAATTTGCAAAAAGGGCGTAAATCGTCAATACCTCCTACATGATCATAGTGCTCATGGGTTATTAAAAGCGCATCAATCGGCAGGAAAGCAATCCCCAACATCTGCTCTCTAAAGTCGGGACCACAATCTATCAATATAGACTTTCCCTCAATATAAACAATAACCGACGCTCTTAATCTATTGTCTCGTTTATCTGTTGATCTACATACATCGCACTCGCAGCCAATCTCGGGTACCCCCGTTGAAGTTCCTGTGCCTAAAAATCTTACACGCATAATTTACATTAAGGCATCAGGCCTTTTATTATTTTAGTAAATATATCTATCAAAGATAGCTATGATTGAAAGATAGAGCAATAAATTCATTAAATATTTTACGGTATTTAGGGGTCTCAAACATTTTAATGCTTAGCCAAACATTATAGTCACAATCTGTTTCAACAAAAAAACGAAGAAAACTACCTATAAAAAAAATGGCTATTTCAGAATCTGAAATAGCCATTTTTAGGTCTTTACATTTTGACTTTATTAGTATTGTCTTTGCAATATCCAAAGATCGTCAAACGGTATACCGTATGTTCTTCTAAGAACATCGCTAGAACCGCTAGCCAAATATTTATCGCGAATACTATTTCTTTCGTTTACAGCAGCCGCTTTATCATCGTAGCTTGCAATAATTACACGATACATACCTTGTTCGTTTTGAGCTAAGATAATTCTGTAACCTTCTTGTTCCATTCTGGCTTTCAAGGCTTCAGCATTAGGTTTCACACTCAAAGAGGCAATAACCACACTATATGCTCTAAGTCCCGAAGCGTCAGCATCATATACTGGTGTAATTTTTTCTGTTCTTACTTTTTCGTTTGATGCATCTGTGTAAGCAGGATAAGCTGGTTTAGTAACCGGAGTTGCTGGTTGAGCTTTATTTTCCTCAAGTTCTCTTTCCTTCGCTGCTTCATATACAGATTTATAAGCACTTTGTTTTGGTTTACAAGAACCAAAAGCCACCAATAATGACAGTGCTAATCCAAATCCCAGTAGTTTATTCATAATCTCATTGTTAAAAGTTATTTTTACAAAGATAATAATTTCTCCTATATCAAATAACAGATGAATACTAAAAATAGTTTAACCTATTAAGGTATACATAACTGTTTTTTAGTATTTTTTGAAATATAAAATCTCTCCATCTGATTCTAATTGGAGCGATGATGACGTATTTCTTTTTATTATAAAATTTCGAGACAGACTATTCCATCCTAAGCAGCTATCGCACTCATAAGGACGGAAACTCTCCCAAATCAGATCGACTTTAATTTCACCGTTTGATACAGTATAATTACCAAATCCCATAAAGGTTTCAGTATCTGAAGTTAATTTCAAATATTGAAAGACCTTTCTGTCGAAAGAATAAAAGATGGTATCTACATCCTGCTTCTTTCCATCCGAAGTCTCTATTTGGTTTAGCTGCCATCTACCTTCCAGATTTGAATTCTCGTCATCACTACAAGAATAAAACCCCAATAAAGAGAAGATCAGAATTAGCAGACTTAATTTTCGAAAATTCATTAGCCAATTTATATTTTGTAAAATAGTAGTATAGCCATAAAAAGATCTCAGATCTTAATCTATTATATCAAATCCTGTATAAGGAATCAACACCTTAGGAATATGTATTCCATCAGGTTTCTGATTATTCTCAAGCAAAGCAGCCACTATTCGAGGAAGAGCCAAAGCACTACCATTTAAAGTATGCACCAATTGAGTTTTCTTATCTGTGTTTCGATATCTGCATTTTAGACGGTTAGCCTGAAAGCTTTCGAAATTAGAAACGGAGCTTACCTCTAGCCATCGTTTTTGCGCAGCAGAGAACACTTCGAAATCGAATGTCAATGCCGATGTGAAACTCATGTCACCACCACAAAGACGAAGTATACGCCAAGGCAGTCCAAGTTCGGTCACCAACGACTCCACATGGCTTACCATCTCTTTCAGCGATTCGTATGAATGCTCAGGAGTATCTATACGTACAATCTCTACTTTATCGAATTGGTGCAAGCGGTTCAATCCGCGAACATCTTTTCCGTAAGAACCTGCTTCACGTCTGAAACATGCTGAATAAGCTGTATTTTTGATCGGAAGATCTTTTTCTTCCAGAATTACATCACGATATATATTTGTTACAGGTATTTCGGCTGTTGGTATCAAATACAGATCATCCAAAGTCGCATGGTACATTTGACCTTCTTTATCGGGAAGATTACCCGTACCATAACCCGATGCCGCATTTACCACATAAGGCGGTTGAATCTCTAAATAACCCGCATCGCGTGCTTTATCTAAGAAATAGTTGATTAACGCTCGTTGCAAACGGGCTCCTTTTCCTTTATAAACGGGAAAACCTGCTCCTGAAATTTTAACACCTAATTCAAAATCGATAAGGTCATACTTTTTCGCTAAATCCCAGTGAGGAAGAGCTTCGTCTCCTAAATCAGGAATAGTACCTCCTGTTTTAATCTCAACATTATCTTCTGCAACCCTACCTTCCGGTACTTCATCCGCAGGCAGATTAGGTATAAGTACAAGCATTTCCTGCACCTGCACCTCAGCATCTTTAAGATCTGCTTCCAATACTTGAATACGACCTTTAACCTCTTGTACAAAAGAACGCAGGTTTTCGGCTTCGTCTTTCTTTCCTTCTTTCATCAAAGCGCCTATGCTCTTCGACTTGGCATTAACATCCGCAAGAAGTCCATCTAACTCAGTTTGTATATCTCTACGTCTTTTATCTTCGCCCAACACTTTATAGATGATTTCTTTTCCATCAAAGTGCTTTTTAGCCAATTTTTTTATAACTGCCTCAGGGTTATCATTAATAGTCTTGATCGTTAACATCTTATTCTTTAATATTTAGATATTGGAAATATTTATCAAAACTGGCAATACTACAAGAAATTTTAGAACCTTAACTTGCGTGTTATTATCAATTTGACGAACAAAGGTATAAATATTTTAAGTCACTTCTAAGAGGTTAGTATATATAAATAAGAAAAAAGTAAAATCGGTGAATATTCCGAAAAATTCATAAACTCCTACAAGTAATATAGAGCGCTATGGAGTTTTTTAGTACTTTTACTTCTCCAAAATATAATTTTTATTTAGAATGCGGTTATTAGTCATTACAATTATCCTCTTATTTTCTTGTTCAACTATATCATACACACAGCCTACATCTGACAAATTAATCAGAAAAGGAGTTAGCCTCCACGACAAAGGACGCTATCAGGATGCTATTAGTTACTATCAACAAGCACTAAAGGCTAATCCGTCTTCGATGTCAGCAACCTATGAGATGGCTCTATCTTATCTTCATCTTAAAGATTATGATAATGCTCTAAAATATAGCACTAAGGTTATTAATGCCAACTTCAAACCCCTTCTTGTAGATGCATACTGTGTAAAGAGTTCTGCTCTTGCCGATATGAACAAAATAGATCAGTCGGTAAAGCTACTAAATGAGGCATTGGAAAGATGCGGAGATGAATACCTCCTCCATTACAATCTTGGATTGAGTTATTTTAAAGCTAAAAACTTAAAGCTATCTATTTTCCATTTGCAAAAAGCTATTGAAATAGATACCACTCACCCCAGTGCATTTTTACTATACGCCTATGTGTTAAGCGATTCGGACAGATGGATACAAAGCTTTCTATCGTTTCACTTCTTCTTATTACTTGAACCAAATACAGATCGATCTAAAGACGCATTCGGTGAAATGTATGATATTATCACACAAAAAATTCCGGCAAATTCTCCTCTGTTAACTCCCGAAGATGGCATTGACAGACAAAAAATATACGATCAACTCCGTACAATGCAACCCAAGGTTGAAGATCAGCGCTTTCAATATGCTTATTTTGAACAAGCATCACGAACCATCTTTTTCACTTTGAGCCAAATGCAGAACGATACTCGTAAAGGTATGTTGTGGGATTTTTATGTCCCTATCTATACAGAGATACTAGAATCAGGATATTTTGAGACATATTGCAGATATGTAAGTGTTTCTTATTTCCCCGTGTCTCTCGAATGGTGGAATAACAATACAACCAAAGTAGATGGCTTTATCTCTTGGTTTGAGGATGGACAAGGTTCTACAGTTGATAATGAAGATGATTTCGGAGACGATTCGGAGATGTAATAATTACAAACTGATTTTACAATTAAACTGAAAACTGTTTATATCTTTATCATTAGGGTAAACTTAGATATGTTCCCCATATGTATATAAATATATTAGCACTTAATATAAAATGACAGAAACGGAAGAAGCTCTATTAGTTAAAAGACTATTGGATGAGAAAACCCAAAGGGATGCTTTCTCTGTTTTGGTGAAGTCGTTCAGCGAACGGCTCTACTGGCAGATCAGAAAGATTGTTATCTCTCACGAAGATGCTAATGATGTTTTACAGAATACATTTATCAAAATCTGGACAAATATCGACAGCTTTAGGGGTGACTCTAAATTGACTACATGGCTATATAAAATAGCTATCAACGAAAGTATATCTTTTATAAACAAACAACGACAACAGCAAAATGTACCGTTGGATGATAGCGACAACTTTCTGGAAGCAAAACTCGAAAGCGATTCTTATTTCGATGGTGATGAAGCCCAACTGAAACTTCAAAAAGCTATTTTGACTTTACCCGAAAAACAAAGGATAGTATTCAATCTGAAATATTTCGAAGAAATGAAATATGAGGAAATGTCTGAAGTGCTCGACACCTCGGTAGGAGCTCTCAAAGCCTCTTATCATCATGCAGTGAAAAAAATAGAAGATTTTTTATCACAATCCAATTAAACCTTTTTCATTTTAAAGAGTCTATATTATACTCAAAAGATTAGTAGTATGTTGAACAATATCGAAAAAAATAGCCCATTCAGAGTTCCGGAAAATTACTTTCAGAATTTCAATGAAGAAATAATGAATAATTTACCGGAAAAGAAGAAACAAAAGAAAATTGTTCCTCTATGGAGGTCTGTTGGCAAATGGGTAGCTGCGGCAGCTGTGGTTACAGGCATTGCTATATTGGGAACTAATTACATGGAGAACCATTCTCCTGATATTAGTAATTTTGCAAAAGAGAATTATATATCAGGTGACGACAATTTGGCTTCTTTTGAGAATGATTATTACCAATTTCTTGAAGACGATGCAACTCAATTAGTTTATAAAGACGCAATTTATAGTGTAGAATAATTCAAAAACAAGATTATGCAATATAAAAATATCTTACTTCTTGCCCTGCTTTCTATATTTTCATATTTCCCTTTATCGGCGCAAGAACATTCGCACCGAGGAGATTTTGACATAGAAGCTTTTAAACAGAAAAGAGCCGAATTTATCATAGAGAAGGTAAATTTGACTGATGCTGAAGCCAAAGCTTTTATTCCCCTAACCAACGAGTTAATGGATAAACGTTTTGAGTTGAACAGAGCAATCAGAAAAGAATCAAGAGAACTTCGCAAAAAAAGCAATAAAACAAATGCCGATTACGAACGATTACTGGAGGCTAGCAGCTCTGTTAAAATAAAAGAGGCGCAATTAGAACAAGAATATCTTCAGAAGTTCAAAAAAGTATTATCTGCCGAGAAAATCTATAGATACAAGCAAGCAGAGACCCAATACATGAAAGAATTGGTAGGCAATAGGTCTGACAAAGAAAGATCAAAAAGAAAATAATTAGGAAATCTCTTTGTGTTTTATTTTTTCTTACTATATTTGCCTTTATATAAAAATATTAATAATGACAAGACAATTACATCATCATCACCTCTATTTCTCTTCATTTGGTAAGTGAGGTCTTATTATGATGTATTTTCAAAATAACACAAGAAGTAAAGACTTACCTACATATAGGTGAGTCTTTTTTTTTAACCTAATTACTTTAATAAATATATGCTACGCATTGCTATCCAATCAAAAGGTCGTCTATTTGAAGAAACAATGGAACTTCTACAAGAGGCTGGTATCAAACTTAATAATAAGAAGAGAACATTACTTGTTCCCGTAAAAGGTTTTGATGTAGAAATTCTATTTCTCCGAGACGACGATATTCCTCAGGCTGTTGCTACAGGCGTAGCCGATGTTGGTATTGTTGGAGAAAATGAATTCGTAGAGAAAAAAGAAGGATCGCTCATAACCAAACGCCTAGGTTTCAGCAAATGTCGCCTATCGTTAGCCATTCCAAAAGACATAGACTACATTGACGTTAATTGGTTCCACAACAAAACTATTGCTACCTCCTACCCTCATATCTTAAAAAAATTCCTAGCAGATAATTCTATTGAATCAGAAATACACGTTATTTCCGGTTCTGTTGAGATAGCTCCAAGTATAGGACTTGCTGATGCTATATTCGATATTGTCAGCTCTGGTAGCACATTAGTTAGTAACCGACTGAAAGAAGTAGCAGTTGTGATGCAATCAGAAGCATTGCTTATCGCAAATAACGACTTATCACAAGATAAAAAACAGATATTAGACGAATTAATATTCAGAATAGAATCTGTACAATTTGCAGAAGGTAAAAAATACATTTTGCTTAATGCACCTAACGAAAAAGTAGAAGATATTATATCTCTTCTACCAGGAATGAAAAGCCCAACAGTAATGCCTCTGGCAGAATCGGGATGGAGTTCTATACACTCTGTAATCTCAGAAAAACAATTTTGGGATATAATAGGAAAATTAAAAGCCTTAGGAGCGGAAGGAATACTAGTGATTCCTATTGAGAAAATGATCTTATAAAAAGCAGTCTGATGAGTACAGTAAAAAAGTATTTCACAATACTATATACAGTATATATAATTATGCTTTTGCTCCCTTGTATATTTCTATTTTTTGCATTGATGTACAAGAAACATAATAATTTCACAAAACATGATATACCTTATATCATAGCTGACGGAATTATTGTTATTATTGGCTTTACGCTGGCTTATTTTTACGCTCAGAAAAGTATTAAAGAAGCAAAACAGAAAAGAGGATTGCATGAAAAGCTATCTAAATATAGAAAAGGACTACTTATCCCTTGGACGATCTTAGATACTGTTGCACTATTTTCTATCGGTTGTTATATAATAACAGGAGAACTTTTTTTTGTATGCATAACACTGTTTTCTCTTGCTGTTTTATTTCTTAATAAGCCCAATGTATCAAATGCCATAATAAGGCTAGATTTGCAAGAAGATGAACAACGAGTTTTAGAAAATCCAAAATCGGCTATATGATAAAAATCACAGAAACATTAGTCCTACGCCCAACAACATTAGAATCTACTTCTGATATTTATGAGGCAATAACCAGAGAACGAGATTACCTGAGAACATGGTTACCGTTTGTTGACTGGACTCAGGATGAAAGCAATACACTTGAATACGTTCAAGGTGTAATTGATAATGAAGAAGTTCAATATAGTATTTATGATTCAGATAGGTTTATCGGTCGCATAGGATTTAACCATATGGATGCTCTCAATCATAAAGCTGAGATAGGTTATTGGATTATAGAAGAAGCACAAGGAAAAGGTATAGTAACGAGATCAGTAAAAGAATTGCTGATATTAGGCTTTACCGATTTCAATTTAAATAAGATTGTAATAAAAGCTGGAGTAGAAAATGCTAAAAGTCGCAGTATTCCTGAGAAGCTTGGATTTATACTAGAAGGCATTGAACGTGATGGCGAATTACTTGTTGATAATAAGTATACCGATTTAGCTGTTTACGGATTATTAAAAAAAGAATTTAAGGTCTAAGATCTTATAAGATATACTTTATACTTACAAAAATGAAAGTCATAAAATATCCACAAAAGAACGATTGGGACAAGATTTTGGCTCGCCCAACATTCGACACATCTTCACTGAATGCAACCGTTAGCTCTATTTTGGCTGAAGTAAAGTCAGGCGGAGATAAGGCTGTTATCAGCTATGAGGAAAAATTTGATAAAGTACAATTATCTTCTCTTGCAGTATCTAGCAAAGAAATTGAAGATTCGGAAAAGTATCTTTCCGAAGAGCTTAAGTCTGCAATAAGAACTGCTAAAAGCAATATTGAAAAATTCCATTCAGCTCAAAAAATAGAAACCAAGAAAATAGAAACTACTAAAGGCGTTATTTGCTGGCAAAAGGCAGTAGCCATCCAAAAAGTAGGACTATACATACCTGGAGGTACAGCACCATTATTCTCTACCGTATTAATGCTTGCTATACCTGCAACTATTGCTGGATGTAAAGAAATAGTACTATGCACTCCTCCCGACAAAGACGGAAATGTGAATGCTGCCATACTATATGCTGCTAAAGTAGCAGGAGTTAGCAAAATTTTCAAGATTGGTGGAGTACAGGCTATTGGAGCAATGGCATATGGAACAGAAAGCGTTCCTAAAGTTTATAAAATATTTGGACCAGGTAATCAGTATGTAATGGCTGCAAAACAATTGGTCAGTCTTAAAGACGTCGCCATAGATATGCCGGCAGGTCCATCGGAAGTACAAGTAATTGCCGATGAAACATCAAATCCCGCTTTTATAGCTTCTGACTTATTATCTCAAGCAGAGCATGGAATTGATAGTCAAGTTATACTAACTACAACTAATGAGGCTATTATAGAATCTGTTATATCTGAAATAAAGAAACAGTTAGCAGAATTACCGCGGAAAGAAATCGCAGAAAAAGCCCTTCAACATAGTATAGCTATCTTAGTAAATAATGATGACGAACTAATTGAGCTAACTAACGAGTATGCTCCCGAACACCTCATCATCGAGACTAAAAATTACAACGACTTAGCGGATAGAATAGTAAATGCTGGATCGGTATTCTTAGGTCATTACACACCCGAAAGTGCCGGAGATTATGCTTCGGGAACCAATCACACTTTGCCCACAAATGGTCATGCCAAAGCATATAGTGGAGTAAATTTGGACAGTTTCATTAAAAAAATTACATTCCAAGAAATCAGCAGAGAAGGAATACAAAATCTAGGAGCTACTATTGAAATTATGGCAGAAAACGAATTGCTTTTTGCTCATAAAAATGCAATAACACTTCGCTTGAAGAAATAATGGAACTAAAACTCATTACATATCAGTCGCCGGAATATGACGAAATGGTTGCTCTTCGATATAGTGTATTGAGAGAACCACTAGGTTTGGTCTTTACCAAAGAGGATCTGCTAAAAGATGAAAATGATTTGTTATTAGTTGCATGTTTGCCTAAAAGCGAAAGGATAGTAGGCTGTTGTATATTGACACCCCTTAATGAGCATACTGTTCAATTACGTCAAATGGCGATAGCCCCTTTTATGCAGGGTAAAGGTTTAGGAGCTCAACTCCTTCAATTTGCTGAAAATACAGCAAAAGATCTTCAGCATAGATACATCTATCTCCATGCTCGAAAAATAGCTGTCGATTTTTATAAGAAACACAATTATACAATAGAAGGCGATCAATTTACAGAAGTGGGTATTCCACACTTTGAAATGTTGAAACAATTAAACTAAGAAATATGGATAGCGAAAAAAAACATATATTAGATACTGTTTCTAAATATATAGATATTACACTTACCCCTTTTGGTAAACCACAAAGAACGGTAATTGACGTAGAAAAGAGAGACCCGATGTATGGCGGAAATGGTGTAGTATATATGCTTTCTCTTTTCGGAAAAGACGAATTAGTCAACAACCGCATCGGCGTCTACATGGTACTGATGAATAATGGCGATCAAGCAGGTTTTCATGAGCATGGAAGTAAAAAAGAGCAAGAATTATATGTATTAGTACACGGTCAAGGCGAATACATTGAGCGTATTGGCGAAGACAATATAACACGCAAATTCGATCTTAAAAAAGGAAATGTAACCTGTATTCAGGGAGATAATAATTATCACTCGATTATAAATACAAGTGACGAGCCCTTAATTATATTTGTAGTCACTACATACGAAGCAAAGTAAGACGTTTTTTTAATCCTATCAGAACTCTTATCTTTAGACAGTAAGCAATCTCAGATATTGGACAAGTCATTTTCAATTCATTACAATCAATTGTTCTTACACTTACAAAACAATAAAAAGGTCTGAGACCCTAACTTTTAAAACATTACAGGTATGAAAAAGAAAATTTTAATGTTAGCAGGAGATTTCGTTGAAGATTATGAATTAATGGTTCCATATCAGGCATTAGAATCATTGGGTTTTCATGTAGACGTAGTTTGCCCCGATAAAAAGGCAGGAGATAAGATTGCTACAGCAATACATGATTTTACTGAATTTCAAACATATATCGAATTGAGAGGACATAATTTTGTTATCACAAAAAACTTCGATGATGTGAGACTCGATGAATACAGCGGATTATATATTACAGGAGGAAGAGCTCCCGAATATATTCGACTAAATAAAAAAGTACTGGAATACACACGTTACTTTTTCGAAAAGAACTTACCCGTTGCAGCGATCTGTCATGGTATACAAATATTAACTGCAGCAAAAGTAGTTGCTGGCAAAACTTTGACTTGTTATGCTGCCGTCGCTCCCGAAGTAGAATTAGCCGGAGGCAACTATAAAAACATTGCTCCCGCAGAAGCAATTACCGATGGTAATCTAACAACATCACCAGCCTGGCCAGGACATCAGGCAATATTGGCTGAGTTTTACAAATTGTTAGGCGTTAAAATATCAATATAAGACCTTTAGACTTTATTTAATTTTTATTCTTAAATATAATGAATCTACAACAGCTAGTTCGTACAAACATATGGAATCTCAAAGCATATTCTTCGGCAAGAGATGAATTTAAAGGAGAAGCCTCTGTTTATTTAGATGCTAATGAAAATCCGTTAAATGGTCCTTACAATCGCTATCCCGACCCCTTACAATGGAAACTCAAAGAAAAGGTATCTGAGATAAAACATGTGGATATAAAAAACATATTCTTTGGCAATGGAAGTGATGAACCCATAGATCTTGTTATTCGTGTTTTTTGCGAACCAGCTGTTGACAATGTTGTTGCCATTGACCCTACTTATGGGATGTACAAGGTTTGTGCAGATATCAACAATATCGAATATAGACAAGTACTGCTCAATGATAACTTTTCGCTAGATGCCGATAGTGTTTTAAAAGCAACAGATAATAATACCAAAATAATATTTCTTTGCTCACCAAACAATCCATCAGGTAATCTCTTAGACAGAAATGAGATCTTGAAAGTAATCCAAAACTTCTCAGGAATTGTAGTTTTAGACGAAGCTTACATCGATTTTGCTCCCGAAGCAAGCTGGGTACCTCAATTAGACAAATACCCAAATCTCATAATCTTACAAACATTCTCTAAAGCATGGGGAATAGCTGCTGTAAGATTGGGAATGGCATTTGCGTCTCCTGAGATCATCAACCTATTCAACAAAGTAAAATATCCTTATAACATCAATATCTTAACTCAGAATTTCGTACAATTAGAGTTAGACAAATTAGAGTTAAAAGAAGAGTGGGTTAAAACGATCTTAACGCAAAAAACTCACCTTGAGAAAGAATTAAGCAAAATAGCTCTTGTTAAAAAAATATACCCTTCCGATGCTAACTTTATATTAGTCAAAGTTGATGATGCAAATATGATATATAATAAGTTAGTAGATCGTGGTATCATCATACGCAACAGAAATACAATATCATTATGTAACGGCTGCCTCCGTATAACTATTGGCACAGAATCCGAAAACAATACACTAATAGAAGCATTATCACATATAGTATAACATGCCAGTAGAAGAAGAGAAAAAAGTAAAGAAAGGTGGCAAAAAATGGAAATTCCTACTCATTTTACTATTAATAATAGTTATAGGTGGAGTATTCAGTAAGTTTTTTATGCAAATAAAACATATACCTTCGGGATATATTGGTGTAAAATCGAGCATAGGAAATCCCCTTGACAATAGCGTAGATTACGAGGTAAAGTTAGTAAAAGGGTACGTTATATTTATGCCTCTTTATACAGAAATAATCGTTTATCCTACTACGATACAAACCGCAGCATACGATTCTATTAAAGTAAATGCTCTGGATGGAACCGAATTTATAGTAAAACCTAGAGTATCGTATTTACTCGACGAATCTAAAGCTGAACTTCTTTATAAAAACGAAAAGAAGAGTTTAAGAGAAATAAACAACAGTTATCTTAAAGAAGTTGTAGCGCACTCCTATTCAACTGCTGCTGGCACTTTCAGCTCTGACTCTCTTGTGAGTAATAAAAATGCCTTTGAAATCGAAGTGAATAGAATATTAGCTTTGAAAATGGGAGAAATCGGTTTGATTTTAAAAAATACAAACTCAAATCTAGAGATTCCTCAAAAAATAAAAGACATAATTGCCCTTCGTAGCCAATCTCTACAAAATGCGATCTTGGCAGAAGATAAGATGAAGCAAGCCAAAGCTGAAGCCGAAATACAATTACTGGAAGCGAGAACAAAAAGCAAAGAAGATTCCTTAAAAAATTCGGCAATGACTAATCTTGCAATTCAAAAAATGTTTATTGAGAAATGGGATGGCAAATTACCCGTGTATGGTGACACCCCTAAAATCTACAAAAACATAACTGAATAATAAGGTCTTAGAGCTATTTAAAACCTTAGCAAGTATAACATCAATAGACTGTTATAAATCCTAAATAGATCATTAAATACTTTTATATACTTACTAATGAAAAAAAAAGCCTTATTCATAGATAGAGATGGTACAATTGTAGTAGAACCCCCTATTGACTATCAATTGGATAGCCTCGAAAAATTAGAATTCTATCCCAAAGTCCTTAGAAATTTATTTTTCATACAGAAAAATCTGGATTTTGAATTTGTTATGGTTACCAATCAAGATGGATTAGGAACTTCATCCTTTCCCGAAGAGACATTCTGGCCTGCACATAACAAAATGATGAAAACATTAGAAGGCGAGAATATTACTTTTAGTGACATTCTAATAGACAGAAGCTTTCCTGAAGACAATGCGCCTACACGAAAACCTCGCACAGGTATGCTTACAAAATATCTTTCGGGAGACTATGATTTGCAGAATTCATTTGTAATAGGTGATAGACTTACAGATATTGAACTAGCTAAAAATTTAGGTTGCAAAGGTATTTTTCTGAAAGAAGACATAGAGCTTCCTTCCGAATTAAAAGAATATTGTGTATTACAAACTGAAAACTGGGACACCATAAGTGAGTTTCTTTTTGCAGGTGAACGTAAAGCTGAAATAAAACGTACAACCAAAGAAACTGATATACACGTATCTCTTGATTTGGATGGAAAAGGTGCATGTGATATTCACACCGGATTGTCTTTCTTTGATCATATGTTGGAACAAATAGGAAAACACGCCAACATAGATCTTACAATAAAGGTAAATGGTGACTTGAACGTAGATGAACACCACACTATAGAAGATACAGCTATCGCCCTCGGAGAAGCCATTGCTAAAGCCTTAGGTGACAAAAGAGGTATAGAGCGCTACGGTTATTGCCTACCAATGGATGATTGCCTGTGTACAGTGGCTATTGACTTTGGAGGAAGACCGTGGTTAGTATGGGATGCCGATTTTAAACGTGAGAAGGTTGGAGATATGCCAACTGAGATGTTTTTACACTTTTTCAAATCATTAAGTGATGCTGCAAAAATGAATCTGAATATAAAAGCGGAAGGTGCAAATGAGCATCATAAAATAGAAGGAATCTTCAAAGCTTTGGCTAGATCAATAAAAATGGCAAAACAACGAGATATCTTTAATTACGAACTACCTAGTACAAAGGGCATTATTTAACATTCTAAAAAGTTTGGGCTAAATTCGATCAATTGTTTTGGCTAAATCAAGATATTGACTTATATTTGCACTCGCTAAGCCCAAAATTGGTTCCTTGGCCGAGTGGCTAGGCACCGGTCTGCAAAACCGTCTACGGCGGTTCGAATCCGCCAGGAACCTCAACTAAAACTCCAAAATTGTTTATTAAAACAGTTTTGGAGTTTTTTCATAAGAACGGTTAAAGCTTCATTAATAACATTTTGGAAGAATCTATTGATTTCGGAAATGTTGTAAATTAATTGATTAGATCCTAAGTTAATCGAAAAAAGCAGTATCGGAAATTCATCTTTTTCAGTTCAATATACATTTCGTCCAGCTTCCATTGATCGTCTATAGGGTAGACCCAAATAAACCTATACAATAAAAAATACCATATTTAGGTTAATAAAATACCGCGATTATGGTATTTCAAGGTTCGTTAACAAATAATAAATTTGCACTATGAATTAACTGGTGATAATAAAAAAACTGGAATGAAAATATTATCTGGAATGAAAAACAAATTATGGGCACCTTTGAATAATCTGAATCTTATTTCGATTATCTCCAAATTCCCTTTTACATTTATCTACACAAACTTAACTCTTTCCCTTTCTTCTTCACGAATGCGAATGCGCTGCTAAATTTGTCTAGTAGGCAGAAGCTCTCACTGTAGATCTCAAATAATTTAGATACTCTATATACATGTCTTTACAATAGATCTTCAAACTATTGGTATGACTAATTATATCGTGTAGCTAGTTAAAATAATATGAAGTTTCAATAAAAAACGAACACTTCCTCCTCCGACGGCAATTGGTATTGGAAGTGCTCTTGATAAAAATTATCATGACAAAAGTAATCTTTTTTTTTAGGGTAAAAAGCCCCTTTTCAAGTGTTAATAAATATATTTATGTTTTTTTAGGGTTATTATTTTACTCAATTACCCTTTATTCACAAACATCTCTGACAGGATATATCTTCGATGAGAAGACCAAAGAGCCTATTATTGGTGCTGTTGTTGCAGAAAAATCAACAACAAATGGAGTAACCTCTGATGGTGAAGGAACTTTTATACTCCGATCACCCAATAAACTACCAATAACATTAGTTATAAGCTTTATCGGTTATAAATCGCAAGAGATAAATATTTCTGAGGAAAAAGAATCAATTAAGATAGCTCTGATTGAAGATGTAAATAGTTTAAATGAAGTTGTTGTTGTCGGTTATGGTACTCAGAGAAGACAAGAACTAACGGGAGCAGTCTCCTCGGTGCCTAAACTTCTGTTAGAGAATAATGTCTCACCAACAATCGATGGAATGTTAGCCGGATCAGTAGCTGGTCTAAACGTAAAGCAGGGTTCAGGACAACCTGGCGAAGCAGCTTCTATTCGCATTCGGGGAGGCAATTCCATTAATGCTAATAATGATCCTCTGTATGTAATCGACGGCTTTATTTTTTATAGAGATGCCAGTTCTACTAAGACTGGGTTGGGCAGCATCGAAAGCAGCATAAATCCTTTAGCATCCATCAATCCTGCTGATATCGAATCCATTGAAGTACTAAAAGATGTTTCTGCAACTGCCATTTACGGCTCACGTGGAGCCAATGGAGTAATTATTATTACTACAAAAAAAGGTAAGCGAGGCGAAACTTCTGTCAATTACAGACATTTTACGGGATGGAGCAAACCTGCTAAAAAGCTAGATTTAATGAATGCCAGCCAGTGGGCAAGAGTTCAAAAAGACTATTTCAATAACAAAGGAAATTTCACTGATGATGAAATCCTAAAGTTGGGCAAAGGCTATGACTGGCAAGATGCTGTATTAAGAACAGGAACAACTCAAAATCACGAATTATCTATCAGCGGAGGAGACGATAAAACACGTTATCTGATATCAGGAAACTACATAGACCAAGAAGGAATCATTATAAATTCAGGATTTAAACGTTACAATGCTCGTGTAAATCTAGATAGAAATTTATACAAAAATCTTACAGCGAGTGTTTTTGTTACTTTTGGAAAAAGTACTCAAAACAGCCTCACTACTACTGAACCTGTGAACTACAATTCTTCACCTTTCTCGGCAGGAATTACCAATTCTCTCACCTATGCATTGTTTATGCCTCCTGTGGTACCTATCTATAATAGCGATGGTAGCTATAATTACAAGAATCCATATGAGTATGCCTATTTTGCGATAGGCAGCAAAGCGGTAAACCCAGTATCAGATTTAGAAAATAGCGTAGCCGAAACCATCAACAACTCATTGTTGGGTAACTTCCTTCTCCGTTATACAATTCTTGAAGGATTGGTTGCAAAAGTAAGTTTGGGGACGGATGTTAGTAATATTACACAAAATTTCTTCGCTCCATCCTACACTGCCATCGGTCTTGCAGAACAAGGTATTGGTGGCATCGGATCAAAAAGATATGAAACGTTTCAAACTGAAAATACATTGGGATACACCAAGCAGATAAACGATGCAAATTATATCGATTTATTAGGTGGCTATACCTATCAGAAGTCAGATATAAATTATGTTACATCTATTGCAACCCATTTTACAAACGAATCATTAAAACACAATAATTTGGCGGATGGTGCTGTGGCTTACCCTCCCGTATCAGGCACATCAACAGCTTCATTGCATTCGGTTATAGGCAGAGTTAATTACACTTTAGAGCAAAGGTATAATCTTACAGCAACTATTCGTGCCGATAATTCTTCACGCTTTGCAAAAGATCACCGCTGGGGCTACTTTCCTTCTATCGGTTTATCGTGGAATCTGGAACAGGAAAATTTTCTAAAGAACCAGCACTCTCTTAATAATCTTAAATTAAGAATGTCTGCGGGAACAGTTGGTAATCAAGAGATCGGAGACTATGAATATGCCCAAAGCTACAAAGCAAACCATTATAATGGTGGAGCTGCATATAAAAAAGACAATTTAGGAAATTCAAACCTAAAATGGGAAACTACCACTCAATATAATATCGGAGCTGATGCTGGATTTTTTCAGAACCGCCTGAATCTAGTTGCAGACATTTATTACAAAAAAACATCCGATTTATTATTGAATGTACCTGTAGATGCCTCACAAGGAGTAATTGAACAATTAGAAAACATAGGAAATGTAACCAATAAAGGAATTGAATTTGCTGTAAATGCAACATTGATTGATAACAAAAATCTTACATGGATCGCTAATGCAAATATTGCCCACAATGTAAATAAAATAACAGATATGGGAAGTACCAAGAGGTTGCTTCAAGGCAATAATTCGGAGCAGATATTACAAGTCGGCGAATCTTTGGGGTCATTCTATGGGCTTATCTTCGACGGAATTGTACAGACGGGTGAAGATGTATCCAAACTTCCTACTACAACCAACGGAATTCCTAAAGCTGGAGATCTTAAATTTGTAGATGTAAGTGGTCCCAACGGTACACCTGATGGCAAGATAGATCAATATGATCGAACAGTATTGGGTAGTATACAACCCAATATTATATATGGTTTTTCTACTTCATTGATCTATCGAAATTTCGATTTCTTTCTTCTTCTTCAAGGTTCTAAGGGTAATAAGGTTTATAATTCATTACGTCGTACATTGGAACATCCGACCGATAGCTACAATATGTCGACAGCACTACTTGATAGCTGGACGCCGTCAAACCCATCCAACAGACTTCCATATATTACAGGCACCCGCCCTTATTCTTATATCGACAGTCGGTATGTTGAAGATGCTTCCTACCTCAAGATCAATAATCTGACAGTAGGCTATAATATTAAATTCAAGAAATATCCAGTAAAGCTTCGCCTATTTGCGGCTGCTCAGAATCTTGTAACAATATCAAATTACAAAGGCTACGATCCCGAAATATCAAGCGGTTTGGACATAGGTGCATATCCTACTGCACGCACATTTATGGCTGGGATGGAACTTTCATTCTAGGCTAAAAAAAATCACACTTTGATTTGAATTTAATACATATATCTTAATAATTTAACAATTTTACAAGTATGAAAAAGTTAGTGTTATCCAAGGCTTTATTAGCCTTAGTATTGCTTGTTGCATTCTCTTCCTGCAACGATAAAGACGACGAAGGTTCTATTGTTGGTGGTTCAAGCGTTGTTAAAAGTGACGAAGAGGCTGTTGCCCTTGTCAATGGTGCATATGGACCACTTCAGACAGTTAGTTCTTCTTTCTCCTTTCTTATAGAATCGGCTACAGAGGGTACCATCAGTTTCGAAGGAGAAGAAAACGAGGCAGGGCCGGAGGTAAGCCGCTTCGAAACAAAACCTACAACATGGTATCCTGTTAAAGTTTATAGCCGATTGTATCAAGCTGTTGGCACTTCAAACGATGCGATAGAAAAAATTAGTGTTTCGACTGCTGTTTCTGAAGCAACCAAAAAAGTGTCTATTGCCAGAGCTAAATTTTTAAGAGGACTTTCTTACTCATATCTGGTTCAACTATTTGGAGAAGTTCCATTAGTACTACAAACCGGAACTTCAGTTAAAACACGCTCATCTATTAATGATGTATATACTCAAATAGTAAAAGACCTAACCGAAGCTGAGGCTGATTTACCCGAATATGACAGCAGCCCTATTATTCCATCGAAAGGAGCTGCGAATGCCATTCTAGCGAGGGTATATCTTGCATGGGGACACAATCCATTGACACAAGATCAACTAGCTGAGATAGCCAACAGCACTTCCGACCCTGTACATGTTCATGTTGATAATCCGAAACTTGCCAAGGCTGTAGAGTATGCCGATAAAGTGATCAAGAGTGGAAAGTACAGTTTGTTGAGAGATTACACCAAACTATTTGGTAGATCGAATGAAAGCAAAGCACCCGAGCATATCTTTACAATACGTCATGATGGTGATGCTGTAGATGCACAAGGCAATCATCAGACTCACTGTGCATTTACCTTTGCTTTTGACCTTACTAAAGATAACCACATAGGGCCTTCAAATGTAAAGCAACACGATGATTGGGATGTAGCTGATACACGCAGAGAGTTCTCATATACAACCTATCTGGAAAATCCACAAGAAAATAATAAAGGATATTATTTCTTGCCTCCTGTTACCCTACCACGCTTTGGCAAAGGTATTGATCGCAGTTATGAAAACAGTGTAAACCATGCAATCACAACAAATGAAGTAGATCGCATAGAGATACGCTATGCCGAGGTGTTACTTATTAAAGCCGAGGCATTAGCCGAGTCGGGAAAAACTAGTGAAGCTCTACCTCTTGTTAATCAAGTTAGAGAAAGAGCCTATGGTAATACATCACATAATCTGAAATCACTTACAGTTAATGATGTCCGCAAAGAATGGGGATATGAGTTTGTGTATGAGCAAAAAAACTGGCTGAATTTAGTGCGCTGGAAAACATTAATAGCGACAGTAAAAACAGTGAAAGACTTCGAACATTTCGACAGTTCATATAAAACAGCAGGAGGAACAGGAAGAGACGGCAGTACTGTTAGTGCTTTTTTTGCAAAAGTATACAAACATTTGCATGCAAAATATGACAATGTGAGAGGCAAACATTACCGCTTCCCAATACCTACGGGAGAAAAAGGTGAAGATTTAGGTATAACCCCTCAGAATCCGGGATATTAAAAATATATTATAAGAAATCAGGGAATCCTACATTTTGTGGGATTCTTTGTTTATTTTTGAATTTAAGAGACTAATTAAACTTGTAATGAGAAATATTCTTTCAAATACTACTTTCAGATTATTTTTAGCTGTACTTATAGGGTTGTTGATTGGGCAGATCGCCAATAAAGAGGTGATAAGTGTTATTCTGCCTTTAAAGCATGTATTAGGACAAATTATATTTTTTCTGATACCTCTCCTTATTTTTGGATTTATCACTCCATCAATAACACGCTTAAAAAAGAATGCATCGAAATTATTAAGTGTATCCTTGATTTTAGCTTATGTTTCTTGTGTTGGGAGTGCCTCTTTGGCTGCTTTAGTTGGCTACAAAACAATACCCTTGTTAAATATTGCTCCCACTACGGAAACATTAAAAGAGCTTCCGGAAATGATATTCAAATTAGATATTCCCCCTTTAATGTCGGTACTAAGTGCATTAGTTCTAGCATTCATGTTAGGATTATCCATAATATGGACAAAAGCCGATAAAATAGAAAGTGCATTATACGAGTTTCAAAGTCTCGTATTTACAATGGTGAAAAAATTCTTAATCCCCATATTACCACTGTTCATAGCTACAAACTTTAGTGTATTAGCTTACGAAGGAGCGTTAGCTTCGAGACTCCCCATCTTTTTTGCTATCTTGATTATTACTATCTTATGCCATATTACATGGATGGTGATTCTCTATAGTTCAGCTGGAATATATTCCGGGAAGAATCCGTGGCAAGTTCTTAAATATTATGGACCGGTGGTTCTCACAGCATTAGGTACTCAATCTTCGGCAGCAAGCCTAAGTATTGCAATAGAACAAACTAAAAAGAGTCCGGTACTGAGAAACGATGTGAGAGATTTTGCTATTCCTCTATTTGGAAATATACATTTTGTAGGTTCTATATTAGACGTTGTCTTTCTTTCATTAGCTGTATCTCAATTATTGTATGGGACAATGCCAGGTCTAGATAAGATGCTTATTTTTATACCTCTACTTGGTATTTTTGCAATTGCTGCACCCGGATTACCCGGTGGAACTCTCATTACTTCATTAGGATTAATTCATGTAGTTTTAGGTATTGACGATGCAGGAACAGCATTAATGATATCTATTTTTGCTCTATTAGATAGTTTTGGCACTACTCATAATATCACGAGCGATGGTGCGCTGACTCTTTTTTTAAGTTCATACGCAGATAAACACAAGATAACAAGTTCTGAAATTGCAGAAAGCTAAACTCCTTATATATGGAGTTTTTTTAATTAATAACAGCTCTATGTAAGAATAAAGAAGTATCTCACCACTTGATCGGGTGTATAGTAATATGCCCGATCAAGTGGTGAGATTATTTAGTTCATAAATCAATATATGTACTTCACTTTTGCTATTTATGGTAGCACTCCCCATTCTAATTTTTCAACAACCCAACTAATCCATGACTACTTACAAATATACATTCTGATGCACTTAAAGGATATATCGTACCAATCAACGAATTACCAACTTTGTGTTTCCACAAAAGCTTACCAGTAAGAGCATCTAAGGCAAAGATTATTCCATTTTTTGTACTGCCAAAAACAACGCCATTTTTTTCGACGGGCATCGATGCTGCATGGTCATAACCATACCCAACATTTGTAATCCAGAGCCTTTTAGGTTCATTCCCAACTGTAGAATAGCAAACGACACTATCTTGCATGGTCTTGCTATATACTCTGGTTGCATCTTCCGATAAACCTATCGTTTCTCTTACCATTGACTCTTTTGTACGCCAGACAGTATTACCTGTTTCTGCATCTATAGCTGTCATCACCCTATCAGGAGCAGTAAAGAATATTTTCTCCTGTGCTGCTACCGGCCATACTGCTGCAGGAGAAAAGTGCATACGAGTAAGTCCTCCATCCCAAGTCCAGATTAGTTTACCTGTTATTTTATTTAACGCATACATGATATTGTCCCATGCACCGAAAATAACTTTATCTTGATATATCAGTGGTCGAGTTTCTATATAGCCTTTTACTTCAGTGTATTCCCAAATCAACTTTCCGGTTTTAAGATTTAGAGCTCGAAAAGTATGATCACTCGCTCCAATATAAATAGTACCATTATCAATAGTTGCACTTCCCAAAACAGGTTCTTTTGCCGAATATTTCCAAATAAGCTTACCATTCGTAGTATTTAAAGCATAAATAGTTGCATCTGCTGAACCAAAAACCACAATATCATTGGAGACAGCGGCGGTTCCTATGATGCGATTACCTGACTGAAAAGTCCAGTTTACATTTCCACTTTTGGTTGATATAGAATAGAAAGCTCCCGTATCGTCACCAATAAACACATTGTTACCCGATACTACGGGCGATGCGTAGATAGTTTTACCAATATCTGTTACCCAGACTTCCTTAGTATTACTATACTCTTTATTTATAGAAAAGTCAGGACGCTCATAAATCGAATTATCTTCAGTATAATATTTCTCTGTAAGAGAGTATCCTCCCCATCGACGAAGCTCCTGTCCTATTTTTTGTTCTGAAACTATAATAAATTCTTTTGTAACATCATAGATAGAATATCCACCTAAACCATCCATTTTATCACGCAGATTGGAACGATTTATAAATGCGGGTATTCCATCATAAAAAAACAATCGGTTGCTATGATAATGCCCTCCCAAAAATGCTTTTACATTATATTTCCGAACAGCATCTGTTACTTCATACCAATTATCAACATCAGTAGGTAACAGAGGATAATGTGTTACTAAAATTGTTGGCTGCTTAGGGTTTAGACTTAGTTCTTCTTCTAGCCAAACGATATCTTGTGGAGCCACATGCCCGTCCATCATACGAATAATAGGTCCTGTAGCAAATCCTAAGAATTTAAACCCATTGTATTCGAATTGAAAACGTTCCGAACCAAACACATGGGCAAAATCAGTAGAACCCGATTCGCTCCATTTCGTTTCGTGGTTTCCCGATATTATATAATACTTTACACTCAACTGATCCAACAATCCTTTTGCTTTCAGTAACGAAGCTCTGTCTCCTTCTTCTGTTATATCTCCTGTCACTAATATAAAACTGATATCTGGCGTTTTATTCAATTGATTGACAGTACGTCTCAAATCATTATATGCCAACGAATCGTTGCTTCTCACATGTAAATCTGTTATCAGAGCAAAACGAAAATCTTGAGCTGAAACAACAACAGAAAGCAATAACAAGATTAATAGTAAACATTGCTTTTTCATAGTATTAGGCTATTTAAAATTGGCTATAATAAAATTGTAAAAGAATTCAATAAAAGGTCTGAAACCTCAATCTTCTGCCCGATAAGCATCAGTAGCTTTCTTTACAGAACCATGTAATAACAGAAGACGATTAGCTTCTTCATAATCTAAGCCCAACTCGTCTATAAGCATACGTGTCCCTCTATCAACTAACTTTTCATTAGACAATTGCATATTTACCATGCGATTACCTTTCACTCTTCCTAATTGAATCATAGTAGCAGTTGTAATCATATTAAGAATCATCTTCTGTCCTGTTCCCGATTTCATACGAGAACTACCTGTTACAAACTCAGGACCAACAATCATTTCAATAGCTATTTCGGCTTCCTGAGCAATAGGCGAATCGGGATTACTAGAGATTGACGCTGTTAATATTCCATGTTTACGGGACTCACGTAAAGCACCTATAACATAAGGTGTTGTACCTGATGCAGCAATACCTATAACCGTATCTTTTTCGTTGATATTATATGCTTTTAGTTCTTCCCATCCTCGCTCCATATTGTCTTCGGCTTTCTCCACAGGATTGCGAAGCGCAGTATCACCTCCTGCAATAAGCCCTATTACAAGTGTATTAGGCATTCCAAAAGTCGGAGGGATTTCCGAGGCATCCAAGACCCCCAAACGTCCGCTTGTACCTGCTCCCATATAAAAAATTCGACCTCCTTGTTCTATCCTTGGAACAATTTGTGATACTAATTTTTCAATGGCAGGAATAGCTTTCTCTACTGCCAATGCAACTTTCTGGTCTTCTTTATTTATATCAACCAAAAGTTCATGCACCGATTTCTTTTCTAAATCGTCATATAAAGACGGTTGTTCTGTTATTTTTATAAAAGTCATAGCTATTTTATTTTGTATCAATAAAGCGACACTTGTTTCCCTTTAATATTCTTTCCTTTCTATACACCCACATAATCTGTTATACCAATGATATGCCTGTGCGTATTATACTCTAACATAATGTTCAGAATGATATTTGATAAGCCCTTCCATGGGTAACTGAACAATAGTTCCAATTTTTAGACCTAGGTCAGCCCCTACTCTATTTATCACATCTTGATAGTAATAAGATAACGAACCTGTAAGATGTACTACATTATTCTTATAATCATACTGCATCACATTCTTCACAAAAAAATCTTTGAAGGCATTATATACCAGTGCATATACCGTCTCGTCATTGATATTCTCTTTCAAGAAAGGTGACAAGCTTGCTAAGAAACGATTGGGCATAGGCTCTTTATATACCTTTTCTAAGATGAGAGCCGGAGTAAGTTTAAACTGTTCCAGAAACTTTTCCTTCAATCCTGGAGTTAATTGGTTTTTCAGGCATGCTCCCAAAAACAACCGTCCTAAAACAGCACCACTACCCTCGTCTCCAAGTATATATCCTAAGGGAGATACATTTTCGACTATCTTTTGACCATCATAGAAACACGAATTGGACCCTGTGCCAATAATACAGGCAATACCCTTATTTTTACCACATAAACCTTTAGCTGCAGCTAATAGATCGCTACCAACTTCTATATTCGAAGCCTTGATATGATCAGCTATTGACGCTCTCACTATTTCATTTTTATCTGGAAATGCACATCCTGCTCCATAGAAATAGACCTTATCAATAGTATAGCCAGTAAGCTGGGGTAATAATGCCGTTCTTATCTCGTCACTGATATCTTCACGCGATCTGAAGAACGGATTTATGCCTTTAGTAAAAACCTGTTTTACCAGCTGTCCCTTATCAACTAAACACCAATCAACTTTAGTTGACCCTCCATCTGCCAATAATATCATATCTTTATATAAATTTGTTTTTTATACAACACATTACCTATCATCCAATTAAATACAAGGAAGAGTAATGCAAAAATTAATGAACCTAAATAATCACCTAAGTAAGGTTGTAGGAAAATCTTATATATAAACGTTTTTATAGTTATGTCTGCTCCATCATATACAAATGAAATATTGCCCATTAAAATAGCAAACACACCTGCTGCTACAAAAATAAAAAGTGGATTAACACCAAATGTCTGAAAAAAGACACTCCACTTCTTATATCCTTTAATATCAATAATCCAGATAAGAAGAGCTAATAATAAAGAAGCCAGCCCACAGGTAGTTATAACATATGTTGGAGACCATATTTTTTTATTTATGGGACAACCGTAGCTTAATAGAAAACCTGCAAACATTAGTATAGTACCAATAATAAAAAGCTGTTGTATCTTTTCATTATTGTCTTTCTTATTTAAGAGTATTTTACCGCAATAAAAACCAATCAATACATGAGCCACTGAAGGTATGGTACTCAATAATCCTTCTGGATCGAGCACCACCCCACTGTCTACATACATATGATTTACTCCTAGAATAGCTCTATCGACCACCGATACTATATTATTCTCGCTAAACTCAAATCCATTGCCAAATAATAGAATCAAGAAATATCCAATCAATGTAATCACAATAATGTGAGGGATATATTTATGTTTTACGAAAATAGCGATCAATGATGTTATACCATAAGTGAGTGCCAAACGTTGCATCACACCCAAGATACGGAGATGCTCAAAATTAGTTACCGATTGTATGAGTCTATCTATAAAACTTAATTCCTCAACCGATAGTTTATTAAATGTCCTCAACGAAAGAGAAAACCAACCAAGCCCTAACCCAATAAGGAATATAACTGCTGTTCTTTTCAATATTTTGAATAAAGTAGGCATGCTAAATTCAAAATTGAATTTGCGAAGCGATATATAGGTTGATATTCCCATAATAAACATAAAGAACGGGAAAACCAGATCGGTAGGTGTAAGTCCATTCCATGAGGCATGTCCCAGAGGAGCATAAATACTTCCCCACGAGCCTGGATTATTTACCATTATCATTCCGGCAATCGTAATCCCCCTCATCACATCCAATGCTAAAAGTCTATGGCTAGATTGATCAGTCATACTTTACTCTATTTCTGCACATTAGTATTCATTTAAAGATTAACACAACAGGTCTGTAACCTCTTACTTATATAGATAGTACTTTTTCGATAATTGCTTAAAAGGAGCTACTTCTTTATACCAGAAATCAGAAATATCTGCAAACTTGTTATTCTTAGCAAAATTTAATCGAACATAATCACTACCTGATACCTGATCGAACATTCTGAAACGCTTATCATTAGCATTGTCAAATACAGCCTTATCGGGATAGAGATTTGCAATTTCCTGCATCACATAAAATTGTATTTCCGATAACCGAGCTTTTTCATAATTCATTATATGAACCTGTACACCTTCTAGTTGCTTACCTTGTCCAAACGAATAAAAAGGTTTCAAGTACATAGGTCTGAAATAAAGACCGGGTAGGTGCAGATTATTGAGGTTGGCAGCCAAATCTTCAGCTTTAATCCACTCAGCAGCAAACATCTGAAACGGAATAGTATATCCAACACCGATAGACATATAACCCAATTCGCCCAAGATACCCGATACGGGATAGAAAACAGCGGAAATAGGTTGTGGAATATGAGGTGAAGAAGGAATCCACTGTAAGCCGGTTTCTTCATATCTCATTTTTCTTTTCCACGATTTCATCTTTACCACTTGTAGCTTGCATTGTTTTTTCAACATATTCTCTCCATTCAGTAACAAAGCCAATTCGCCACAAGTAAGTCCATAGACATACGGTATCTTAAACTGACTGACAAATGAAATGAACTCATCGTCTACCAATCCACCTTCAACTTTTAATCCACCCAAAGGGTTAGGTCTGTCGAGAACAACAAATTCTATTCCTTGCTCCGCAGCGCCCTGCATAGCCAGCCCCATTGTACTGATATAAGTAAACGAACGGCATCCTATATCTTGAATATCGTACACTAAAACGTCAATACCTTCAAGCATTTCGGGTGTAGGCACTCTTGTTTTTCCGTGCAATGAATAAACAGGTAAACCTGTCTTTGGGTCAGTTACATTATCCACATGATCTCCTGCATGAGCATCGCCACGTACACCATGTTCGGGTGCAAACAAGGCTACTAACTTTACATTAGGTGCTTCGTGCAAAATATCGATGGTCGATTTCATATGATTGTCAACACCCGTCGGATTAGTAATTAAGCCGACACGTTTTCCTTCTAGCACTTTGAATTTTTGTTCTTTCAGAACCTCTATTCCTGTTTTTATCGTTATTTTCTGAGCATAAGTATTTGCAATCACAGCCCAGAGAACAAGTAATATTGCTAATCCTCTTTTCATATTCTATATTATGATTGTTATTTTTTTTCTTCTTTTGCTTTACCGTAGTTAGGATCTATTTTCAACAATGATACCGCTATGATCGGGATGATACTACAAATCATAACCCATACAAAGAAATGGTTATACCCTAGTAATTCTTGTAACCAACCGGCAAACATTCCTGGAATCATCATACCCAATGCCATAAATCCTGTACAAATTGCATAGTGAGCAGTTTTTTGCTCTCCATCAGCATAGTACATCAGATATAGCATATAAGCAGTGAAACCAAAACCGTAACCAAACTGTTCAATAAATACACAGATATTAATTAGTATTAAACTTTCGGTTTGTGCAAAACTTAAGTAAACAAATGTAAGTATTGTAAGCAGCATGCTTAAGGTCATAGGCCAAAGCCATCTTTTTAGTCCACCACGTGCCGCAGCAAAACCTCCGATAATACCACCAATTGTAAGCCCGATAATACCAACAGTACCATATACCAAGCCAACTTCGCCCGTAGTAAGCCCTAAACCTCCAATTTCTCGAGAATCAAGCAAAAACGGATTTATTAACTTAAGTAATTGAGCTTCTGAAAAGCGATAGGTCAACATAAAGAAAATTGCAGCCAATGCTTGTGGTTTCTTAAAGAAAGACACGAAAGTTTTAGAGAACTCCTTGAATATGGAACTTGCCGTAACATGTGTATGTGCTACATCGGAAGCTGGTCGGGGTAAAAATACCCGATGATAAAAGCTGAAAAATACAAATAAGCCTGCTAATACGAAGAATGTGATAGACCACGCAAATGGAATATTCCCTGACAAACCTTTATACTCTGCTCTACTGGTTTCAGACAGCTTTGGATCGACCTGAAAAACTACATACGCCGGTTTATTCCAGTTTTTTTCGTTAAAGGAAAGTCTATCTCCCGATATAAGAGAAATACTTCTGTCCCCTTTATTCATTGTTGTATTCAGTACCATTTCTTTGCCCAAATCGGGTTGCTTCGAAAGTCGTACTGCTACCACCGCCACATTACCTGCCTGATTAGAAGTAGATTCATCAACCTCTCTTTTTTCACCAAACGAATCTCGAATCCAATTACCTAACGGCTGAGATACATATAATGTCCACCAACTAGCTTTATTCTTTTCAACCTCAGCTTTATGCGCTTCTGTTTCTTTAATTACAAATCCATTGTTTTCATTAGATGCTGTAATTGACTTCATAAATACACTAAGGCTATCTTTGTCAACACCCTGCGTACCCATTTTCACAGTCTCTTTATCTACAATAAAAGTGATCTTACCTTCTTGCTCCTGAGAAATGGTATTCTGAGGAATATACATTGTTGACTGTGTATATTGTGGAGATACATCAATATCTATTTTAATAGGTTCACTACCCGATGTACTTTCCAGAAAACCAGCCAATATAATAAGAATACCTTGTCCCATAATGGTTGCCACACGGTAAAAAGTACTTCTGATACCCACGTACATTGCCTGCTGATTGGTATCTAGTGCCAGCATATAAAAGCCATCTGCCGCAATATCGTGTGTTGCCGAACTGAATGCCAAGAGCCAGAAAAATGCTAATGTAGCCTGAAAGAAGAATGGCAAAGGAATAGTAAAAGCAATTCCCGCAAAGCCCGCTCCTATAAGTAACTGCATGATAACAATCCACCAACGTTTAGTTTTCAGCAAATCGACAAACGGACTCCAAAAGGGTTTTATAACCCATGGCAAATACAACCAACTAGTATATAATGCAATATCGGTATTAGATATTCCCATACGTTTGTACATAATGACGGCAATAGTCATTACGGCAACATAGGGAAGACCTTCGGCGAAATAAAGAGTAGGAATCCACGCCCAAGGCGATTTTTGTTTCTTTTCTTGCATAGTTTTATCTCTTAAGGTTTCAGACCTTACTTTGGTAAGTCCTTTATTTTTTTTATTAAGATCAGCATATTGGCATCACTTATGCATACCTCTTTTAATATCGTTTCTATATCTTTAGAAGTAATCTTATTAAAATCTTTTTCGAGCGGAGTGATTAGTACACCTCCCAAATCGACCGATGCAGGGCTGATTAAGATATTATCGTCACCTTCAGCAAAGAAGCAAGCCGGACGGTGTTTCGCACGAGGAAAAATACAACTGAACCATTTCCCATCTTCATACCAAGAAATAATATTCATCATCGGCTCTTTTTCGCCTTCTTTTATTTCCAGTAAAGAATATAGTTTATTGAAGAATTCAACAGCTCTATCTTTATCTTCGGCTTCAATTAAGAAACCATTCCTTAGATATTTTTTAAATGCAGAAACGGTTAAACCTTCGGTCTCTAATACTATTTCTTTATCTATTTGTTTAATATCTTCTTTGATAGGCATAAGTCCTTTGCTCCCTGCCTGAAAATGAGCATGGTCGGGTGCAGAAGCTCCACATTTGGGTCCATTATAAAAAAAGGTATACTCATTCAAGTCCTTCGCCAGAGCCAGCATCTCTTTATACCTGTTTAAAACTAATTGATCTACATGCTCATAAGTAGGTATTGTAAAATGTTGTGGAAATATTGGAAATGGATTGACTAATATCTGATAAGTATTCTCAAACGGTATACCCTTCTGTACCAATGGCAAGTTTGCCGGACACAAGAAACATTTTCTCTCCTGAATGGATTTTGTATCTACCTTTGCTGCTGACGATTGAATTCGTCCCGGATTAAATTGCACTTTAATTACAAACCCATCAAAAGAGAAATCTTTTGATTCGACATTTGCTAAAGCCTCATAGTTTAATCGGGCTTGCTCCCACTCTTGTAATTGTTCCAAAAGTAGACTTTTAGCATCATCGGATGTTACATGTGTTTTCATTCAATTATTATTTTATTGTAGGGGCTAACTTATTTATACGACCACCTTAGAAGGCAGACACATAAGCCTGCCCTACGGTAACCTTATTATTTTTTATTGAAACTGATACGTGCCTGTACTTCCCATGTACGTATTCTGTCTTTATAAGTATTGTGTGCATTCATTTTCACAATATCCAATGAAGCATCCGAGTTATCATCCCAACGGCGACACAAATACAGGACATCATATATACGTCCGATCTGATATTCGCGAGAGAAATATAAACCAAGTGCATAATCTTCGCCATAGCTTGTATTAGGGACTTTAATATCTCTCAACAAAGGAGTATAAAAAGCACGCGGAGCACCAAGCCCGTTGATGCGAAGTGCATTATTACGACCATTATCGGGAGTCCACTCTTTATGATCGATAATACCAGGAGGAATCATCTTCATCTCGAAATCGGTCAACATATATGTACCAACAACCATAGCACAGTTTTGCTCATAGAAAGCATCTACAATCTTTTGTAACGTATTTTCATCCGAATATACATCGTCGCTATCCAATTGCACGGCAAACTTTCCACACTTCGGATGGTGTACTCCTGCATTCCAGCAACCACCAATACCCAATTCTTTGTTTTCGGGAATAACATGAATCAAACGCTCATCAGAAGCAAATTTTTCAATAGCTTCGCTTGTTCCATCTGTAGAATAATTATCTACAATGATAAGGTTAAACTTGAAGTTAGTTTTCTGACTCAATACAGATTTCACTGCATCTGTAATAGTACGGATACGATTACGAACGGGAATTATAACTGATGCTTCGAATTCAAAATCAGCTTTATTAAACTCAATCTTCTTGAATTGAGGTTTAAGGTAAGCGCCTATTTTCTTTAGATGATCGGTACAAGCTTTCTCCATTTCTATCTGTACTTCCCTGTTTTTAGGATCTACATAATCGAAAATCTTTTCGCCACTTTTACGCGTATCGTTTTCTATTTCGGTATATAGATATTCGTTGATGTGTACCAATTCTGCTATTTGCGAAACCTTTAATCTTAGGTCATACAATCCTGCAAATTTATAAGCTGTGTCCATTTGAGAAACAGCATTCTTTAAATCATCCGACTTGTAAATAAGAACAGACCCGAAGTTAAAATCATCTCTTAAACTTCCTTTTTGGTAAGTTATCACTGGACAATTCTTTTTATCGTCACCTACAACTTGATAATGGTCTGCATAAATAAGTCCTGCATCAGAATCTTGTGCCAATTGAATCATACGATCCAAAGCAAAATAACCTAATCTAAGATCTGCCGATTTAGTATAGATCAATGTATATGCTGTATCTGCTTTTGCAGCTATTTTTTTGATTGTATCTGTCGATTTTAATGAGTCGATCGAAATAACCTCGCAACCCTCTACTTTATCTTTACAATCGTTATCGGTCAGTAAATAGATTTTATTTACCAGCTGTGATGCTTTCAAAGTTTCAACAGTCTCTTTTACTTGATTTGCACTTTGAAATGGAATAAAGCAATTAATATTTACTTTCATATTTTTTTGAAATTATGTAATACAAAATTTATTATTTCTTAGTTGTAGAAGTATATATTATACACCTCTACTTATATCATATTCTCTTTTTTTCTTACTAATAACAGGAGTCCTATAAACGTAAAGAAAGCATTCATTATCAGAAGTTCGTAACTAAACTGATATCCATTGAACCACTCCTTCGAGTTTTTATCGATAATAAAACAAAGTATTGGTGCCACGATTGCTACAAGTGGAATGAATTTGTCCTTTACCGCTTTCTTCGTCAAAATACCAAATACAAAGAGTCCTAAAATAGGTCCGTATGTATAACTGGCAAGAATATAAACAGCATCTATAACAGAAGTATTATTTAAGACATTAATTATAATGATTACAATACCCATTACAGCAGCCATACCCACATGTACTTTTTTACGGATTTTGGCTACTTCTTCCTCGGTTTTCGTCTTCGGACTTTCCAATATATCCACCGTAAATGAAGTAGTAAGTGCGGTGAGTGCCGACCCCGCTGCAGCATAAGCAGCCGATATAAGACCTATCACAAACAATACTCCTACAATAATGGGGAAATATCCTTTAGTTGCCAACATGGGGAACAACTCATCACTCTTGGTAGGTAAAGGCACATTGTTTTGTGCTGCGAATGTATAAAGCAGAACTCCCAACATAAGGAACAGAAGAATAATGAAGAGCTGTAACACTCCGCTGGTAACCATATTCTTTTGAGAATCCTTGTAATTCTTACAACTCAAAGTCTTTTGCATCATATCCTGATCGAGCCCCGTTGTGGCAATCACCGTAAATATTCCTGCAAGAAATTGTTTGAAAAAGAAACGCTTATCGTTTACATCATCAAAAAAGAATATTTTAGAGTAATCGTGATCGTAGATCGTAGACAATGTGCTCGAAAAGTTGAGTCCTAAATTAGAGGCGATATAGTAAATACACAATCCAACCGAAAATATAAGACAGAAAGTTTTCAGCGAATCTGTCCATATCAACGATTTCACTCCACCTCTAAACGTATAAAGCCATACAAGTCCCACTGTAAATATTACATTTATAAAAAAGGATAGCCCAAAAGATTCGAATACTAAAAACTGTAATACCAGACAAACCAAAAACAGACGCACGGCAGCACCCAACATTTTGGATATAAAGAAAAACCATGCTCCCGTTTTATAAGTTGATATGCCAAAGCGAGTTTCAAGATATTCGTAAATAGAAGTCAGATTCATCTTATAGAAAAGAGGTATCAATACAAATGCAATGATCAATTGCCCCACTACAAACCCCATTACCATTTGCAGATATGCAAAGCCACTTGTTGCCACCATTCCCGGTACAGACACAAAGGTGACTCCCGAAATAGCCGATCCGATCATTGCAAAAGCAACAACATACCACGACGATTTTCGATTGCCTACAAAGAAGCCCTGATTATCGGCTCTACGTCCTGTAACATAGGATATACCAAAAAGGACAACAAAATAAGAGGCAATAGTTAGTAATACTAATATAGGATCCATAGTTGTTTGATCTAAAAATATTTAATGATCTGTTTCTTGTTGCAAGAACAAACCTATATAATGCTTTCTCTGGCTGAATATATAAAGCTTCCCCTACTACATCAAAGGTCTACAACCTTTATTCTTCATACAATAAATAGGGGGCTCGTTGTTTCTTAAACTTAGTAACATCATCCTGCCACATTTCTTTAATTTCCTGAGCTGATTTCCCCTCTATTATCATTTTTCGAATGTAGTCAACACCTACCAACTTTTCGAAGAATGGACGAAAAAAATGATCATCTAAATTAAGATTTTTATAAGCATCTATAACATATGATAAATCAAAACCATTTTTAAAAATTTCTTCATCCGATACACTCCTCAAATCCACACCATAACACAGTCTGTTTAACTGTGGAGGATTTTTTGCCCCCTCAATACTTCTCGGTGTAAACGAAAAGCTATAGCCTTTCATATTGGGATGGCCGTACACTTGGAAAGGAAAGGAAGTACCACGCCCCAAACTTACAGGTGTAGCCTCAAACAAACAAGTAGAAGGATATAAATAGATAGACTTCATATTCGGAAGATTTGGAGACGGAGCTATCGGCAATTGATACAGAGTTTGATGTGTATAATTCTTACACTTAATCACCGTTACATCGCATATTCGCGACTCGGGTAACCATCCTTCACCATTTATCATGAGAGCCAATTCAGCCAATGTCATTCCATGTACCACCGGAATAGGAAGCCAACCTACCCCCGATTTGTGTTTCATATCTAATATCGGTCCATCCACATAATGCCCGTTGGGATTAGGTCTGTCCAAAACAATCATTTTCTTATTATATTCTGCACAGGCGTCCATCAACTTAGCCATTGTAATATAATAGGTATAAAAACGCAAGCCGACATCCTGAATATCAATAATCATAACATCAAAAAGATCCATAGATTCTTTACTCGGTTTACCTGCATCTCCATCGTACAATGAGCGAATGGGTACACCTGTTTTTTCATCTACCGAACTTGAGACATGCTCGCCTGCATCTGCATTGCCCCTGAAACCATGTTCGGGCGAAAATATGGCGACCACATTGAATTTACTCTTTACCAAAAGATCAACCAAATGTTCATTACCAACCATACCAGTGTGATTAGACATAACGGCTATCCGTTTTCCTTTCAACAAGGGAAAGTATTCTTTAGTAGATTCGGCTCCTACCAATACCTCCGCAGACTGCGAATATACTTGTAAAATACTACTAAAAAATAAGATGATAACAATCTTGATTATTTTCATGGTTCTATTAATTTGACAGATAAGTAATCTAATATATGTTATTCAAAGTAAACAATTGCACTTTCGGCATGAGTAGGACTCAAACTGGTTATACCATAACGATATTTTTTCAAATCCTTATTATCCTTATAAGGTAATTTTACTTCCGTTAAACCAGTTACAGCAACAATATATTCAGCATTATTTTTATTAACTGGCTCGCCTTTCTTGAACTTGTATATTACAAAACGTTTTGCATTGTCTCCCCTATCCCATCTTAAATGCAGATACTTATCTTGCTCCAATTTCATAGATACATTCTGAGGATTTTGAGGTTCTATTCTTTCAATTCTATTATTCTCTGGTGAAATTGTCAATGTCTTATACTCATTTCTAATCAACTTCGGAATATTATATTCGGGATTAAAGAACGATTTTGCACTGAAATATATTTCTCCCTGTAAATTAGGATCACTCATATTTCGACGAATCTGCTTAACCAGTTGTTTAGGATTGTGCCATTCTTTTTGTTTTGCGGTTTTAGACACTCGATAAGGAGCTAAACCCGCATATACATTAGCACCATAGTTATATTTAGACCACCAATCGGCTAATATTGCATAATCGGCAATAGGATATCCTATATTAAAATATAATTGAGGCAGCACATAATCTATCCATCCTTTTTCTTGCCAGAGCAGTATATCAGCATACAAACCGTCATAGTTACTCATAGCCTTAGTCTCTGAACCTCTCGGATCTTCTGTCTTATTTCGCCAGATAGCAAATGGAGAGATACCAAATTCTACCCAAGGTTTTTCTTCTTTGATAGCCTCATTCACTTCCTTGATAATAAGGTTTACATTATTTCTTCTCCAATCACCTTTATCCGTAAATCCACGAGGATGTTGTACAAAGGTTAATGAATCGGGAAACTCTTCACCTGCTATTTTATAAGGATAGAAGTAGTCATCCATATGAATAGCGTCAATATCATAATTACCAACTATATCTTTTACTACTTTGCAGGTAAATTGACGTACTTCATCCAATCCAGGATTAAAATACTTGGCTTTACCATAGTTAATAATCCACTCGGGATGTTTATTCAAAATATGATCTTTTGCATAACTATTATTAACCGCAGTATCGTAATTTACACGATATGGATTCAACCAAACATGTAGATACATCCCTCTTTTGTGGCATTCATTAACTACAAATTGTAGAGGATCATATCCCATATCTTTCCCTTGCTCTCCAGTTAACCAATAGCTCGATGGCTCAAACTTCGATTTATAAAAGGCATCAGCAGTTGGTCGTATTTGAAAAATGACCGTATTCATATTGCACGATTGCATCTTATCCAATAACGTAACCATCTCTTCTTGTTGCGTTTCAATAGGAAGCCCTCGTTTTGTAGGCCAGTCAATATTATCTACGGTAGCTACCCACAATCCACGCAAAGCTCTTTTATTAGTCTGAGCAGATAAATAGGTTACAAAACTACATAGTATTAGTAATAAGCTTATGGTCTTTTTCATTGATAATAGGCTTTTAAGTTGAAGGTCTAAGACCTATCTTATAAAGTAATCTTTTAGTAAGAGCTCTTCTTCATAAATATTACAAAGAAGAGCTTCTTCTATTTGTGTTTAGGATTATTCACCCCATCCTCTTGTTTGTTTAAGAGTATATCCTCTTGTCTCATAATCGGTTATTTGATTTAGTCCAACCGGAGCCAAGTAAACATTCACACCTGCTATATTTTCGAACGGATCTCTATCTACAACTCCCGCAGGACTAAAATATCCTACCATATCGCTGTTATTAGTTCCATCATAAATAACGCGTGTTCCATTTTCTTTTATAACAGACACTTTACCTTTATTACTTGCAGTCAACAAACCAGGTAATTCAGCAGGAATATCTATCCATATACTTTTCAGAATATCAGGATGTGTAGTTCCATTCATATATCCTATTTTTTTCCAACGTCTAAGGTCTGCAATACGCGAATGCTCCAAGAAGAATTCCATACGGCGTTCGCGGCGTATCTCCCAAATCAAAGGAGGTACATCTGAATCACGAGCAGGATCATAAGAGTCAGTAATAGCAGTCAACTCCATTGCTTTAGTTTTACTTACACCTCTAGCAATAGCTTCTGCATCCAAAGGTCTGTTTCGTATTTTATTTATTGATAGATTAATATCCGATTGTGTAACGGCTGCACCACCTAAAGTGGCTAGTTCGGCTTTAGCTTCAATCCAATTCAGAAGTATTTCCGAATAACGGATAACTGGATAATCATTGGTATTATTAGTTGAAGTAAACTTAGCGGGAAGATTAACGCCTTCGTAGCTTGTACCTTCTCTACTAATAAACTTAGTAGCATAAATAGCAGAACTCACCGCTTGCATTCTTGGCTTATAAAAGAATGTAGCTTCGAAGCGAGGGTCACGGGTTTTAACCAGATTGGCTAGATCAAATTTATTGGCATTGCTTAATGTTGAATTTTGCCAAGTCTTACCATCACTACATGTAAATGCTTTTAACAATGCAAGGTTTGCTCCTATTGCCATAGACTCATTCAAATTAGAATTTGATGCAACCGAATGTGTTACCAATTTAGCACTGCTATAATGACGGAACAATATACAATCTTTATTGCCTTTCAAATCTTCTGAACCAAACAAGCTGCGGAAATCTGTTACAATATCATACTTGCCGCTATTCATCAAAAATTCAGATGCTTCTTTAGCAAATTGTAAAAATTTCTGAGCTCTGGCAGTATTGTTGTAATGATATTTTTGCCAAGTACCTTCTATCAACATCAATCGACTTGCATAACCAGCTACAATATATCGGTTTACTGATTGCTCACCATCATTTACTCGAACATTCTCCAAAGCATATTTAAAATCATCATAAACTGCATCCATTACCACATCCCTTGGAGTTCTGTCTTTGTATAACTCATCCAATTCATTGTCTAATATAAGACGGTCATAATAGGGTACATCGCCAAATGTTTGTACTAATGTTGAATAATACATTGATCTGAAAAACTTGGCAACACCTATCCAATGTGCTTTTTGTTCCTCATTAAGAATCGTAGACATTCTGCTTTCAACACGATCAATCATCAAGTTCGATTTACGCACCCAATAGAAATTCCATGTCGGACCAGTATAATTAGCCAACCAAGCAGGAAAATCAGTATAAGTAGTAGATGTAGGCGGTGCGCTAGAGCCAACAGAAGCAGGTATCGAAACATCAAAATTCTTTTGTTTAGCAGCAGTCATCACATCATCACTAAAGGTATACCCCGTGATTGGCGTATAATTTACTCCCCAGTTAACATTATATCCTACAAAGAGGTAGGGATAATATTCGTTCATAAAGAGACGAACATTATTTTCATTAACCCAATAAGTATCATCATTTGCCGACGACAATTGAGGTCGATCAAGTACGTCTTCGCAACTCGAAAAAAGTATAAAGACGATTGAGGTAAATAATATTATCTTAGTTTTCATTGTATTTATAGTTTAGAGTTAGAAACTTAGTTGAATCCCAAATGAAGCTGTTTTGAATGTTGGAATACCTGCTCCCGTACGACCTCCGTTATAGTTAGTCTCATTGAACATTGAGTATCCTGCAACCGCTTCCGGATCGATAGGCAAGCCTCTTAGTTTATCAAAAGTCACTAAATTTTCAAATGAAACATAAAAACGTGCTTTTGTCAAGTACAACTTTTTAAGTGTAGGTGTAGGTATTGAATACCCAAACGTTAGATTCTTCATTCTCAAATAAGCCATATTTAACAAATAGCGCGATTGTTGTTGCATATTATATATGCTTGAACTTCCCGCTAAATTGAAAGCACGAGGATAAAATGCATCAGTACGGTCTTCTGTCCAGAAATCGCCTGCTATAGCCTGAGCCATGGCTCCGTCATTGGAGTTAAAACCTGCTATTGCCAAAGGTCCATTACCCCAAACATCACGTTTTCCAACTCCTTGGAAGAATACCGACATATCGAATCCTTTAAAATCTGCTCCCAAACGGAATCCATATTCGTAACGTGGAGTTGAGTTACCGATGACTGTTAAGTCACCCATATCACCAACAGTTCTTGAGCCATCGTTTATTGCACCGTCTCCATTCAAATCAACATACTTGACATCACCAGGACCAAATTTAAAGTTACCACCTTCAAGCTTTGCCTGATACACAGGATTGTCACCTTTAAGTTTATAAACTGTTCTTTCCACTCCGTCAACTTTTACAGTAGTTGTTAACAAATTACCATTTCCATCCGTTTCAAAATCAGCCCACTGATACAATCTATCCGTTTTATAACCATATATATCGCCATAGCGTCTACCTGTAAATTGTCCATCTATTGATCTGTCTTCCATTGGAAGTAAATGATCTGCATTTTGAGTTATATAAGTAGATGCATCAGAGAAGGTAGCCAATCCATTTATTGATAGACCATTTGAAAATCTGTGATTAAAATCAACTGCTACTTCCCAACCTCTTGTTCTTAAGTTACCATAATTACCTTGAGGCGCAGGTGTACCAAATGTATATGGTAAAGCATCTCCCGGAATAATCATATTATTGGTTTTACGTTGAAACCAATCTACAGACACACCTATTTTATCTTTAAGAAATCTAAGATCAAGACCAAGATTTAGATTCTCGATATTTTGCCATGTAATATTTGACTGAACAGCTAAAGGATTACGGAACGATTCGAACTGTGTATCACCATTCAACCAAGTAGTTGTATAATTCGTTAAGATAGGTACATACAAGTTGTTAGGTACAGACTGATCTCCTACCGATCCCCATGATGCTCTGAATTTTGTAAAACTCAAAACAGGATTTAAATTTAACGATTCTATAAATTTCTCATTGCTTAATATCCAGCCGGCAGAGAAAGAAGGAAACCATCTCCATCTCAAATCTGTTGGAAATTTAGAAGATCCATCGTAACGTAAATTAGCTTCTAATAGATACTTATCCATATACGCATAATTGATACGTCCAAAATATCCTAACTGACTTTCCCAATACTCTTCGCCACTACCTGTAACATTACCAGTAGCTAAAGGGAATTGAGGATTAGAAAAATCAAGTAATCCTGTTTTTTGAGTCCAGTTCTCTGCATATTTTTTAGTTACCCTATTCAGACCTAACATAAATTTAAATACATGTTCGGTTTCTCTTCCCAATTTTAAATTGTAGGTAGAATAGGCATTTATAATTCCTTCATCAGTATTTCTTGATCTGCGATAGATGTGATTTTGAGTATTTCCTGCTCCTCCGGGAGGATTATATGTAATCAAAGATAATTGGTATGCAGGCATCGCTCCAGGTGCATCACTAGCCACTTGTTGTCCTGCTGTATTTACATATACTTGATTACCTTGACCATCTGTTCTTAATACCGGAGCAGCAATACTAGCCCAAGAATCTCTTGCTGTAAAATCAACTAAAGCTCTACTTGTTATATCCTGTTGATTAGCATACGTATAATCGAACTTGAAATCCCAGTTCTTAGTAAAATTAACCGTTGCTCCTAAATTTATATTGTGGTATATATTTCTAATACTTGCAGTTTTCGTATTACGAATTTCAGCAACTGGCTCTCTCAAATCCACTCCATCCTCTTGAACTCCAACAGGAGAAATAGGACCCCAACGATACATGTAATACCATGGATCGGAAGTCGAAGAAGCCGAACCTGGATAACGTTTTGTACGATCTGAATAAATTGTACCAGCTCTAACACTGAAATACTTATTGATATCGGTAGTTACATTTACAGAAGCATTATAACGTTTAAAGTCATCGTGCTCAGCTGGTTTTGTCATACCATTTTGAAGTAAATATCCCAATCCTATATTATATCCGGTTTTACCACTTCTACCATTTACCGAAAGATTATGTGTCTGAGCAGGAGACCACTCTCTCACCATTGTTTCATAAGGATCATACAAGCGAACTCCCATATTAGAAGAGCCTTGTCTGTACCAGTCTCTTCCATAAATTAGTGGATCAGTAGCTTTGACTGAACCTCCATATTGAGATAACCATTCTTTTGATCTTTCAAAGCTAGTTCTGTCTATCTTCCAGAATACACCAGAAGTAGTAGATGCGCCCACTCTCTCCATAGCTAATAAACTATACTCTATACCATCAATACCAGCCATTTCCATTTTCTTTGCAACATTTTGCCATGCAAAGTTATTCGAATAACTAACGGTTAACGATTCGGTTTTTGCACCTCTTTTCGTAGTGATTAATATAACACCAAATGCAGCTTTTGAACCATAAATTGAAGTTGATGCTGCATCTTTCAATACAGATATAGATTCTATATCATCAGGGTTTATCATTTGTATACTTGGAACTTCCACATTATCTACAAGAAGTAATGGTGCAGATGATGAACCGGGAACCAGTGATGCTACTTGTCCACGAATCTTCATAGTAGGATCGGATCCCACCTCACCACTGGGTATTGTAACAGTAAGTCCAGGAACTGCACCTTGCAATCCTCGTCCCACATCAGCAATAGGACGACTACCTAATGTCTCATCAACTCTTACAGAAGATACAGCACCTGTTAAGTTTTCCTTCTTTTGAAGACCATAGCCTACCACAACAACTTCAGACATCATTTTAGAATCTTCTTCCATAACAATATTCAAAACTGTTTTGGTCGGCGTAATCGATTGTTGTTTATAGCCAATATAAGTAAATACAACAATAGGATTAGGTGTATTAATATTTAAGGTATATCTCCCATCAATATCTGTAACAGTTCCTGATGTTGTTCCTTTAACAATCACGCTCACACCCACTAATGGTTCTCCCTTATTGTCTTTTACCACCCCTTCTACTTTTTGAATTGTTTGTTGCAACTCAAAAGAAGTATTTGATCCCTCAGGATTAGCCAATACGGGCTGAGTACCCAATATTAAAGCAAAAAAGCAAACAGACAGCAAGAGCAGCCATTTCTTTGACAAAGAATTTGTCATTTTTCTTAATGCATTCATACACTAGTTGATTTAATTTTAATAAAATTATAATTCCACAATAGCAACATAGAGAAGGTTTATATTTAAGGTTCACATTTAATATTCAGAGTCAAATAAAAGTTTTTTTTAACATAAATAAATAAGAGCTTAATGTATTTAGACATACTATCAAAGTATCGGTCAATCTCTCTTCTCTACAAAATCAAAAAAAGAGGAACAAAACCAAAATACTTTCATAATATCACTAAATATCAGAAATAAGAGTCATACTGATTCAATAGATAGAATTAATAGCAAAATAAGAAATAGTTAATAATTTCAGATTATCGTATATTATCATTTAATATAGCATACAAGTTCTTTTTCAAATGTATAATAATATTTGTAACTAAAATAAAAAAAAGAAGTAAACAATCGGATGATTAACTATTATTATTATTTATATACTTATTTTAGTATATAAATAATATTGTAGAATACATAATATACAAATAAACTAAACAAATAGCTCACATTATAATTATAGAAAAATTTATCAATCAATTGGTTTATAGTTTTATCTAATCTTATACTTAGAAGAAGAACACAGATTAAATCCTATTACACAGGATAAATACACAGCTATTAGGAATAATCTCCGAGTGCATTAATTCGCTCTTTTTCCTTAGAGCCAAAGCTTGTTCAACAGGTTTCTCTCGACTGAATTATTAAAGTGCTATATTTCTTCATACATTGTTACCACGTTTTTCTATCTCATATATTTTAGGATTACTAGCAAATAGAGTATTTACAGAATATACTTTAAGTGCTGACATACTCATGTCGTCATGCTCAATATACTGTCTCCAAAAGACATGAGATAAGTATATTAAAAATTCTTTTCCTATTTCGTCTAGAATTCATTGCCATATATTCCTATTCATCAACAATTCTCAATAATTCTTTCATCAACACATTCAGCTCCTCAGAACTTAACAGATTCAATTTTCTAAAATAATTAGTATCCATAACAGTTCTCTGAAATAAATCACTTTTTAGAATATACACCATTCGTCTTTTAGTCAACAATTCGAGAAGATGCTTCTTCCTAATTTCCACCATCAAGAAATCTCACATCAAAAACTGCTTTATTCTAAACCTTTGTATTGGTAATACTAGCCGAAGACAATTTTAAATTTTTAGCTAAAGAAATTATCTGTTCAAAAGAAAAGTTTACTTATCCTCTTATCCTTCTATAACTATCCTCCTTACTCAGATATGCTGATTTCATCACAAAATCAATCGCTTTAACACCAATAGCGTAACTTATATTTAATAGTATTGAGTACTTTTCCCTGCAAAGTACTAATTTTCAGAATATATATTCTAAACCTATTTTGAGACTGCAATCCAATAGATATGTATTTTTTCATACATATTATTAGACAATTAAGACCATGAATAATCAACTCCCAATCTTATCAATATAATTTAGACGCTTTATATCTAAAAGCTGGCAATTCTTTATGACACTCTTAAAAATATAAGAATTCATATGTTTGAAAAAAGAAGGTTTTAAACTACGCAAACAAATTTTTCGCCAAACATAATTCAAACTCTCTAATAAAAAAACAAACGATTGCATACAAGAACAATATGCTATTTGTCATAATTTACACATAAATTCTAGACTCTCACCTGCTTAATTAATAAATATCTCTATTTAGTTTTTTCATTAAGTAAAATTACCACTTTATAAAAAAATGGATAAAGCTATTTTAAATAACCATCTCCTCAAATAGACCAAGTACTACTATTTATTTTTCAGCTAAAAAAAAGTAACATCCTATTTTAGACAAAAGAAACACAACTTTCTTTTCAAAGAGATTCAATATTTTAAAGTTGTCAATATTTACAAAAAATATAATAATACCATATGCGACTTATTCTTGAATACTTTCTTAGTAAATAAAACTATAACAAACATTAAGTATGGTACTTGTAAGTCCAGCACAATAATGAAAACCATATTAAGAAATCAAAAAAGCTTTAAACACTAGTAGAAATATATTAAATAAGTCAATTACAAAATTAGGTTAAATTAGAAGCCTAAAAGTAACATTAACAACCCTACATTAGACTATTAATCTTTCTTTTTATTAGCTTTACTTAAATTTTGAAACAAACGATCTCTAATATTTCCACAGTTCTCAAAAATGAACTAGATTTATTTCTTGGGTATATTTGTAATAAACAGAAGTATTATCAAGAAAAATAAATAACCAGAAGTGATGTAATGAATTTACTTCTGCTGGTTTTAATGCCAATATTATTTGTATAAACAGATTAAGGAATAAGTAACTGTAATATATCGTTTCTTTCGAGCATATAGTCGAACTCAATAAAATATAATTAACATGAAATTTAAAAATTTACTTATTGCACTAACAGTTGTTAGTTGCTTATTTTCTGGTTTTACATCATGTAGTGATAACGATGACAATGAAAAAGCTCCGATTATTGGAACTTGGAATCTAAAAACTACAACAAATGAAGCTGGAGTTAAAGTAGCAGATATGATAACCGACTTTGAGTTTGGTGAAGATGGTGCTGTTTTAGGAGCTATCATAGAAGGTGCCCTAGCTCAATACGGAGTCAATGGTGAAGGATTAGCTAAAAAAATAGACTACGTTAAAGCACAGTTCCAAGAAGATGGTAAGGTCAATATATCATTCAAAGAAACAGGGGCTTCGCAAGAAACCAATCTTTCCAAATTTGTAGATCTACATTACTACACCAGTGTTGATGGTAAAGTTGTATATATAGGAGTCGAAAAAGAGGTTGTAGCTGAGTTACTACCACTGCTAGGCTCTAATATAGATGCTAGTAAACTCTTAAGTATATTGGTCGAATCGGATAAATATTACTCTATTCCTCTAAATCTTGAGATTGAAAACAATTATGCTAAATTCTATCTTAAAAAAGATTATTTAGCTAAAGTGGCAACTGTAGTAGGAGAAATGGGACTATTACCAGAAGGTTTTGACTTTATTCCAGAATGGCTACAAGAATTATCAGAAAATAAAGATGTAAAACTTGACGTTGGCCTCGGCTTTATAAAATAAAATTTGAAGTAAATAATAAGAGTCACGAATAATTCGTGACTCTTATTATTTTAGCTACCTACATAACAAAGTAATAATAAAAACTATTCGAAAAATCTTAAGCCTTGTAATTTTCCCCAAGCTCCACGAGTAAAATCTGGGATTTCGATAGGCATACTTTTATTTAAAACTGATTTTTCACTAAGTTCTACAATACAAGACCACTCTGCTGCATCATAGACATCTTGATCTAGAGGAAGACCATTTCTCAAACAATAAATAAGTCTATAATCCATCAAAAAATCTTTTGCTCTAATTCCTGAAACTTTACATCCTTTTTTCCACAGCTTAGTTATAAAAGGGTGTTCAAATTGAGATAATAAAATTTCCGTTGGGATTTCTCTTTCCAGCACTGAATTAATTAATATATGCTCAGATGGATATTTTTGACAAAAACCTTCAGTTCCATTTAATAAATGTATTCTACTGTATGGTCTGGGATTCGCAATATTATGCTGAAGCATTATAGTATAGCCTTTATGAGTACGGATCAAAGTTGTATTCATATCTCCTAAAGTATAATTTAAGTTGGGATCAAAGGATGACTCCGTATATCGTTCTTTCGAAAAAGCAGTCATACCTCTTTCAATTGATGACATCGATACCAAATAATCCATTTTATCTCCACGATGTATATTCATAGCCTGGCAAATAGGTCCTAAACCATGAGTTGGATAAGGATTACCTGTATGTACCTTATTAAATTGATTTTGCCAATGCTCTTTACCATTTGGAATATTATCACTAAACAATATAGGACGAAGATCATGAATATATGCTCCCTCTCCATGAATTATTTCTCCAAACAAACCTTTCTGAGCCATATTCAAAGTAGAGAGTTCAAAAGAATCATAACAACAATTCTCAAGCATCATACAATGCTTTCTCGTGCTCTCTGCTGTATCAACTAACTGCCAGCATTCATCAATAGTCATAGCTGCAGGAACTTCAACTGCGACATGCTTACCTGCTTCCATAGCATATACAGAAATTGGAGTATGAGAAACCCAATCAGTACAAATATAAACCAAATCAAGATTATGATCTTCGCAGAGCGCTTTCCAGCCATTCAGCCCTGAATACGAAACAGCCCTAGATCTATTATTCCTTAATAGCAGATCTTGTATATTATCAATTGCATCAGATTCTATATCACATATTGCTTTAATCTCAGCTCCTTCAAGGTGAAGAAAACGATTAATTGCTCTAAATGCACGCACACCTAGCCCAACAAAACCAACTCGAACAATATTTAGAGGCTTAGATGTTAATAATAAAACATCTTCTTGACGGGATAATGTCATTAATCTATAGCTTTTTAAATTTAAAGTATCATTACAAATTTACTCAAAGTCTAAATATCTACCAAATTGTATTATTAGAGATCCATTTCACTGGCGATCTCTATTTAGCCATTTTTTCTACACAGAAAAGATTCTTTCTTTCAACAAAAATATCAGAGCCTTTCTAAATTCGAGTGACTGTTTATATTTCCTTTCGAGTCTATATGTTTTTTCTTATTCTTTACAGGTAGGGAGTTCATGAGGTAATCTAGTGTATATAGTAGCTGTATTGTATTGTGTTTGGTTATTGTTCTCATCCTTAAACTTGGGAGAAATCTAAAGAAGCTAGCTCTCGTCTAGTATGTGCATGTATGTACTGTTATATTTAACGGGAACCTTTCTTTTGTATTTGATATGTATAAAAACAAAAAAAAGACTCTGACTAGTTTGCACTAATCAGAGTCTTTTAA